>JALVIT010000118.1:3973-28886 GCA_027028545.1 Desulfurococcales archaeon
GACTTATACGGTTTATATTCCCATCTAAACGGTATTGAGACCCATATCCTACCAGTTCTATCAATACTTATGATTACCTCGTACCATTTCCTGCCCATGAATTTCCTAATGTACTCTTTGCTATGTAGTAGTTTTATCTTGAACACTCTATTCCTCAGCTTCACTATGACTAACCGATTCTCTAGATCTACCTGTGCATCATACTTGTCAAGCCTTGCTGACAGCTTCTTTAGGACGGGTTTACTTCCATTATTCTCTCTAGCTGACTTCGCTATTGTTAATGCGTACTTGTATATCTGTTTAGCTTGATGTGCACGAAATTCCTTTTGTCTAAGTATTTTGTAGAACATCTGGTGTAACTGGTTTAAACTGGGTAGTTTACCTAGTTCCCACAGACAATCAATGATATACTGGATAGCCCTACGTGTAAGATAGAGTTCCTCCCGTAGTTCTTCTAGAGAACCCTCTACAAGAACTCCTCTCGTTTTCAACGTCAACATGTATTCTCCTCGGGGAACCACCCTCATAGTCTGAGTGGTGCACCCCCTCATCGGAGACACCAGGTATATTCTTGAATATGAGTGTATATAAACTTATTGCTTCTTTCCTAGTATTTTCTCTATGTTTATTGGTAGTGTTTCTTGTAGGAATCTTTTATTATGTTCTACTAGTCTCTTTACTTTGTGGCTTCGTCTACCATATATTTTCCCAGCGAATGAGACTATTACTGCTAGAAAATCCTCTATAAGCTCCTCTAGTGGTTCCTTTTCCTCGTGTAATACCTCTTCTATTCTAACACCATGTTTCTCGAAGAAGAACTGTAGGTATTTGAACCCAAATCTTGTTAGTCTATCACGATAGGTTATGAGTACGACATCTACTCTCTTATCAGTAACCATTTTCAAGAGCTTCTTCAACCCTCTACGATCTTCCTTTAAACCACTACCTACATCTGTTATAACGTCTACTACAATGTATCCTTGTTCATTAGCATATTTTCTTAGAAGCTCTACTTGTCTATCCATGTCTCCTTGTTCTTTCTGCTTATTTGAGCTTACACGAGCATAGATAACAGCTCTAATCTTCTTTATCCTTTCTTCCTTACTCTTCAATTTCTCTATTTCACTACGTGGAATAAGATAACGACCACTAGGACTACGTATAGCTTTAATCCTACCTTCTCTTATCCATCTCCACAAAGTAATATATGACACCCCAAGCATTCTACACACATCACGAGGACTAAGAAACTCCTCCACCACACCCACCAATAAAACATATAAAAACATATACAATCATATAAAACTTGCTACGGCGCTATAGATTGTCTAAGGTTATTAGGGTGAAGTATGAAAACGGAGTTCTCAAGCCTCTAGAACCTTTAGACTTGGAGGAGGGTGAAGTTCTGCTAGTATCAATTAAGAAGCCAGTTAAAGAGCTCTTTGGGATTCTTAAGAAGAGGAATCCCCGAGTTAAGCCTGAAGATATTGAGAGGATTATAGAGGAAGTCGCGGATGAAGGTCGTAAATAACCAATAGATTATAGCTGTTTTTATTAGTTATCTCTACTAGCCAAGAAAGATATTATACTATGTGTTTGAAAAACTATAAATCTGAGTATGAATAGGTTTTATTCTCTAGGTTAGAGATGGGTGGTGTATGTGGTTAAGTATCCGGATTTCCTGAGACATATAGTTAATACTAGATTGTCTGAATACGCTGTTAAGAGGAAGGGTATTGTCCCGATAATTGATGAGGTCCGTAAATTGATCGCTAAGGCTGAAGCCCGTTATCGGTTCAGCAGCTTCGGCGGCAATCCAGAGAATCTAGCTAAGTATTTCGGTAGTGATGATTTTAAACTCGTTGTAAGCGCTTTCCAATCAGTTAATGCTCTGAATGTATTGATAGAGATCTTGGAGGAGGCTAGAGATAAGTATAGTGATTTACCAGTTGTCGTTGAAGCTATAGATAATGTTGTTAAGAATTTGAAGTCTAAAGTTGAGGGGGATGGTAAAGGGTGATCAAACTAGTATTCTTCGACTGTGACGGCGTATTAACCGATCACCATAGTAGCTGGACATACCTACACGAATACTTTGGAAGCAGAGATAACAGCTACTTCGCCAAACTCTATGAGGAGGGGGTTATAAGCTACCTGGATTGGATGAAGATAGATATAGCATTAATGATACACAGCCATGGAAAACCAATAAGGAGGAGGGATGTTGAGGAAGCCCTCAATAAAATAGGGGTAAGAGGAGAAGCCAAGAGGGTTATAGATAAGCTGAAGAATATGGGGATCGTTGTTGGAGTAATTAGTAGCGGTATAGACATACTGGTTAAGAGGGTTTGCAGAGAGCTTGGAGTAGATATATGCCTATATAACGAACTAGTATTCTATAAAGACGAACTGGTACCCGGAGGCAAACCATCGGTTCCACTACACCGGAAGCCCGAGATAATTGAGGAGATGGCTTCGGCATCCGGCTATAGTATGGATAATGTAGCATATATTGGGGATAGTAGATGGGATATACCGGTGTTTAAGAGGGTTGGATTACCAATAGCTGTAGAACCATGCGGTGAAGCATGTAGATATGCAAAATATACCGTTGAGGATCTAGGCGAAATACCCGAGATCATTGAGAAATATAAAAACTAGGCGTTTATCCCTCCTCTACAAGCTTAGATAGTTTCCCTATCAGTGTCTCCCTATCAATATCCTTTATAAGTATCTTCTTCACATGACTTCTCAAACCATATACTATCTCGATCCTTGATGATGGTATCTTTAAACCTCTAGATAGAAATCTTATCAGTGAAGCATTAGCCCTACCCTTCTCAGGTATTTCCCTAGTGTAGAATACTAGTTCTCCACCCTCCAATACTAGGGCTTCGCGATCCATACCGGTCTTAACATATAATTGGAATAATACACCGCCCCTACCCTCCTCGAGGATTCTCTCCAACAATTCCTTCCTCTCCAAGATGCATACACCTCTACACTATTTTCAGGCTAAGAATTATTATATCATAATGGAATAAATAATGTATGGAGCGGAGATGATAGATCACCTATGGCGGGGCTGAAGAAACAGTTGATGAAGCCGGGCGCTTAATGGATCCGCCTAGGAAGTATAACTCCCCTCCTACGTAGCTGGTCTATCTTAGCTGCTAGTCTTTCCTGATGTATCCATTGACCATATGCAGCTCCCATACCGATTATCCTTGAGAGCCTCTTCTTAACCCATTGGGGAACTTTTCCAGGAGGCATATAGGCGTATGGTGTTCCCGGTAGGGGTAGGAATACGTGTAGATGTATCCTAGCACCCATATCTACGAGTTTCTCAATAGACTTTATCGTTTCAACCAGATCCTCCTCAGTCTCACCGGGTAGCCCAAATATATAGTCTACATCGGGTCTAAAACCATTCTTTATTGCTGCCTCAACGGCTTCATATACATCCTCGATCGTATGGCCCCTCCCAATCTTTTCAAGCAACCTATTGCTACCTGTCTGTGCACCGAGTATTATCTCCCTATTGGCAACGTATTTTCTAAGGATCCTAGCGGCTTCGATCGTTAAGTGTTCGGGTCTGACCTCGCTTGGAAATGTTCCATAAAATATCCTCGTGCCATATCCCTCCCTAAGCTTATTAAGTCTTGATAGGAGTTCTTCAACTACTTCAAGCCTTGGATCACGATCTAGGCTTTGTAATCCATAGGCTAGGCTATCCGGCGATACGAATCTAAGGTCTCTGAAACCGTTTTTAGCCATTATCCTAGCATAGTATACTATGTTCTCAATACTCCTATGCCTCATATTTCTCCCATGCATATATGTCACCTGGCAGTATTTGCATCCGTAGAAGCATCCCCTAGAGATCTCTATTGGTCCATAAATATATCTCCAGTATGGAAAGGGGTGATAATCGTCTAGATCTATGAGTTTCCTCCCACCGGTGAATAACGGCTTACCATCAACTATTGTGTATAAGCCTCTAACCCTTAACAGATCGCCGCCCCCTATGAATACTTCTACAAATTCTCTAAGCGTCTCCTCACCTTCACCTATAACAGCGTAGTCGAATCCTAAACTAGCTATACTACCAATAGGATCCCCAGTAGCATGGGGTCCTCCAACTATTGATAAGAACCCATACCTCCTCCTAACCCTGTTAAGTCTGATTAGTGTTTCGAGGAATCTATCATCGACCAGCATGGTTGTCTGTAGGCTCACCGCTATGATAACCCTATCTCCATATTTCCTATGGAGTATTGGGAGCATAGACTCCAGATTATACATATCCTCGACAATATATACGTCGAGATCCCTTACACGATCAACAACAGCTACTAATGCATTAACACTATACTTGGTCAACGGACTCCTAGGAAAAACTATTGCAGACCTCCCCATGCTACTCATCCCAACTATATATTAGGGCATATAGGTATCGATTCCAGTAGCTACCAAAAAGATTATCCGTTAAAAGGTATCTAATATAGATATATAGATAACGCATATATCTCGACGTATGGGTGGATTGATATGAGCAATATAAAGTTGACACCAGAGGAAATAGAGTACTTCAGTAGGAAGGTGAGGCTAAAGGTACTGCATGAGGATGACGATATAGTGTTGATGACGGCTCCAAACGAGGAGCAGTTGATGGAGATAATATATGAACTGGTCTCCGAGAAACCCATGAATCTTAGGGAGATACATCTAATACTATCCGGCACAGCTAGTGAGGATAAGATCAGGAGGGCTCTAACACTTCTAGCCGATAAGGGTATGATCGTAGCAGGTCCCGACGGGCGATATTCAGCCGTTCCAAGAATATAGACTATTTGTTTTTCCTCCCTCCTCTCTCCTCATAATCTCTAGGAGGTGGAGTAGTGCTTCATAATAGTCTCTGGAAACCCTCCCGGCTCCAATACTTGATAGGCAATTAGCCCTCTCCTCAGATAGTGCTAAACCTATGAATTCTACACCGGTTTTAACACTGCTATAATAATCTTTACTATAGTCACCAATATATACAGCCTCCCATGGTTCAACACTATATTTGTCAAGGACCCATTTAATCATCCACGACTTATCGAATAATTCCTCCTCTAACCCGCCGAGTATTTCTAGGTCGAAGAATGTGTAGATAGCATCAATGTATTCATCGAGACCATACTTCTCCAGCTCCATCCAGATCCTCTTCTCATGGCATTCCCTACCGGAAATTATTATATTCCTTAAACCCATATTACGCGTCCAATATAGGAAGTACTCGACGCCTCTAACCGGTATACCCGTCTTAGATGGATATATCCTCCTAAAATATCTAAAGAAGGTCTCAGGTTTAACACCTCTAGGTATTAATTCCCAGAGCCTATATTCTAGAAACATCTTATAGAATACTTTGAAAGGGACTGGTTCACCGCCGAAGTGTATCAGTGTTTCGTTTATAGCATCATAGAAATCATATATGTTATTCATCAATGTCAAGTCATAGTCCAGTAAGACCAGTCTAATCCCCCTCAACCCATACACTCCCACACATATAGTGGTCAGATTTCGGGAGATACCACATGTATTCTTCGGTATTCGGCAAATTCATCATTCCATATACCATATAAAATACTTAAGATTCACAATTAATATTGTTTAGTGTTAATCGGTGAAGACGGAGATGAATAGTATCAACACCGTACCAATAATATCCATTCCAACGACGGGGAGAAAAATCATAATTGAAGGAGTATGTATTAAGCCTGGAGAACACTATACCGAAGTAACGGTAGAAATCGAACATCCTATAATACTAGGTTTTAAGACTAAGGTCACGGAAAGGGCAATATGTGACGGAGAACATATGGGTTCATTCACATGGGGGTCTTCGAGGATCACATACTGGAGGCTGAGTAAAGGTATACATAGATGCTTCAACTATAAAGGGTATTCGACAATACATTGCGGAGATATAATAGTTTACTATAATAATACGACATTTCCAGAAAGCCTATATGATGAATACTGTAGAACACTTAATTACATCAGGGAACTCCTAGATTCTAAACCCATATTAGTCGAGAAAAATAACACATCTATTTCAACCTATAACAACATCATAGTAACGGATAAACCCAGTAAAGAAGCCTTCTTCAATACCCTAGTAAAAATACTTGTATCGAAGAGGGTTAGAGAGGATATAGCCCGTGGATTAATATTTTTCATCGACAAAAACATCTTAACCCCACATTATTTCAGGGTTTTAGTTGATAAAATAACCCGTAATGAATACGTGATCGATAAAGGAAATCTGATCGTAGAGATGAATAATGGAGATATACTCAGAATAAGGCTTTAGAGATGAATAGAAGTGCCCATGTATGTAGATATGCATTGTCATTGCAACGAGTTATCGATTAAGGAGATCGATAGATATATCAAGAATGGATACATACTCGTAGCTGTATCGGAGGATTGGGAGAGTATTAGAGAGGTTTTAGAATATTATAGGAAATACCCTGGTAAACTCATACCATGTTTAGGGATCCATCCATGGGTTATACATAGATATAGCGCTGAGGATGCCCATAGAATAGTTAAACTAGTCCTCGAAAACGATATTAAATGTCTAGGGGAGGTGGGACTTGATACAATATTTGTTCCAAAAACCATTGAGCATCAAAGAACCATATTCAGAATATTTGTGGATGCAGCTAAGGAGTATGGACTCATCCTAAACCTACACACACCCGGGACCTGGAGGGAGGTTTATGAGATACTCATCCGTAATAGTATTGATAGGGCATATTTTCACTGGTATACTGGTCCACTAAAACTACTAGAGGATATAGAAGCTACGGGGTACTATATAGGTGCTAACCCGGCATGGAGGATCCAGGGGAAGCATCGCCGAATACTCGAACATGTATCCTTAGACATGGTTATCACTGAAAGCGATGCACCATATAGGTATAAGGGTATTATGCTTAGGCCCGAAATGGTTAGAGATACTATTAGGTTTCTAGCCGAGTCTAGAAGTATGGATTTTGAAGAGGTTAGGAATAGGATATTGTCTAATGCCAAAAAACTATTAGGCTTCAGCTAATACTTTATTAGTATCTGTTGAATAGGGTATTGAGGTCTCCGTAAATATTGCGAATACCAATTTATCCCCACGATCAAACACTGTTATCTCGTAGTCGCTTGTCTTAACCGTTATGTTTCTAGGCATATGATATCCAAGCTCTTTAACAATAGTGCTAACAATACTGTAGATCTCGTATCCGAAACGACCGGCTTCCCTCAAAATCTCCTTTGGAAACTCTAATGGTGCTGCATAATCCAGCACCTTACCCTCTTTGGTTGCAACAATAACTGCAAAGCTTGTAGTCATACCCTATACACCGGTATATCCTGGTCCAATCAGTATATTGGTTGTAATATGTTTTTATATGGGCTGGGAGGGTATTAGCACCGTATTACTCATGGCAAACTGTAAGGTTTTAAAGGAGGATATATATTCTATTTATCCGGGGTAGATAATATGTATTCGGGTGGTAAAATATGGAGTTCGAGTTTGGTTTACCGTATTTCGGAGAGAAAGAGGATACGGTTTGGCAGGAGTTTAGTGTTCGTAGCCGAGAGTATAAATGGCGCGGCGTAGTTATTGTAAGGGGTAGGATGAATATTACAGTAAACTCCCTGAAGAATATAATAGAGGATAGTATTAATGATGCGCGAAAGGGATATGAATATACAAAGATCGAGTATATTGATGGATACAAGTGCAGGATCAGTCTGGATAAAGAGGGGTGGAACTATACTAATACTTCGAGCATCGAGATAAAGATCTATGATCAAAAACATGAAAAAATAACTATAAGCTTGAAGCCTACTTAAACCGTTCTAAAACCTCCTTGATCTCGTCGAGAACCTTGATCTTCTCGGCGATAGTGTGGATAATTCTATCCCTCTCTTCTAGTTCTGATTTTAACCTATTATTCTCCTCTTCTAATCCTTTAATCCTCTCCTCATACTCCTTAACCTTCTCTTCAAGCCTACCATATTCTTCAACCAATCTATCCCTCTCAGACTTTATCTTTGCGAGCTCCTCTTCATAGTTCTTAATCCTATTGTTCAACTCCTCGATCCTCTTCTCATAATCCCTAATCTTAGACTTGAGCTCTTTAACCTCTTCTTCATATTTTCTGATCCTATTTTCAAGCTCCTTCCTCACAGCCTCTAGATCCTGTAGTCTTGTAGCCATCTCCGTTGGAACCTTGATCATTGGAACAACTATTTTCAGTTCTCCACGTTTAAGCTTTTCATATGTTTGAAGAACTAGTTTTCCGGCCTTAGTTTTACCGGATAAGTGTGCTCTAATCATTGTCTCGCTCCTACCAACCTCTTCAGCTATCTGTGGTATAGTGTATCCGGCCTTCTGCCGGGCTAGTGCTGCGGCTGCAACTGCTAGGCTATCAACCCATGTAGCCCTCTCGATCGGATCCCTTATAAGCTCTAACACTTCGGGGCTGTAGAGTGTTGCTATTATCAGAGCCATCTCCAACTGCTGGATCTCCTTCTTCCCGAGGGGTCTCAACGGGATCCTTGATAAGTCTATGGTAACCTCCTCCGTGAACTCCCCGATCCCGCTCACAGTTCCTCACCCCCTAATATTTTCTCCACTAGATATTATTACGTATTTGAATCTAATTAAATCATCGTGATGAATAGGCTGCTTTAAATATAGTTTGGAACTATTTATGGTATGGATAGGGTGTATTGGGATGGCTAGATGTCCATGGTATAATAATGGATTATGCTATAGTGAGAAGACTATTAACGAGTATGGATCGCCCCATCCCGAACCTACGAGGGCTGGATATTGTATGTCTGATAATTATCGGAGCTGTCCATACTATGTTGAGACCGGTGAGCACGGTGTTGAGGAGTTTGTTGAGACTCTTGGAGTAGCTGTTAAGGAAATGTATTATCCACCCATACACGTTATACCATGTAGTCTTAAGAGTGAATGCCCCTTCTACACCCTTAAACCCTTTGAGAAGAGCCATGGATTATGTGTTGCTATGTGTAGGGTTACTAATACATATATTATTAAGAGTAAGGTCTCTAAATGTATAGATTACTGGAGGGACTGCCCCTTCTATAGGATAGGTGTTAGAGAGTTCTAGTATATCCTCGTATTAGCTAACCCAAAATCCCTACTAATACCGTTATAGAGTATCGGCGTATTACTCGACATTATGAGGATTTTAAGCAGAAGATCTATATTTGGCTCCTCATCAAATACTATTGGTGGTAGATCGTTTACAACCATATATGGGTAAACACTAGCATCATCCCTCCTAACCTCATAGTATATTGATAAATCATATTTCTCCTCGGCAACCCTAATAGTATATTCTAACAACTCCTTAACAAGCTCTGAAAAACTAGTCATGTTATCATAATAGTATACTTCCAGATCCATAGCTTATACCCAATTAATTATTTCCTAGTAGGATTGATTTAAAAGAAATGTTATAGGGTATTATCACTATATACATTTACTCAGTGAGAGGATGTTTATGGTTAAACCACTATGGCTAAACGTTGTCGAAACCCCCTCCTTATCAACACAAAGCACAACCTCCATAGAATCCCCCCTTCTACCAAGCTTTAACCCTACAAGCCTACCAAGATCTCTACTAAAGGTTAGGGGAGATAGTTCTAGGTATAGTTTACGGGCTATTCGTGATAGGGTTTGAACCTCTTCAATAACCTCTTTTGGTTCATCGAGCGGTAGTTTTGCTAGGAGGACGACTGAGTTACTGTATCGCGGTCCTGCTAGTATACGTTTCATGAGCATACGGGGTTCGGGTCTACTATCAAATAATAGTATCGTCTTTGGATCCAAGATCTTAACTATTAGTGAGAGGGGTTTATCCCTTATCTCGTAGAAGAATATTTTGACATACCATAACCCGTCTCTACAGTGATCTGTTATGGTTTTAAACACTATTGGATAGCTTATAATCTTCCTAGCCAGTAATAGGAATTTCCAGTTGTCTATATAGTTGTCAGAAATACTCTTCACCGATATGGGGGACGGATCTTCAAGATAAACAATACTAAAACCCGATACGCTGAAATAATGGAGTCGATGCATACTGGTGCTCTTCATATCAACCGCCAACACTATACTATTGTAAATCGGTGTTTAAAACTACTAGTTATTATTAACTTATCGGCATTAATCAATCTTTAACATTTAACGTTGACATATTTATTGTTTTTGATTAAGGAGATCAGTCAATTTGTGTAGAAGTTTCTCTCTGTGGACAATGTATAATCCTAGGATTATCGGTGTATAGTATAATATTATCCTCGTAAGAATCACAACTTCTGGCGATAAAACTATTGAGAGACCATATTCTGCAGATATAGCGCCTCCAGGCGTGGGTAGAGCTGCTAGAGAGTTACTGTAAAAATATGCTATTATTGATTTGAATAATACATCTATTAATGATGACATTTTATTATGTACCATACCGGGATTATAGGATAGGAATACAAAATATGCTACTATCGAGAAGAATAATTGGTATAGGAAAGTATATATTGCTAGGAATATTTTATCCATTAGAGTTAATTTATCCGTTAAATACTTAAAGGCTTCTACAAACCTTTCATATCCGCTGATCCTCCCTTTAATCTTATTTATAGCATATATAACCATGTGGTTTAATGGATATACTAGTTTATCCGGATCAACCAGGTTTTTCAGTATGTAGTAGAAGATAACCCAGTAAGCTATACTAGCCGATGCTACAAGTATAACTGGTATTGATAATGGTATGTAAATTATACTTAGCCCTAAAGCTATAATGTTTACAGTCACTACATCATAGTATGCTTCCAATAACGTTATTGCGAAAAACCTTGAAAAATAACCATTTGTCTTTATGGTTAGATAATACGCTCTAGCAGGCTCTCCGCCTAAAGCTGATGGTGTCACATATGCTAGTAATCCACCAAGTATCCGGGCTTTAAAATAGTGATGTATTTTGAGAGGTTTATCATTTCCATCGAGTAATCTATGTAGGTATTTAAGGCGTATTGCCGAAACCAGCCATCCAAATAGGTATGTTAGTATTGCAGCTAATACAAATAATGGGTCCTTTGGAAAAACTATCTCCCTCAAGACAAGAAACATATAGGCTATAATAACTCCAGTGGCGAATCCCAATCCTAAGGATATTGTCCTACCACTAATCCTAGTAGACAATAGGTTCAACCTCTACAATAAACCAGTTATCCCTTAGTTGAGATCGTGTATATATAATCTATTGTATCTCTTGAGACAGCGCCCTCCCTAATAACCTCGAAACCCCCATCACCAAGCCTTATAACTGTCGATGGCTTACATATAGGTGATCTACCCATATCTATATACAGATCAGCTGTTCCCCCAAGCTGCCTAATAGCTTCATCTATAATACATGGAGGCTTAGCACCGGATAGATTAGCGCTTGTACCAGTTATGAATCCACCATTCATACCAGCTAGTAATCTAACCATCGGTGTTGCTGGAACACGAAAACCCACATAGTCTCCAGGGGCTACCAGGTCTGAGAAAACCTTCTCCCTAACCCTCAATACGATCGTTACCGGACCGGGCCAGATCATTTGTAGAAATTTATGCATCCCCTTATTAACATCAGCTATTTCGAGTACCGCTTTAAGGCTTGACGCCAGTATCGGTATGGGTTTTTCATATGGTCTCCTCTTAGCTTTGAACAGTTTATCGACGCATTCATCTAGATATGGCGTTGTTGCTAATCCATATACTGTATCTGTTCCTAATACTATTAGTCCGCATTCACGCATGATCCTATATGCTTTATCGGCTATGTATTGATCTATCTCATGGTATTTGATCTTAACGATCTCCAAGTATTTCACCATCGATTTAGAAGTATTCGAGTAGTCAAATATATAAAGCTTAGAAATTATTATGGTTAAAGGCTTAGCATTAATGATAGAGTGTTAGAGTGGTGTGAGGGATGGGTTTTTAGCTATAGTGAGGAGAAGCTTGAATCCCTACGGGTCGATAGGAGGCAGCTACGTAGGATTATTAATGAGTTGAAGAAGTGGAAGGCTCCGGCAACGGTACTCCTAAGTCTATACATACCCCCTGGCAGACCTGTTAGCGATGTATTAAACATGCTTCGACAAGAGCTTTCGGTATCAGATAATATTAAGCTTAAACGGACTCGAAGCGCTGTTCAGAGGGCGTTGACAGCTGCTATCGAGAGGCTTAGCAAGGTCCCGAAGATACCTGATAATGGACTAGTATTATTCTGTGGTGAGGATGTATATACTGGAGACTTCATATGTATAATGCTTATACCTCCGGAGAAAGTCCCAATATACTACTATCGAACCGATAAGCATTTCCATACAGAGTTTCTAGAGGAGATGGTTGTCGAGAGCAACCTTGTAGGATTAATACTTGTCGAGAGGGATGCAGCAACCATAGGTTTGCTTAAGGGTAGTAGGCTACAAGTACTGGAGGAGCTCGAAGACTATATTCCGGGAAAGCATCATCGTGGTGGCCAGAGTCAGAGGAGGTTTGACAGGATCATTGAACAGATGGTTACAGAGTTCTATAAGAGGGTTGGTGAACACGTTAAGCGGCAATTCCTACCACTATATGAGCAGGGTAAGCTTAAGGCTATACTCCTAGGCGGTCCAGCCTATAGTAAATACGATTTCCTAGAGGGGGATTACCTAGATTATAGGTTGAAGAAGATCGTATTGCCTAGGCTCATAGATGTTGGTTATCAAGGTGAGGTTGGTCTTAGAGAGATGGTTATGAAGGCTTCAGATATATTGAAGGAGCAGGAATACGTTGATGCATTAAAGGCTGTTGAGGAGTTTAAGCTCCATATGGCTAAGGATGATGGCTTAATAGTTTATGGCGAGGAGGAGATCAAACAAGCACTCATGATGGGGGCGGTCAAGACACTGATCATTTCTGAGGATAGAGAGGATGCCCACGAATGGGCTGAACTAGCCAAGAAGTATGGTGCAAAACCAGTATTCCTAAGCGATGACATACCCGAGGGTGAATGGATCAAGAAAACCTTTGGCGGATTAATCGGTATTCTAAGATATAGGATAGGATATTAGAAGAGCAAAAAACCCTCCTACCTCTTTAATCCGAGAATATATGGATGAGACAAGAGTAGAGGGTATATCCTACTATATCAGCCAGTACCTTGAGAATATTGATGCTGACGGATAATGCAACTATACTAGTATTCGGATTGACAATATTGATATCAAAACCCTCAGCATTGCAGATCCATATATATAGTAATGGTATATGTATCACTAGGAAGGCGATCGATAACGATATAATACCGGATATTAGAGATGATGATAAACCAATTGTTAAACCCTTTTTAACCCCCTTCACCACGGTTAGTGGAAGACCTAATACATAAACATATATACCAGTAGCGCCAAGCACTAGGGTTGAAATAGCGGAATAATTTACATATATATCGTCGTCTATGATCCTTGAAGAATATAATATGTATCCATAGCCAATGATCATTATGAGGGATATAACGGCTACTAGGAGGATCGAAAACTTTAGATCAATCCTAAATAGCTGTCTCAAACCCTTATACTTTTCTAACCTATATGGTAATGTGATGAAGAGTATGGATAAGCTCCTATAGTCGAGCACTAGGATATAAGCGGTTATCCCGAGCATCACGGTATTTCTATCTATGTGGGGATTAGTGTTAAACGCTAAATTGAGTATAGCAGTAACTCTAGGCGAGTATTTCTACATTATTGGAAACATCTTTAAGACGGTAAAGAGACCTATAGCCCTCTACCATAACCACTATATCTATAACCATAGCGTTCGGCAATATTAATGATAAAAGTATTGAATCTATCAATACTCTATATATTGGGAATCCTGAACTCAAACAATCACCTATCTATACTTTAATCCCGTTTATATAATATATTTGTTTTATATATCTTTTCACTATAAGACCGGGTGATTAATACTTGGAAAAATAGTTATCATACGAAAACAATTCATTGTTCTCCGAGTTCCTCCTTATGTAGGACAGCTGGTGATATTAGTCTTTAAGAATTAATACTCTTAGAGCTAAAATATATAGTGTAGTGGAGAGGGATATGCCGTGGAGCTGAAACTAGATCCTCAGCGTAAACGTGAACTGGTTGAATTAATCGTTAATGCGGGTCTCGAGGAGGATCTATTGGAATGGCTTAAACAACAGGGGTACACATACTTTTTCGGAAAACTAGACAATATACCCGATGAACTAATACTAACATATGTGAAGATAAGGAAGCTACTAGTAGTCGATGAGGATGAGAAATTCATTAGTGAAGCAGTATCAACACCAGAACTAGAACCACCCGAGAAGAGGAACTATATACCCGCTAAGAGGGAGAAGTAATCTCTAATACAGAAAACTATTCTCCCACATACATTTTTCATCAATAAATACATGAATAGCTTTATTATATCCTCTAAACCCAACTAATACATGAGTGCCCCGGAGCCTACGCAACGCCCCCGTGTCGCTCGGGGCGGGGATGAGCGTGGGACGGGTCACTCCCGGCCATAGCACCATTATATCCTCTATCTAACCCTTATAGTAGTGATGATAAAACGTTACTGTATACAATATACTCGAAATAAAGCTTTAAAACTAGAATCATCTATTTATAATTAAATAGAACAAGGTTCCTCCGGGGTGAATGGGTGTGAAGGCTATAAGCCCTGTAATCGCAACCCTAATCCTAATCGCCATCGCAGTAATCGCTGGTGTGTTCGTGCTGAGGCAGTTCATCCTACTATCAACGACTAGCGGACAACAGAATATGCTACAGATACAGGATGTAACATTCTTCAGAACAGTAACACCAGACTCAACAAAGATGAACGTAACACTACAGTTCAGCGTTAAGAACATTGGAACAAGACAGATAACGCTAGTCTCAGTTAAGGTACCCGATGCCAACTTCGAGCACGGCTTCACCAACCTAAGGTTAAACCCAGGACAGACCTACACAGACTCAGTAGCAGTCCTCACAAATGCCGACTACAGCCAGGTATGGGACTCTGGTACTGAGCATGTAGTAATCTTCGTCTACAAGGTACAGGGACAGCCTAACAACCAGACAGTAAGCCAGAAGGGTACAGTCCAGTAAAGTGCTTGATCAAATAAATAAACCTATAACCTTTTTTACCATTTCATAACCCCTTTCTTCAACTAATCTATTAATTATGTTATTATCTTTATGAATAGTTTCCGATAGATCGTTTTTAATACTAACTTATAGAAAAATATATAGACGCCTACTTATCTATATATACATGCAGGCCTAGCTGGGTATTCTAAGTATTTATAGGTAGGGATAGGTGTATACAATGGTTGAGAGGAGGAAAGTACAGAAAACAGGCTCATCATCCTATATAGTAACGCTTCCTAAAGACTGGATAGATACTGTAGGGGTAAAACCAGGAGATTATGTACTCGTATATGAGCATGAGGGTAAATTAATAATCATGCCCCCCAAAGTGGAGGAGATGAGTAGGATAGGGGAGATAAGGGTTCTTGAACCAGTAGATAATAATGAGATATTTAGAGTCCTAGTAGCAATGTATCTAGCAGGTTATGATACTATAAAGATAAGCTTCAACCAGAAGATAAAGGATCTAGCTAAAAGGATTAGTGAGTTGAAGAATAAAGCACGTATAAAACTAGCCGGTTTAGAAGTTGTCGATGAATCATATAATACTATAACTATGAAGATACTACTAGACCTTAGGGAACTACCATTAATAAGAGCTCTGAGAAGACTGCACCTAATAGTTAACAATATGTTGAAGGATGCTATAGACGCCTTCTACAAGAAGGATCTAGGACTAGCCGAAGCGGTTATTCAGAGGGATGATGAAGCCGATCGATTCCACTTCATGATCGTCCGACAACTAGCATTAGCACTACTAGATATAAGGCTCATGTACGAGTTAAAGATCAGCAATCCCGTTGAGACGATAAACTATAGGATCGTTGCAAGAAATCTTGAAAGGATAGCTGATCACACAGTCAATATAGCTAGAAGGATTTATCATAGACCCGATCAATGCTACCTATGCGATGATACATATAAGATTGGACAGCATATAGTCGAATTATTCAATAAGGCTATGGATAGCTTATACAAGCTAAGCCGTAGAGAGGCTGAGGAGGCCATAAAGAAGTCGCGGGAGGTAGTAAACCTGATAGAGGAGACACTGCTAAACAAGATACTCCTAGGAAACATACCGGCTAACGAGAAGGCATTCATGACTCTAATTTATGACAGCCTACGTAGAATAACAAGATATAGCGGTGGAATAGCTGAAGCAACACTCAATATCAGAGCTAGTAGAAATAATATTAACGAGATTAAATAGCGGATTTATTTAAGGAAGTTATTTTCTAATATATTCCCTACACTTATTAAAGGATTTTCCTCAATTTAGAGATATATAAAGGTGTATCCTATATGGATAGGAGGATACCGTATTATTTGATAATATTGGTATTATTCCTCCTCTATGTTAGCCTAACATTTAATACATGGATCGTATGGTATAATTATGCTAGTTCGGAGCTCTTTAACTATTTATTCATAACGCCAATAATACTACTCATAATCTATTTCTATATAACCGATAAGATCATATTATTCATCGATAAATTGAACATTATAGTATTCCTCATATTGATTACCACATCAATATATCTCTACGTCTATGCACCCTATACTCAATACATAGATCAATACCTAGTAGCAGGCTCCGTTATTGCAGGGATAGCGATATTATCCCTATTCCTACATATCGAGAGGGTTGTGAAGAGGATTACATATGTACTTATACTTATACTCCTAGGCTTACTATTAATCCCTGTACCCGTTGGTATAGTGTTCGATGTATCGGCTTATCTTACAAGATATATACTAGACTACTCGATCCCCCTGGCAAAGATTATGGGTACTAGGCTTGAAACCTTCGAGCGTGGCGGACTAGTTATTGTCCGCGTTTTTTACCGCAATAGTTTCTACGACTACCATATAGCCCCGATATGTAGCGGTATCATCGGTATGTTTAGTGTTTTAGCGGTGGCCCCCCTCCTATTGGCGGTAGCATTTACTGGTTCTAAGAGGTTGATCTTTAGAATTATAGGTGGAGCTGTGAGTATTGTATTGTTAGCAGTTTTAATGTTTGCTACAAATATTCTACGCTTAGCATTGGTATTCTACACTACTAGTGTATTCGGGAAGGAGATTGGATATGGTTTATTCCATTATTCATCTGAGATAATACTTATCCTCCCCATAGCATATCTCGTGATAAAGCTCCTAGTATTGTTTGTAGGCAAATATAGTTTTACGATTAGATTCCCCAAGATAACATATCCAAATCCACAGTCTACACTTCTACATATAATAGTAGTATTTACAGCATTATCATTATTGGCTCCGATAGCTTATAGCTACGACTATAGCAATCCAAGTACATTCTTCGTAAACCTAGATAATGGACCCCCAAAACTATTTAACGTTGGGAACGGAACGGTCTCAAACTTCATACCAGATAGGTTTGATGATGTAGTATTTACGTATTATGGTAGGATTAAAGCGTGGGAGAAAACGCTTGATCCCTCAACAAGGATCCACATGTTCAGATCTATCTTAGGAAATGGAACTAGGAATATCGACATATATGTTGAGTTCTCAAATAGAGGTTCCGGTATACATGTGTGGGAGATCTGTCTTCCATGGCAGAACATGTCAGTATATAATACAAGCTGGGTAATTCTCAGAAGTAGGGATGGAAGCATATTGAGACAGGTCTGGTTCCTAAAATATGGTAAGGGGATGCTTCATGGAGCATTGTTTTATTGGAGGGATAAAGTCTATAGCGGTAGTGGGGTTAAATATTTTAGATTAACTATAATGATCAATAACTATATTGGGAGGAATGTGACGGAAAAGGAAGTTTCATTAATATATAGGCTTACATATATGCTTTGGCTTAAGAGCCTGGATGCCAGCTACTCGATACATGGCACTAGAAGTGTCGGATTTGAATATTTGAAGCCTAGTATAGCTATTATAGTAGTTTTAGCTATCCTAGTGTTGTTTAGGGATAGGATGTATGTATTGATAAAAAAAGTTTATTCTATACAGAGAATCAGGTAATGTTACTGTACCGTAGCCTTTGTTGTCTCACTCTGTATGTTTGGTTGTCCTAATACCTGGTAGAATACCTTAACTATGTGTTCAGTACCGGAATCCCATGCTGGGTTGTATACGAATCTGTATTCTCCACCAACTAGTACGTCGAATGTACCAGAATACACCTGTCCTGGGTTTAATGATACCTGTGTAAATCCTTTTACAGCGTTGTCATCAACTGTTATATTTGTTAGTGTTACAACTCTCTGACCGATGTTCTTTACGCTTATCTGTAGTGTTACAGTCATTTGTGTAAACGTTGTTCCATTTGGTAATGATATATCTTTTAGTGTTCTATATAACACTGCATCCTGTATCTCTATAGCATTCTGTTGTCCGCTAGTCGTTGATAGTAGGATGAACTGCCTCAGCACGAACACACCGGCAATAACAGCTATAGCAATTAGGATTAGAGTAGCTATAACTGGAGATATAGCCTTCACACCCATTCACCCCGGAGGAATACAGCTCTATTTATAATTATAATAAAATGTTTAAAATATAGGTTTTACTCCTACTCATTCATATAGTTCCATTAGGAACAGGGAGGTTTTCACCATTATATCTGTTTATAACTAGGGTCAAATTGCCAGGATAAGTGGGTTTAAAGCATGGAAGATATTGCATGAACATATGGTCTACCATATCGGTTCAAATGAATAATATCATAACCATATATTTTAGAGGCTGATGTAGGACCTTTGGATATAAAAACAATTATTTATGGATAATTAGTTATTTATGTGGTATTAGATTCGTGTATCCAAGTTTCTTAGCTATACCTAGATAATCCTGCCAGAAGGCTATTCCATCAGGGTATCTATCCACTTCATTGAATGTTAGCGTCTTAGTTATTATCTCGTATAGTGGTGTTGGGATTTTTTTAGCCAGGCTCTTAACCTCCTCCCTATCATCATCTTCTATAACCGATAATATCTCCTGGATCAGTACTTCTAGGGTCTTTTTACGCCCACTATTGTATTCTTTAAATATTTTCTCGAGCCTCCTAGCCTTATTGACCAGCTGTGGATTCTCAACCAGGTATACTCTGAGGGGAACTGTTGCGCCGTAGATGTATTTTAGTATTAACAGGTTCACCAGGATCCTATTTGTTAGCTTCTTACCCATTAATGCATAGTATAGGGTTACACCAACACTATATACATCATAGTTATAGCTCGTCTTACCGCGGAGTAGTGCTATTGGGTCAGCATACTCCGGTGTCGACTTTTTCAACTCTATTATAGAGTCGAACATGTGTGGGAGACCTATGAAGTCTCCTAGGAGGGGTGCATAGTCGTAGGGTTCGGATAGATCCTCTATGAGTAGTATGTTTTGAGGCTTAATATCCATATGTACATAGTGATTTGCATGTATGAGGGCTACAGCACCTGCAACCCTTAGTCCTAGGAATACTGCTTCGTGCACGCTAAGTGTTCTCTTCCTGATCTTAGTGTCTAGGTCGCCCATCGTCGCATAATCTTCAAGTATCAATGGCGGGATCGAGCGATACTCGTCCTCCGAGAACCGATCCCTGAGGATAACTATAGCCCTCGGACGTAGGATGTATTTACGATAGTAGAGTAGTGTATCTGCTAGTAACGCATCATATCCCCGGGCTATAAGGCTCTTACGTAGAGACTCCTTGGTTGATGAAGCTACCTCTAAACAATTCATTATACCCCTTAAAACCTCCATTAACCCTTGAGTGTTCTCTCCAACAGCTAATGGTTTTCCATCAATGGTTCTCTCACGCGGGATCTTTACAGCGTATTCCCTACCTAGGGAATCCTTTCCATGCAATACATACATATATGCTCCTTTATCGGTTATTATCCGGTCGATATATATGTCGTATATTACCTTATTCAACCATATATATGGTGGTTTTTCAGCAGCCTTTTCGCGGAGGCTCTCCTCAATATATGTCCGGAAGGTTTCGGGTAATTTATCATATGAAATGTATCCTATATTATATCTAATGATGGGGTTTTCGGGATATAATTCTTTGAATAAATGAGTGTATGCTAAACCACCTAAAATGGGTGATGCCTTACTACGTTCAATTATTAAAGCTATGATTATTATTCCGTTGAGTAAAATACGTATATTCCATTCATTCTTCAAATCCTTCAAAACAACATATACTACCCTATTCTTCTTTGAATGCTCAACACCATACTTCTTAAGAACCTCCAGTGTCTCAGCGAGCTTTCCCTTCTTATTAACCGCTATCATGCTTTGATTGAGTAGTATAGTGGATAAGACTACGGGATCTGCAAAATCCCTACTAGCTTTATCTATTTTCGAATATGCTTTAAATTCCACCAATCCCTATACCACCATAAGGCAAATTATTCACCGCTCGGCTAAATAGTATACATACTACAATTACTATCAATACCTTATCCTACTCTTCCCCACCACTACTACCGCTCTCTTCAGATCCACCGCCTATGGATACTGATAATATCGTTAATCCAACAACGATCTCCTCACCGTTAACGAGCTTCTTAGCTCCCTTACCACGTATATCCTCGTTTCCAACAATGGTTCCATTCGTACTATCGAGGTCTTCAATAAACCATTCTCCATCCTTATAATAGATCCTAGCATGTCTACGGGATACGTAGGGGTCCGGTATAACGATGTCATTAGTTGGATATCTTCCGAGTATGTATTCTCCGGGCTCCAGCTCCCATTCAGTCTGAGGCATGAAGAAGTTGCTTTTTACAACCCTTAATACGAGTTTATCCTTTACCTCCTCACTCAACTGTTTCACCTATTATTCTTTTTCTTTTTTCTCTGTAGATATTTCTTTTATTTTCCCAGATATAATCTTTGAGATTATAGATGCCATCTCTTTGGATAGATCCGGTGTGAGACCCTCCCTCTCCATCCTCTCCCTAATACTCATAGTCTTTGCAGCTAACCCTTCACTACCAAGCCTCATTGTAGCCTCTATGATCCTGTGGAGTTCTTTTTCGACCTCCTTCTCACTCTTCTTCTTACCTAATTCTCTACCTAGTCTTTGAGCTGTTTTAACTAGTTGGACCTCTGCTAATACCTCTTCACGTATTGATAGTCTCTTAGCCTCTTCAGGCGAGACTATGTTGAATGTTATCTTGTGTGGTGTTGTGAATTCTCTTTCGCCTGTTGTAATATTTGTGTATGATGCTTGGATTTCTCCTATCTCTATACTACCCCTCCTTAATGGGGGTGTTGTTAATTCCCCGACCACATCGATCTTTTCACGATAATTTACATCGCCGATCTCTATCTCGATGCCGCCACTGGTCTGATAGTATTTCTGGTTATAGATCGTTGCCATGAATCCCGGTCTAAGCCTCATAACTATGCTCACATCCTTCGCACTAACCTCTTTAGATATTATAACGTATCTCCTAATAACCTCGCGTAGTTTCTCCGGCTTAGATACGTGTTCGAAGTCTGAGTTCAACGTGTTTGCTATCCTCATCAATAAATTCTCATTATACTCCTCACCAACACCTATGATAAGGGCTGATCCCCCGGCTTCCTTAAACCTCCTAACAGCTTCCAGTATCTTCTCGGGCTTTTTCGGACCGGTTGTTGGTGTCCCATCTGTTAAGAATATTGCTCTAACAACATTTGTTGCCCCCTGTGTTATTATCCTTCTGGTTTCATCTGCCAGCTTATTGAATACTTCATAAATATTCGTTCCAGGACCTAGTTTTAGGGATACTATAGCCTTCTCTATAACGCTTCTATTTGTGAGGGGGGTTGGTTTTAGTATCTTATGGAATTTTCCATCAAAACTATATACTGCAACTAAATCCTTATCTCTCAAAAGATCTAGGATTTCTAGAGCGGCTTGTTTAGCTCTAAAAATCTTCTCACCATCCATCGAGTAGCTAGTATCTATTACGAAGAGGAAGACTATCGGGGGTGAAGCACTATATCTACCCTCAACGGATATCACGAATGGGATCGTGTCTGTATGTCCCTCGACCAGTATATCTCTAACCGATTTAAACTCTATCGAAATATACTCGACCATACCCCCAGCCCCATATAACCATAAGATACATATTATTTAATATATTTACGATAACCGTATTTAAGTAAGTATAGTTAATAGGGATTTAGGAGTTATAAATACCCACTATAGGTGTAGTAGGGGCTTGATTGGGGAAGGTTTGGAAAAGATAGCATTTACAATAGTCGGAGAGATCGCCGGATATCTGAGGGATCTATATGGATTAGTGGAGCTAAGCAAAGTCGTTGGACGTGGAGCATCCGGTGATACCACTAGGAGGATCGATGCATTAGCTGAAGACTATGCCATCGAGCTATTGAAGAATACTGGTTATAATCTACTAGTTGTTAGTGAGGAGAAGGGTATTGTAAGAATTGGCAACAGATCGGAAATCATAGCTTTAATGGATCCGTTAGATGGTAGTCTAAACTATACATTGGGTATACCCGCTGTATCCGTCTCACTAGTGTTCTATAGTATTGATAATCCATACCTCATAAACCCTCTAGCCGGAGCTGTAGCTAACGTGTTTTTAAGGGAGATAATATCTTTTGACGGGGAGAGGGTTTACCTTAACAAGAACCCGATACACGGATATATGTCTTCTAGGAGCGGTATAGCTGTAGTATATACGCGGAACCCCGATATATTCCCGCTAATACATAAATTCATGAGTGGAACATTCGAATATCCGACCAGACTTAGAGTTCTTGGATCAGCAGCATTGGAATCCGTATATGCAGGGCTTGGAAGAATAGACTTATTCTTCCATAATACTGGTAGGCTTAGAAACCTAGATGTAGCCGGGGGTATAGGTGTTGCACGGAGACTAAGCGCCCAAGTATTCGATCTTGAAGGGATGCTTTACACTTATAGGGCTGATCGGATCGAATTCCTGAAATCACTAGTTATCGGCGAACCCCGGATAGCTAGTATTAGGAAGTATTTAGAGAAATAGATTATTATGTGAAGACCCTCCTAATACCTCTAGATAGAACCTTTAACCCCCTCTTAGTCATTAGGACATCTTCCTCAATCCTAACCCCAAATCTACCAGGAATATATATCCCGGGCTCAACCGTAAACACCGTTCCAGGCCTAACCACTGTTTTAACACCATATGCGATATATGGTTTTTCATGGACCAATACTCCGAATCCATGTCCTAATCCATGAATGAATCTCTCAGCAAAACCATTTTTCTCTAGGACCCTATAGGCTGTCATGTATATTTCTTCAGCCTTCATACCCGGTTCAGCTTTGTCTAGGACTTCATCTATAGCCTCCTCGACTGCTTCGATAACCCTTTTCTCCTCCCCCCTTATCCTACCCCATATAGCCATACGTGTTATATCGCTGCATCTACCAGCGTATTTGACCCCTACATCTAGTAGGACTAGGTTATTCCTTCCAAGCCTATTATTTGATGGTAGATTATGTGGATAGCTATTACCCGGTTTGAATAGTATTAGTGGTGGGAAGGCGTATTCATCTATATTCTCCATACGAACCCTATGCTCGAAGAAGCCTGCTAGTTCAGCCTCAGTGATCTTATTCGTGAGATTGTTTACAGCTTCACGTATACCTTTACCCGTTATATTTATTGCTCTCCTAATGGCTCTGATCTCCCAGTCCTCTTTGATCATCCTCATAGACCAGATCTTCTCCGATACATCGACTATTCTATCTCCAAGCTTCTCCATGACTACTGCCTTGATCGGGGATTCCATACCCTTATCAATACCGATCCTCCCACTACCCTCGCCAGTTAGTTCATCTATTATCTCCGACCACTTTTTATCGACGACCTTAGCATCACTAGGTTTAACCCTCCTACTTAGAGCGTATACTTCAACATCTAAATGCTCCACACTACTCCTCACACGATAGTAGTCTAGGAGTGTGGTGTATAGTCTTAATCCATTTCTCCTAGAAGCGTATAGTAGGAAGGGTGTATCGGCTATCGTCCTAACGCCGAGGAAATACTCTATATTATCCGGAGCGGTAATTATGATGTCTACTCCGGCTTCATCAAGCAACCTATATAGCTTATCTATATGATCCCTCTCGATCAACCCATACCCACCTATCGATGTAGTATAATAAAATATGTTTAGCAGATATTTTTATTCCACCTATTCAATCATTAACATATATATTATCATGGAGTCTATAGTTGTTTCCGGAGGGATTTGGGATGAGTAGTGCTGGTGAGAGACAGATACTATGTAGGAAGGATGGTAAACCAATGTTTTTCGTAGCTGAGTCAGAGAAGATGAGTAATGGTTCTAGGAGGACGATATACTATTATAGATGCCCAGTATGCGGATATAGGATCGAGGTTGAACAGGTGTATATTAGTGTAGAGAAGGATTCGATAATTGTTAGGAGGCTCATTCGGGCTCCTCCTCAATCCTCCTAGGGTTCCTCATGATCTTCATCTCCTCAGCGATCTTCATGATCTTTATAGCTATGTCTCTATCATAGACTTTAACCCTATAGATCTCTAGTGTGTATGGTTCTATGATTACCGGTTTA
>JALVIT010000119.1 GCA_027028545.1 Desulfurococcales archaeon
TACCATAGGTCTTCTTCTCATCTATAAACTCTACAACCGTGACTATATCAGCGTCTGGAGCATGTATTCTAGCTGAATCAATTATCTGCTTCTCAACATCGCTGAGGGGTCTACGCCTCATCCTAATCTCCAGTAGTAGTCTTATACCTCTACGAGCACCTGGTCTAACTATGTCTTTAAGACCTAGATCTACAACCTTAGCAGTCTCCTCACTGACAAGGATCTCTCTCAGTAGTGAAGCCCCCTCACCACCCCTTATAGGCTTCTGGAATACCGGGTCTCCAGCAACTATGAATCTACTATTCCTACCGATCCTCATCATTATCTCTACAGCGCTATCGGTGGGTATGCTCTGTGCATCATCGAGGAATATTATCGAGTCGTCGAAGGTTCTACCACGTAGGTAGTGGGTGTCTGCAACAACTATCTTACCAGTATCCAACAGGTTTTTGACAATGCCCCACTCGATGAAGCCAGTCAATATGTCTTTAAGATACGATAGTGCTAGATCATAGTATAACTGACCTATATCTGCAGCCGTCAACTCCTTACCCGTTACAACATCCACGATGGGTCTGGACAGTATTAGTCTAGAATATTCTCCGCCGAGAACGGCATCTATAGCATATATAATACTGAATAAACTCTTACCGGAACCAGTTGGACCGAACAATCCTATAATCTCATAGTTTCTATTCTGGAATGCCTTCTTCATCTCCTCCTGTCCAGGTGTTAATGGTTTTAACCTATCGAATAATCTTTCCTGACTCAACGCTAATAACCCTCCATTCCCTTCTTATCTTATTTTATTTATTTCATTAATGTGAATATTGTGGGGTCTTTATAATGTTTCGTTGATAGCCTTCCTAGCGGCTTCTATCGTGTTTGTTAGCTCTGGAAATATGTTTAATACCCCTATGATCTTTGCAATGTTCTCCCTTATCTTTCCAATATTTATATGGTTAAGCCTTAGTTTCCCGTATAGTTTCTCCCAGTCGATCTCGCTAGCATTTACTATGAGTAGTGTATAGGCGTATGCTGTATATGGATAGCTACCTAGATGTAGTAGCTTAGTTATTAAGTCTTCGAGGTATGGTATGTTGAATCTATAATTGTCTATCTCGATCCTTCTATTATTCTCAACTATATCCCTATCGATCTCTGACCTCGGCTTCTCTATGATCGTTATTGGTAGTGCTATCGGGTTTAGAACTGCTATACCGGCTACATTGATCGATTTTGTGATATCGTTTATGTAGGGTTTCAATCCTAGGTTCTCAGCTACATGGTATACTATTTCATCGATATTTCCAGATACGAGTATTCTGACTTCTTCGAATGGCTTGGGTAGTCCATAGAAGAGTAGTGCTGGATCGTTTAATACTATGATCCTACCATTACGAGCCTCTACATCCTCGGTGAGCTTAGAGATCTTATCAAGCACGATCGATGATATGGACATCTCCCTTAATGCTCCGAAACCCTTATACATGGTTAAAACTATATAGACCCCCATACAATATCCTATTTTATAGGTATAGGGTGTTTTTAAATGGCTGTCCGTAGAGCTGTCACAACCCAGGTTAAACGTAAAGCGGTTAAACCAACTAATGTTAAGATAACAGATACATATATGGAGTATCAGCTTGGACAAGCCCGTGTTAAGATAACCTTTGAACCTCCACCAAAATACTATGTTATAGAGCCTACTCTTAGCGATGATGGGCAGAAGCTTTTCCAACAGATCCTTGAGGAGCTATATCTTAGTCTAACATATGAGGAAGCACAGGATCCAGAGAAGATAATGACCCATGCTGAACGTATAGCAGCTGTTCTGAAGGGTTTATCGATCTTTCGTAAGGAGAAGGATGCTTTTAGGTACTTATTGCTTAGAGAGATCCAGGGATATGGTGTATTGGATGTATTATTTAGGGATCCCTATGTTGAGGAGATAAGTATTGAGGGTCCACAGATCCCGGTAGCCATAATCCATAAGGAGGTTCCGGGAGCCCGCTGGATCAATACTAACATATACTTCAAGGATGATGATGAATTAAACGCTTATCTAACATGGATCAGCCAGAAGGTTGGAGTAGTTCCATCAACAGCCTTCCCAATAGTGGAGTATGCACTACCGGAGGGCCACCGTGTAATAGTATTCTATGGACGAGAAGTAACTGGACGCGGACCCGGTATGACTGTCCGTAAATTCCCCGAGGAACCCTTCACGGCTCCGAAACTACTCAGCTATGGGACAATGTCTCCACTAATGATGGCCTATCTATGGCTATTCGTCGAGAATAAAGCCTTCATGTTCATAATAGGTGAGATGGCTTCCGGTAAAACGACAACTCTACAAAGCCTCCTAACACTGGTCCCGGTGGATGCGAAGATCGTTACGATCGAGGATACACCGGAGCTACGTCTACCCCACACCCACTGGCAGCCACTATACACCCGTACAAGCTTCGCCGTATCAGAGTCAAGCACTAAGACGGAGATAGGGCTGATGCAACTCCTAAAAGCATCACTACGTACACGTGCAGACTACGTCATCGTCGGTGAGGCCCGTGGAGCCGAGGTCCAATACCTTGTCCAAGCTGCAGCCATGGGTCAGGGATCAATGAGTACATTCCACGCCGGTTCAGCGCATGAAGCCCTCGTAAGGCTTCGCAGTCCACCACTTAATGTTCAGGAGTCATTCCTAGCATTGATCTGGGCTATAGTCTTGATGAGGCGTGTATTGAGTCCTCAGGGTAGATGGGTTAGGAGGGTTGTAAGGATCTGGGAGATCGTTGCCAGCGAGACAGGTGTAGAGCCTATGGAGATATTCCAGTGGGATCCAACTACGGACACCTTCACACCGGATGATCCTGAGGAGGTTATTCGTAGGAGCTATAGATTGAAGATGCTAGCAGAGATTAGAGGTTGGTCTGAGGAGGAGCTATATCATGAGCTTAAATCACGTATGGACTTCCTGCAAAGACTCCTCGAGGAGGGCGTTACTAGCTTCGAGGTAGCATCTAGGAGGATTATAGACTTCTACATGAGGAGGGCTAAGGAGATCAGGAAGTAGGTGTTAAAAAATAGCCTACTTAACTATTTTGAATATATGTTGTTTGTAATCGTTCTAATTACATCTATTATATACTTCCTACCTCCAAGTTCTACATGAATTCTCCCATTATCCGGATCTTCTTCAAGGATCCTTTTTGATAATAATATTAGAGAGTCATCTATGCTTATTGAGATGCAAACCACCTATATGTATAACTTCGTAACATAATGGTTTGATTGGAGATATTAAACTTTTGGTTTGAGTAGGTAGGTATAGGTACGAGAGTATATTCGTGTTTGGAAACATTTATCTGATCTAAACCGCTGCAGGTGCTAGTAGGTATTTAACCCTACCCTCACCAATGCTAAACTCCATCTCTAAAGGCATATCCGTTGAAAATCTCAATACTACTAATTCGGCGATCTTTGTTAGATTTATAACATATTTTAGATAGCCTAGATTATATATTGATTTGCTGGGCTCTTTAACCTCTAAGTCTATTAAAGCTGGTGAGCCT
>JALVIT010000120.1 GCA_027028545.1 Desulfurococcales archaeon
TATATGTAAAGACTTGGTTGATCACCTCATCAGCTAACTCCATAGTCTTTATCTGTAGTGTTTTACCAGTGCATTTAACGCTTAGTGTTAAATATGCTGTGCTCTTAGATAGTCTACCATAATTACTTAACACACATTTATTCCCCCTATCACACTTGACACCGGGTTTCAATAGCTGGGATGTCTTATACTCCTTGATCCTATAGATCTTCAATACCTTATCCAGCTTCTTCTTAACCCTATTAACCGGTGAGACCAATAGCTCTCGGGGGCTTGTAAGTGTTGCTTCATAGAGCATGAAACCGGATAGATCAAGTGGTTCAACGGGTGTTCCAAAGCCCTTATACACTAGGCTACCACATGAAACCCTTTCGGAGGATGATGACCCTCTAATATTTACCGTTAGGAATCCTAGGAGGGAGTAGTCGATGCTATAACTCCTAAATATTGTGGACATGTTATTTAATGTGTTCGAAATGATCTTAGCCATATAGACGGGTATAAGACCTATACACTCATAAAAACCGATTAAACCCTCATCAACCAAAACAGACACCCATGACGATAACCTAGAGATAACTATACATTATTATACGGATATTAAACTTAACCCATAGAAAACACAATATATGGGTTCCCGCTTTACATCTAAACCACATAGTCGAAAATAAATACTTGTATCCGCAAATATTCACGTGGTGAGGATATGTTTGCTAAGGTGATTATAGCGGTCATCGTGTCAGCATCGATACTGTTAACCATATATCCAGTAGTCGGTTATCTAAATATTGTAGCTAGGAACTGGAATGATAGATTGTCCGGTAAACTCCTATGGTTATTGAATAGGGTCATGGGTATAGATACGAGCAAATACGTGATTAACAGTGTGAGGTTCGAAGGGGAGCGGAATGATACATATTATTATATTGTAGAGCTTAAGGGAATGAATAATTCAACTATAAGAGTGGGTGTCATCGTTGATAAGAATGATAACATATTGGAGATCGGGCTACAGAATGCTATCTCTACAAACAACATACTAAAAACATACAAGCTGTCTATTCTCAGAGAGATCGACTCCCATAGAAAGGATGTAATAATACGTCTAGGTGGAAACTATGTAAATGAGTTAATAAATGTGATCTCTGACATAGTAGAGGCTCTATCTAGTAATTCATCGATACTCAAAACATTACATGGAAAAATAAGGATTCCTTGGAAGGAGATATTACTAAAAAGGAAGGAAGAAACCATCTATGGGACTAAGATGGTCATTGGCAGAATAGGTATTAAAATCACTGTGCATGGGGATAGTGGTTCTATATTAATTACATTATACTACCTTTATGATATAAGCAACTATACAACATACAAATATGAATATAGTATACTCGACATATTGCTTAGACCTCTTCCTGGGAATAGAGAGGTTTTCACAATACATGGTATACGCTATGAACCCTATAGGGTAGAGATCTATAAGGGGGATGTAATTAGGGACCCTAGTATCTATAATAGCTATATATTTAAGTATATGAAGAACTATTTAGCGAAAAACAATGCTCAGGAATGCAGTATAGAGAAGATCCGATCATTCAAAGTATACGGTAGATCTATAGGAATAGTTAATAATACTAGGATAATTCACATATACTACTCCTATATAGTTGAAACGAATTGTAGTGACTATATCATACATTTTGACCCTGTGAATAGCACTATCCTAAGTATAGAACCCTATGGAACATATCATGATATAAACCGTGAGACCAACGATTCGAACACGATATTTAACATGCCACCCTTAGCCGTAATTGTATTAATAGGGGGTGTTATCGCGGCAATAATACTCTATATAATATACAGGTATAGGAGATAAACATAGATAAAAACCGGCTTATGGAAATATTTATGGGAGAAGGGATTCGGCCCGCCCGACGGATCCCGCACTCATCGAAGCCCTTACCCCTAGCCCCCCGGGGACGCGGGGGTCTTGTGCGGGCGAGGGCTCCGCCGCCGATTATGATTTATTTATTATGGGGGTTTATTTGTTTTTATTGTTTCGCCGGGTAGTTCTATGACTCTTTTCAGCCATGTTTTTCTTAGTACCCATGCTAGGCTTAGTAGTCCTGCTACTATGTTGCTTATCGTCATTCCTATCCATATGCCTATTGTGTTCATTCCTAGTCCTAGTGCTAGTAGGTAGCTGAAACCTATTCTTAGGATCCATAGCCTTGTTATTGATATTGCAGCGAATGCCCTTGTATGTCCTGATCCAGATGCTATTCCCCCGCCTACGAAGAATAGTCCGAAGAATGGGATCGACCATGTGAATATGGATAGCAGCCTATTACCCTCCTCTACAACAAGCGGGTCAGGTATGAATACTGCTACCAGCTGATCCCTCAGAATATAGATTATCAACGCGCCCGCGAATAGTATGGAGACTACGAGCTCCATACCCTTCCTAGCGATCTCTTCGGCTCTATCATATTTTTCAGCTCCTAGATTCTGACCAACCATGATCGATGTAGACCTCATAATACCCCATGTGAAGGCTTGTATGATGTCTATGATCCTTATACCAACACCATAGGCTGCTATAGCGACTGATCCGTAGCTTGACACTAGGCTCATCATAACTGTGAATCCGAGTGCATTGCTCGATCTCTGTATTGCTAGTGGTGTTCCTATATGTAACACCTTTTTAATCCACCATTTCTCAATGGCTAGATCTCTCAGCTCGATCTTTAACCCTTTGAACCCGTGGAATAGGAGGTATAGTCCGATGACGGATACTAGGGTTCTAGATGATATTGTAGCTATTGCAGCACCTATAACCTCCAGCCTCGGGAAGATCCACCAGCCGAATATTAGGAATGGGTCTAGAACCATGTTTATGAGTGATGATACTATGCCTATATATGTGGGTGTTCGTGTATCCCCCAAGCTACTCATAACTATGTTGAAGGCGAAGCCCATGAATGTGAATGGTATACCTATAAATATTACACGTATATAGTTTACAGCGAAACCATAGACGTCTCCGGGAACCCTCATCCAGCTTAGGAATATTGGTGATAGCGTATAGCCTAGAATGCTTATGGTTATAGCCATTAAACCCATGAAGGCTATAAGATTTCCAGCACTACGTGAAGCCATCCTCTTATCTCCAGCGCCGAAATACTGTGATATGAGGCTTATACCGCTCATAGCGTATCCGAAGCCTATACTGTAGAATAGGAATATTAGTGGCCAAGTGACCGTTGGTGCACCGAATTGTTGCCTACCAAGCTTACCGAGCCAGTATGCATCTACTAGGTTATAGGACATATTGACTAGGTTTCCAAGTATGATCGGCCATGCAACCCATAGGATAGTCTTAACTACTGGTTCCTCAAGTATCCTCCTCCTAGACTCCGCTAGTGATGGCGTTATCTTCTTAAACAATATGTTTCACCGGAATCTATTTCAGTAAAATATATTTATCCGGAATATAAATTTATAGTTAATGATTACGGGGTAATAGTTTTGGTGCAGACAAAGGGACTACTAAAATTCGTGATACTAGGGATAATAATCGGTAATGAGAGGATACATGGGTATAGAATACATAAATTGATGACGGAGATCAGTAGGGGTAGGTGGAAGCCATCGATAGGTACAACATATAGACTACTAAACGAACTCCTCCGAGAAGGATATATTAGTAGAGAGGTCGAGGTTAGGGGTAGGAGGCGTATAATATATTATAAGGCTACGGAGAAGGGATTGAACGAATTCTTCAAGGTGTCAGATATATTCACGGATAAGATAATTATAGGTTTAGACCTCATAATCAAGGCTATTATGAGGCATAGGGGTAGGGATATACCCTTCATAGATGAAGTATATACAAAACTATACACTATAAAAAACATACTCGATCAATGGCTTGATAAACCCTAAACCCTTATAATCAACAAAGCCAATTAACATATCCATGGTGACAGTTTTGAAGCCTGAAATAAAGACACCTATACCCGGTCCTAAAGCTAGGGAATGGATCGAGAAACACCATAAATACGTTGCAACCACAACACATGATCCAGAGCATCTACCACTAGTGATCGAGCGTGGAGAGGGTGTATGGATCTATGATGTAGACGGCAACCGGTTCCTAGACTTCTCAAGCGGTATATCCGTGAACAATCTAGGATATCCAAGCCATCCAGAGGTCTTAGAGGCTGTTAGGAGCCAGTTGGAGAAGCTGGGTCATGGAGCTGGTACAGACTTCTACAATCCATATCAGGTTATGCTGGCTGAAAAACTAACGGGTCTACTACCCGGTGATAGGAAGGTATTCTATGCTAATAGTGGGACTGAAGCTAATGAGGCTGCATTAAAACTCGTTAGACAAGCAACTGGTAGGAAGTTTATTATAGCATTCATCGGTGCATTCCATGGAAGAACACTTGGATCACTAGCATTAACCGCTAGTAAACCTGTTCATAGGAAGGGTTTCTTCCCATGGATGCCTGGAGCAATACATGTCCCCTATCCAAACCCCTATAGGAATCCATGGCATATAGATGGGTATGAGGAGCCGGATGAACTGATCAATAGGGTGATCGAGTATATTGAGGACTATATACTAGCCAGGATGATCCCCCCGGACGAAGTTGCAGCTGTGATCGCCGAACCCATACAGGGTGAAGGTGGATACGTGATACCTCCGAGAAACTTCTTCCGGGAGTTGAAGAAGCTCATGGATCGATACGGTATATTGTTTATTGATGATGAGGTTCAAATGGGTCTTGGAAGAACTGGTGAGATGCTGGCAATCAAACACTTCAATACTACACCGGATATTGTTAGTCTAGCTAAGGCTTTGAGCGGTGGATTGATACCGATCGGTGCAACGATCTATAGGAGTGATCTAGACTTCGCCGAGCCGGGTATGCATAGCAACACCTTCGGCGGGAATGCATTGGCATCAGTTGTGGCTTATAAGACACTAGAGATCATTGAGAAGCTACTACCACATGTTAAGAGTCTTGAACCATTATTCAGGGATGAACTATCATCTCTAAAGGATAAATATGAGTTTATAGGGGATGTCAGAGGGTTGGGATTAGCATGGGCTGTAGAGATCGTTAGGGATAGGAGATCTAAGAAGCCCGATCCGAAGACTAGGAGTAGGATCATTAGGAGAGCTCTGGAGAAGGGACTAGTTCTACTAGGTTGCGGCTCAAGTAGTATTAGGCTAATACCACCATTGATAATATCTGAGGAGGATGCTAAGACTGGGCTTGAAATATTTAGGGAGGCTGTAAAAGAGGCTTTATAAATTTTGTCTTAATCCTCCTTACTCTGCTCCTCTTCAAGCCTCTTCCTAAACAACTCCTTTAACTCTTCATCACTCATATTTCTATACTCCGGCACCAATAGATCTCTTTCTTTGGGGTGTTTTATGAAGTAGTAGACTGAGTAGCTACATATCGGCTCGATCAACCAGTTGTTTTCGCGAGCCATCTTCACCGCGTATTCCATAAGTCTCCTAGCAATACCCTTACCCCTATGTTGTGGCGGTGTATATGTCTCCCACAGCTTCATAACGCCATTCTCAACACTGTACTTTATGAAGGCTTTACTATTATCCGGTAGACGGGCATATATTACACGTGATGTATGCTTGATCTCGAGCTCCTCCATGGTATACACCATTTAAGGATTGATTAATGTTTTTCAGCAACCTATTATTGTTTAACCGGTTTATTTACTCTTCCTCAACCGGTAGTAGTCCTAGGATGTTGTATGCGATCTCATCTATCTCATCTCCAACGGCTTCAATATAGTGTTTATGTTTAAGTTTCTCAACCTCTTTACAAGCCCTTAATAATTCATCTGCATTGATAGATATGTATTCACCATCGCTGGTCTCTATGAATAATGCGAACCTTTTACTCCTATGATCAACCCCGATCCTAATACATGGATATCTAGCACATTCTCCACTCATATCATATTCACCTCTATTAGTCTAGGGGTGAGTAACCGGTTTTAAGGATCTTACCATATATGTCATGGGTCTCCTTAAGCTTTAATACTTCGATAACCAGTGATCCATCTTCCTTCTCCTCAACGATCCTAACGATCGAGTCTATACCCATCTCTTCTAGGAATTCTAGGTATTCGTTGAGGGATTCACGATCTGGGAATACAAGTATATATGTTGATGCGATCAGTTTACCCATAGCCCTTCTACGTAGGGATTCTATTGCTGGCTTAAGTATAGCCCTTCCAAGCCTCAGCGCGATCCTATTTAATTCATCATTATTCCAATCGAATTCATATCCCTGGGCGATCAGTCTAACTATTCTCGAGAATAGATAACCCCTACCCTCATCGAATGGATGCTTCATACCCTCCTCGATATCATGTATATTAATATATACTGTCGTATATTTCAGCGGTGGAACCCGGTGCTCAGGATCCTTGATCACGATGCCTTCTCTACGCTCCTTCTCCAATAGGTCTATGATCCTCCTAACACCCTCAAGATCATTTTTATCTAGAACACCTAAAACCCTAACCCCTCTAAAACTATACTTCTCAACGATCTCATCCCTAAGCTTTAATGGCTGAAGCCTACCCTCCTTCATAATATCGAATATGAAGTAGTCGAAGCGGGGGGCCTCGGGGTAGTGATGGGGAACATAGGGGTTTTCAACCCCTACAACCTCGCCAGCGAAGACTATGTCTGGATACTCATTATATGCTAGTTTGAATTGTTCACCATACATCCTTCTAATCCTAGAGGTTGTGTAGGGGCATATATAGCCTCCACGCGTGATAGCGTATACTTCGCCGTCGTATACTACAATCCTAACATTGTATCCATCCATCTTCTCCTCAACAACGATCCTATCGATCATGTGTCTAGGAATACCCTCTAGTAATGCTAGCCTCTGAATACTGGGGTAACCATATACTATAAAGGGTTCACCGCCAAGTAGAATAGTTGTTCCCTCAGAAACCCCATGGATCTCCCTCCTAAAAACCAGATACGTTAATCCCCGATAAACCATTACACGGATACTCTTATTCAAATGCCTTCTAAGAACATCCCCTGGAATATTAAGTCTTTCAGCTATAATAGCTAATTTCTCACTGCTAACGCTATCCTCAGACATTATCTCATCCTACAATATCTCTATCGGAAACCCTCCTCTAAATACTTCTCCATAATATAATTGTCCTTCTATTAAAGATGATAACATAATTATACATATAGTAAACGATATATAAAATAATAACAAAGATTAATGTATAGATTACCCCTAAAATATCCTATACTCCCATCGTGTGGGGGGTATGGTAGTGGTGAGGATTCGTAGATTATCAATCTTATTTCTATCGTTAATAGTATTGATGGCTATGAACCTGGTATCGGCTTTAGCTATAGCTCAACCATATAGGGTTAATACGAGTATATTGCCGGAGGGATGGTTTAGGATTGATCATAACATGAACTATATTGATGACATGATCGAGGGTAGGAACGGTTATGGCACAGTATATATAGTGTTTGAAACGAAGCCTACAAAGATACATGAGGATATAATCACTAAGTTTGGTGGTAGGATAATCTATAGGTTTAGATACGTCCTCAACGGATACATAGCTAAAATACCCTTAGAGAAGGCTGGAGAAATACTATATGCTCTAAGATACATTGATGCAAACCATAATGGATACGCTGACATACTATACATACAGGCTCCGAGAACATATAAGCCCTTAGCATTCTGGGCGACCAGGGAGATCGATGTTCGTCCGAGGGTCTGGGATCTAGGATATACTGGTAGAGGGGTTAGAGTAGCGGTTTTGGATACGGGTATAGATGTTAGAGGTGGGGGGTTTAATAAGAGCAATGTAGAGTTCTACGATCTAATCAATGGATACACCACTCCATACGATGAAATAGGACATGGAACAATGGTTTCATACCTAATAGCTGGTAATCGAACACCAAATCCAACACTGGGTGAGGGAGGTAACGAGATCATCACCACATATATAGATTATATATCAAACATTCAAACTGGCGGATACTATATTACGGGTCCATTAATGGTTACTGGAGATGCATCGGAGCTCAAGATCTATGGAATGGTAGTCCTATATAATTCATCAGCACAGGGTTTAAGCAACTTCATCGATTCCGCATATCTAGTCCATTATCCCAGCTATGTAGTTGATACACCGACAACCTATTATGATGCAGCCTGGTCTTTAAATGTAGATTATATAAGTCTGTCCAACGGCTACTATCTAGCAAATCTAACCCTCTCGTCGCCAATCGCTAATCCGCCTAAGGGGTTATACTATATATGGGTATCATTCGCCAGTAATGCCGTCGGATATCTAGCTGAGGTTATGGGTATATCCTATCTACCAATAATTAACAATGATACCTACTGGCTACACAGCGGTGTTGCTCCCAGAGCGGGGCTTGTAGTGTTTAAGATTGGGGATTCCGGCGGGATATATACCAACTATGCTGCACAAGCACTAGACACTATAGCCGGGTGGAATAGCGACAACGATCCAACAAATGATGTAAACGTTGTCAGTATGAGTTTCGGAGGACCCGGCGACGATCCCACATTCCATCAAGCGATCAAAAATGCTATGGACTATGGAGTATTATCCGTAGTAGCAGCTGGAAATAATGGACCGGGAGCGAACAATGCTGGAAACACTTATCCAGCGGCATATCCAGAGGTTTTAACGGTTGCAGCAACGGATACGCTAGGTAATATAACTGATTATAGTAGTCAGGGAGGGGTTTCAGCTAGTAATTCGAGCTATGTGAAGCCTGATGTAGCCGCCCCAGGAGGATCGTATCATGGACCGTTGAGTATGAAGGATAGTGAGGGGGATGGTGAGGTTGTGTTTGAGACTGGTGAATCCTATGAGATAACATACAACGATACACAGACATCGATGGGAACAAGCTTCTCAACACCACTTGTTTCCGGTCTCTCAGCACTTATAGTGGAGGTTTTCAGGGAGAAGGGGGTTTGGAGTAATGACCGCTTCCACGCAATGCTTGTCAAGACGATCATAGAGGCTTCAGCACATGAAACATATCCATTACTGAGAGAAGTGTATAAGGATTATAGCCCAACACTTGACCGCGGAGGTAAAGATGTGCATGAAGGATTCGGTATGGTTGATGGATATGCAGCTATAAAACTCGCTGAGAGCGTTGCCGATCTCCTAAGATACTGGAATGGCTTGGAATCAACATATCCCTATGATTACGGGTTAAACGATAACATTGCTCCACTAATAGTTTATCAAGCCGTTTTGAGGAGTGGTGTAATATACAATGTACCCGATGCTAACAATCTACTAGATATCCCGGTGGGTCCCTCCGCCAGTGGTATAGCTGTCCATTTCGAGAGGTATGTATGGAATATTGGTGGTACAGAGTATCCGTCGAAGTACGGTATTAGAGTTATTGCTGAAACAAATAATGTTTCTGCAACCGATTTCGACGCCTACATATACCTATACAATACAAGTATATACGATGTAGAACTATTAACTGGTACAACTGGTGGAGCTGGTGTAACTGATGAAATAACGTATTTCCAGCCACCGATCGGCGAGGAGAATAATGACTATATATACTACGTAGCTGTCAAGAGGGTTTCAGAAGATAATGTCGGGGGGTTAGCTAAACTATATATTGGACCAGGCTTAGAGGCTAGATTCGCCTATGGACAGTATATATGGGTTAACGCTACAGCCGTATCACCAAGTACAACTGCTAGGTATGCATTAATACTAGTCTATTATAGGAATTCAACCGGCATATACCTCCATAGAGAAGCTGTGGCGGAGACTAGCGATCTAAACGGATTGGCTAATGTTAATGGATTTATAGATATAATAAATGGATTCCCAGACTCTAACGTCCTTGAGAGGCTTCAGGACGATTATGAATGGTTTGTCGGCGTGGTATTTACCAGTGATAAGAGGACGTTGGCAAATCTAACACCTACGAGCGTTGTAGAAGGACCGGTTGTAGTCAATGTGTCGATCGGTGAGCCAACCATTCTGGATATAGATGCTAGACATGTAGTATTGGA
>JALVIT010000121.1 GCA_027028545.1 Desulfurococcales archaeon
GCATATGTTTTACTCATATCTTTCCACCCCCTATATGTAAAATAATCCTATTATGGAAATATATTGATGAAGTAAATATATAGTTTCCCATACATGTTAGCCGTCGTCATCCATAAACTATTGAGATATGAATAATATTATTATGGTTTATTGCCTGTGTTGGATGGGTGTATATGTTTGGTTAATGGGTATGAGCCTATAGATGAAGAGGTTGTAGGGGAGGAGGTTGAGGAAGTTGAAGAGCCTTTAGAGATCGCTGGAGAGGTTGAAGAACCTGTCTATGAGATGTTGACGCCCAGTGGTATTAGGAGGTATGAGAGGTCATTTATTGTATCGGAGCTGTGTAGATACGCATTAAACGATCTAATGGGATACGTGTATCGAAGGGGTAGGAGATGGTTCATCACCGGTGCTCCAGGTATACCTGTTAGAGAGCTAGTCTTTGAATCGGATATACCCCCAATTAATAGCTATATTAGGGTTACTAGGTGGAGGATGGAATACCGATCTCTAGGTAGGAGAAATGCCAATAGTTTTAGACATGTAGTTGTCGTGCTTGACTGGGAGTATACGAAGCCTCCAAAGATTAAGCCTCCGATGAGCTTCAAGGATTTCCATAATAGTGTTCTCGATGGGGTCGAGTTTGTTAATAAGTCCTCGGAGATCCTATACGTCTACAACCTCATAGGTTCGCCATTCATAGTGATTAGTGGCGAGGGGGTTAAGATCTATGGTGGTGCTAGGATGGCTTTTCTAGGTAGATATTCGACTAGAATTAATAGAGTTGTAAAGGAGCTAATGACCGATCTACCGAAGCCATATAGATATATTAATAACCTATATAGGGGTTTAAAGGGTTTGGGCTTCATTGTCATTTCTAAATATTTTTAATTACTTTCCGTGACTCGCCCTCATCATCCCTTTCCTTGCTCCTGTCCCCGCTCTTTGGGAGCCTAGCTTCATCGCCTTAGCCTCCCGCATCGCTCTGCTAGAATCCCTTAAGCGAAGACAGGGGCTTCATAGAGCTTAGGCTTCATCCTTACCTCTGTCTCCTCATCAGGTCGTCTACCTAGCTCTCGTTATATAGTATTGGTAGTAACATTTATAAGTTTTATTGCTACTACTTATTACTAGAGGTGCTATACTATGGAACATTATGTCTTTAAATCGAGGATAATTAGTGCTGGTTATGACAAGTACGGGAACCCAAGGTATTCGATATCAATACCGAAAGAGATTGTTAAGAAGATAAAACACCTACATGGAAAAGAGGTTATAATACATGTCATCCTACCAGATAGCTGGTAAAATAATAACTGATAACCCGAGAGTATTAGAGAACTATAAGTTCGTGACCATAAATGGTAAACTAGTAATAAATAATCCACTAGACCACATGAAGCTCGTTAGACTTGCTAGAGCTTATGCAGACGCTGTCAGGAAATCATTAAACCTAGTATGGAAGGGTTATAGTCATAAGGAAGCTACTAAGCTTCTCTACGATACACTACCAAACTATATATATCTTGAAACAGCGTATAAGAACGCTAAAGCAATTATAGGAAACATCAAGTTCTATGAGAAAAACCTTGACAAAGACAAAATACTAGCTGATATACACAGATTCTGGATTGCTAGTCGAGGTAATAAATGGGATAAAGGTAATAGGAACGTTAAGCTAATACCTAGGGAGAATTATTTTGAGGTTTTAATTAAGTATCCTTGGGACGGTGCATGGATTAGAGCTAGAGCCTTCTTTGGGGAGAAATACATTTCATTACTCAAGGAGCTTGTAGAACTAGCAGATAGAAAGAAAGAGGGATACGGTGTTGTAGTAAGCTTTAGGAAATATCCAAGAATACACGTACAGGTACCGCTATGGCTATACCTGAAACACTTTTCTCTACCCAAGACTAGAGGTTACGGTCTTGTAGCAGGATTCGATACTAATAGTGATAGACTAAATGTAGTCGTTATTAATGATGCTGGAGACATTGTTGCATTAAAGACTTTCTGGTATAGTGATGTAGTATCTCATGGTTTTCCAAGAGAGGAAGCAAGACAGATAAGACTAAATACATTAAGGGACGCTTTAGAATGGTGTAAAAGAATAGGGGTAGACTATATCGTGTTCGAGGATTTAACGAGGATAAAGAACAGAGGTTTCACTAACAATCCTTACGTTAACCGTAAGATATCTAAGTTTGCTAGGAAGCAAATACTTACATGTGGTATTATAAGGGCATTGAAACTGGGTTTCATAGTCATACTGGTCAACCCAAGAGGTACAAGTAATAGCATCACACATAAACAAGTAGCGAAAGAGAAGGGACTGGACAAACATATGGCAAGCGCATACATTATAGCATACAGAGGATTAAAAGTAATTAAAAGTCATGAAAAATATCATAAAACTTGAAGAGGCTTAACGATATTGATAGTATAGGTATTGAGGAGCTGCGTAGGGCTTGGAGGATATATCGTGGAGTGGTGGAGGAGATTATATCGGAGATTATTGGAGAAGTTGAGAAACATGTAAAGCCAAAACTTGTTAGAAGGGATATAGTACACTATATAAGGACATATGGGGAGGGAGGAAAATACTATACATGTATAGATAAGGGAGACCTGATAAGGATCCTTAGGAAGAAAATAGGATTATCTGAAGCCGCGATCAATAGGGAGATCGAGAAATTAAAGAATGCCGGAGAAATAATAGAAAGGAGAGATAATCGAATATGTTTAATAGAATAAACTATTCATCATCCTCTACGTTAATTTCCCTCAGCTACTATGATCCATATAGATCCACTTAGTGGTATATACCGTTCTGTATCCAAGTCTCTTGTATATTTTTATGGCTGGCTTATTCTCCCTATAGACATGCAGTAGTGCTTTCGCACCACTATTTAATGCTAAAGCTGATATTGCAGATGTAACTATTTTACCATATCCACGGTTACGATACTCGGGTAATGTATATACGTCCCCGATAACCCATATATCCCTTGTTCTGAGATAGGAGCATGCAGTTGAAACCAGTTCGTCGTTAATGAATACTCCATAGTAGACCCGGTCATTAAGGATCCTACGGGCTGTTTCCAACGTATATGTTTCTCCCCTTCTCCCCTTAAACTCGATGAACCGTTCTATATGTTTATGTGTTATCCTAGTGGCCTTCTCTGGATGGTAGGATTTAAACTCTCTACTTGTTACACTCATTGATAAATATTCTTTAACCTCTAGTCTATAACCGCATTCTGATAATTTATCTATAACTCCCTCAAGTATTTCATCACTATACACTATGGTTATACCTTTAATACATGGTATATACTCGATTAATGGATCGGCGGCTTCCACATCTCTAAACCATATATGGGTACCGGCAGAATCATACTTTCTCCATAGTAATAAATATGCCAATATATTATGATCACGGTCTACCGCGAAGTAGAACCTACTATAATCTATATCATAGATCATATCATAAAATAGGTAGATATGCATCAATGGGTTAGATCTATATAGGTTTAGGATACTCATATAC
>JALVIT010000122.1 GCA_027028545.1 Desulfurococcales archaeon
GTAGTGTTGTGCCGTATAGTGTCTCGACTTCTATTGCCAGGTCTCCTAGTTTGGGATGTTTCACGTAGACATCAAGCACCATATCTCCCATATCATATTCCGTGCGTATCCCTGATTCGGGAATACCCTCGTTATCTCTGAGGTGCATTACTGCGAGTGCCTTTAGAGCGTAGTGTATGACTGATTCTCTCTCAAGCTCTCCCTCACCTCTAGGGCTAGGCTCTACAATTAGGTTTACCTCGGGGTCATAGGCTATCCTAGCTATCTCCCTATAATACTCGTCCTCCCTGGATGCGGCATAGTAATCAAGCACGACGCCACCACTAACCAACGCATCAGTGTCACTACATGCATTCAGGATGCGACCCCACATCAGGTCAACTATGCAATACACGGTCTTATCCTCACTTATCCTCAACTCTACGGGCCTCGGAATAATCCATAGCTTTCTCCTCCTAGCCTGAGCACTATGGAACTCCTGCTTTACATTGCCTAAATAGAGGTGAGTTACTGCTAATCCCAGCTTTTCTAGTTTTTCGAGGGTCCCTCCAGTACCATAGAGGACTAGATAACCAAGCCCCTGAGAGTAGAGCTCTTCGAGGCGATCCACAAGATATCTAAGGTGCTCCCGCTCTCGTTCTTGCTCTAGCACCCTGTCAAGATCTAGAGTGTAGACGTGGCCTCCCGCTTTTATTTTCAGTTTTACTTCCTCGAAGCTAGTCGATATAGTTGAAGGATTAGGCAGTCCTCCCTGATATACCCGATAGAACTCTCTCAATACTCGCTTTAAGAACTCAATATAATTATATTTGGGGTCCGAAGGCTTCTCGGCAAAGATGACTACAGGCCTATCTACCACAATAACTTGCTTGACGCTGACTCCAAAGACCTTCTCAAAAATATCTGGCAATTGCAGCTCCTCAAAGGACTCGCTGGTCCCTCCCGTCGCAACTTCTTCCTTAGCCAGGGTTGTGGATGAGCTTTTTGTATGGGTTGATAAATCAAGTCTCCTTGGATTTACTTCTCTCACTGGAAAGAAAGAGAGCCTGAGTGTTATCACATAGTTTAGTAACATGTTAGTTTGGGTAATGTTTGCGTGTACTTTTGTGTCTAAATTGGCGTATAGTACAGGCTTAGGGCTTCTAAATCCTATATCGGACGTTCTTTTAGCGATGTCTTGGATTAGTGCTTGGTAGTTAGAATCAGGTAAGATAAGTTCGCGAGAGATATTGCTTATTGCGGTAATCGGAGAGTATTTGTGAAATATATGTGTTATAGGAAAAACAATTAAGCGGCGCTTTCTCTCAACAGTTATATTGATAAAAGTAGAATTCACCTCAAAACCTACCTTAGTATGGTTAAGAAAAGTGGGCTTTAGGGCGCCTATATTAAATTCTATAATTTTTTTATTTTTACTAATAAATTGTTGTAATATCTCCTCTTCCTTATAGGGTTTGGATACACTCTGTGAGCCCGAGTTTAAGTTAGGAATCATCATAGGAACGTTAGCTATCAGAGTGTACTCTTCATCTTCTAATAATATAACTTTTTTCGAAAGTACTGTCTTAGTTTGACTGTGCTTAGGCTTGTTAGGCACTCTCCCACCCAAGTAAACACATCCAATAGAATTCTCGATAATCTTCACTCGCTGGTTCAATGTAGGCCAGGCCTGCAAACATTTGCGGTGCTAGACAAGCAAAAAATCCCGTGTAGCTGATCTTTGCAACATAAGTTTTTCTGTTATAGTAGCGTCTTACGTCAATGCCACCTCCACTTATGCGTGCACTTAGATCACTCTTACAAACAGTGTATTTCTTTATCCTCCCTTTACACCAGTCTTCGCGATTTTGATAGAATATAGAATAATAATAGCAAGCGTCGTAAATAGAGTCTCTAGCGCAATCACTATACCCTCTAACAGCATCTATTATTTTCGAAAACTGTGCTGGAATAACACTCTCTTTTATTTTATTTATATATTCATCTATGTATTTATTAAGTTCATCCTCTATATTATTGTAGAACATGTATAATATTTCTTTTTGAAATAAGTCATATAAATCTATTATTACTCCCCGAATGTATGATCCTACGCTGTTTCGTTCTAAACCTATAATTTGGCGTTCTTCTCTAAGCCGCTCGTTTGTTAGTTCCGGCTCCAGTAGTTTTACTACCCTTATGCCGTACTTTTCTAGGACTTGCCTGGTTTTATCATTAAAGAGTTCATGGTAGATTTCTTTAATATAGAATCTTGGTACTGAGTATATTGACATTATGAAGAATGATAAGGGATTGTATAATGGTAGTAACTTCTTCCCCGCGTTGAGTACTTCTCCTAGTGCTTTTACTCCTCCTAACGGATCCTCTGGGTTATAGTTTTTGGACTCCGGTCTCTCAATTACTCCCCTAAGACTAGTATAGATTAATTCTAGTTTTGCTTGTAATTTTTGAAGTCTTGTTATAACAGGTGTATCTTCTACTTTCACGTTGATGTCAAGTGAGGCTTCTTCGATGCTATCTCCTTCTCTTAACCTGGTTATGGTTTTGAGTAGGTCTTCATCGCTTATACCTATACCGAAGATTTTCTTGTAGAATAGTGCTAGCGAGTTTTCTGTAAAGGGATGCTTCGCATCCGGCCTGAATCCTCCCAGAAGTATGGCTCTATATGTTTCTGATCTTGATATTAGGTTTCCGACAGTATCTGATGTCAATCTTTTGCGTAGTTCCTCTCTTAAAGCTAGCAGTCCTTTTACGCTCCTATAGAGCTCTGCTAGATCTATACTGAAATATCTCTTCCAAGCATTATCATCATAGTAACTAATCAGTTGATCAAACTCAGACAAGGGAGTTCTCCCAGCTTTATTATGAGCGGCAACCTCTATATATCGGCTAAAACGAAACCAGTTGAATATAATTTTTAATTTACTTAAGGTATTTATAGGTATATTTCAACTTCAAGGCCGCAGTTATGCATTGAGTACACCTTTAGCAGGCCGGGTAGATTAATATAGCGCCGTCGATATCGATAGTTTCGCGTATAATGTCGAGGAACATGTTCATTACATCGTGGGAGGAAGAGAACCTTAGGAAGTATATATATTAGCATTGGCGAATAGGAGTTACCGTGATGCGCTGCTATTTCAATTCCAACATCAATAAATGATGTCTCAACATGATGCAGGTAATATTGTTTCATAGTAGTCGATTGTCTGTGAGACTGCACTTTCTAAATCTGATAAATAAAGGAGCGGTATATGGCTCCGAAGAATTGTATCAATATGCGAATCTTTCATAGGGACCTTTGAGGGATGGAATTCCTTGACTTTCATTTCTATAGGTATTAAATAATTGTTTGAGTATTGATTACGTTCGAGCACGTATGCAATAGAGAAATCATTAATTATACTTCCATAAAGATGAGAAAACTCCGGATCTCTAAATATTCTTGACGCAGAGTAGTAAATATATCTGTAATCATATATAGGCCTTTCTATACCTTTCTGAGAGTAGTTTTCCGTATTTTCTGTGTTCCACGAGGTACCTGGTTC
>JALVIT010000123.1 GCA_027028545.1 Desulfurococcales archaeon
TGTATACTAATGGAGAGGTTATGGAGAAGGATGAACTAATATCATCCGATGCTGTATATTATTATGTAAGGGATCTATCTAAGATCCGTGAATGGGTTGAAGAAATCCTTAGGAGGGAAATAGGAGATATTCGTCTTGAGATGACGGGGTGAATAGTTAGGAATTGAAATATGGAGAAGTCGTTGAAGAACCATATATGATATCCATAGAACTAACAACCAACTGCCCCCTCAACTGCCCATTCTGTTATTCACGGAGGAGATACCATGATAGGAATACTAGGTGGGATCAAAGATTATTGAAGATCTTCCTCGAAGAAGTATCAAGTATTTTGGGGGAAGGGAGATTCGTAACGGGATTCGGCGGTGGAGAACCATTAACTGTCCCGAAACTATTAGCATATGGTTTAAAATATTCACTAGATTACGGTGCTAGATATACATCGTTCACAACGAATGCCATACTATTCAACCATAACAGTCTATCACCTATCGAGGAAGCTATCGGTATTTTAAAGATGCCCGATGGATTCGTAACGATCTCAATTGACTCATACAAGTTGCTCGTATCGCCGAGGGCTAGATATAGTATTGTTGGGATCGATAAATTATGGAGAAATATTAAACCACTCCTATCATATGCTGGGAGAAGACATGGTTTAAAGATTCCGGATAAACCACCAATACAGTTTGAAGCCATTGAGAAGCTTTGGAGTAAAGGCTATAGCCTAGCATTAAACATAATGGTTACAGATGATCTATTACCCCTACTACTCCCCCCAGTAACAGGCTTCGAGTTAGATGCATATACTTTTATAGAATATGTCAATGGGAGGTTTATACAGGTCCAGTTCCTCCTACCAAAACCCATGAAGGGTCTCCTAAGTATTAAACCAGGTATATTGAAGCGTATCATTAACTGGTGGGCTAATAGGAGTAGGATAAAAGTAGCTGTTGATCAAGCCATGCACTACTTCATAGGACTAGGCATGACTGGTAGAGATGGTAAATTCTGCCTCGCCGGTTCAAAGCTATTATCCATAGATCCATATATGAGTATAGCTCCATGCAGTTACGCTCCACATATAATCCGGTGGAAACCGGGTAATTTGAAGAATATAATGAATGAGCTTGTAAAAAGGGCTCCAGATAAAACTATGGGTTGTCCATATATTTGATAAAAAGTGTTATCTATTTACTCAGTCATCCATCCATGTACTATCTTCTCCCTCTCCATCAACCCCTCTCTAACGTCTTTGATCAACTTTAACAATTGGGGTATCTTATCCCTCACAGGATTCCCCATCATAGCATCATTTTTCAATTCCTCTGTGAACGTTTTTATCTTCTCAACATCATCCACTAGCCCCCCATCGATCTCCCTGATCTTCTCTAGATCCTCCTCCTGTATCTTAACTATGTTGTAGTGCGGTGCGTATCCGTGCTCACTCCACCTGATCTTATCCATTATTAGTCTAAGCTCCCTCAACACATTATCGAATCTCTCGGCTGTCGAGAAATCGTATTCTGCTAGATATGCTAGAGCATCATTCATATTCCTAACAGCCTCCTCCAGAATCCTAACCATATACTCCCTGATCAGCCTATCGTCTTCGCGTAGATGCTCCTTCTTCCTGTAGCCATGGAATCCGGGAATTATATTTAATAGCTTCTCCAACACGGTTGATCTACGAACCATTCCTAATCATCTCCTCTTCAATAAACTATTTATTTATGGGCAAAAATTCTTTTCCACTAAAACTCCTTCATATTTGTTGATCTTAAAACTAGTTCCCTTGAAGCTACAACATCCTTTTGGAGGGGTATATCTAATACAAGTTTTACACGGTATTTGCCTTTGCTGTATCCATATATTATTTCCTTACCTAGTTTCACCCCTACATTCTTTAGCGCTTGTATTATCTTGTTCGGATTAACCCTCCCCCACATTATTATAGCTATTGGTTGTTCAGGATTTAATGGATAGTTTATGTTGATTGTTCCGGGGTTTTTGAGGGTCATTATCTTGATCCTTCTAGTTAGCCTGCCTACTAATGGAGCGTCCGGGATCTCTCCTTCGAGCTCTAATCTAAGCGATCTACTCTTATTCTTCCTCATATAGTTTAATACGCCGATCATTTTATCCTTATCGATCCTTATCCTCGCATTACCCATGTCTCCAGCCTTATGGTAGACATTAAGCTCTACTTCATTCTCTACAAACTCTTCTATTCTCGGTATTAAGACTATTTTTACGTTCTTAAATTCTGGTTCATCTAGGGTTATCATTGGTAGTAGCATGAATCCATTCCCTATATTATCAGACATGATCGTGTAGCCATATCCGACTATATCCTTTAGATCTATTCTATCCGATGAACCCTTATTGAGAACCAAGAAGTTCGCTACAGATCTATAACTCCTAGATCTACCAGTGCTATACCAGTATCCAGCTGTTTCGATAAAGCCCACCATATAGTTTACCGGGCGATTAAACGTTATCCCCTCATCCGTGATGGTGAAGATCATGCTCTTTAGGGATTCGAACGTTCTCTCTATCTTCTTACCAAGCCAGATAGCTCCAAATGCCAGTATCAGGGCTAGAGGCAAACCCACAATGAATACTATAAGCGTTATTAGGAAGGGTGCTCCAGTGCTCAGCATTACACTGCCGAGGAGTATGACGAATAATATCCCCGTTAATCCAACTATTAGACCAGTTTTGAGCCCGGTCTTACTATAGATTATCCGGTATTCACCCATGCTTCCCATTCCCTCTATACTATTTCTGCATTATGCTAGCATATATTATCAATCCGCCAATACCCGCTAGTAGGATGGCTATACTCGATACTATATCGCTATATACCCTATAGAATCCCATTGATCCGGATACTACGAATAGTATCAGTCCCCAGAAGCTATAGTATATCTTATCGGATCTATCGGTTGTCTTAAAGGAGTACATGATGAGGATTACTCCGATCAACACTAGATCTATGATGACGGCTATCAGTAGATCTATTATCCCTCTAGCCAGTAGTATAATGTCTAAAGCGATCGATAGGATTATTATACCAGCTAATAAACCATAAAGCCCCGGTAGAGATACAACCCTTCTACTCAAAACTATACACCAGTAAAAAATCTTTATCTCTTATAGTAGAATACTAGAGCGGCTATAGTTAATAATACTGTTGCAACACCTATCAATATACCCGGTTCAGGTATCGGCTCCGGTACACTATTGAAGGGTACCTCTAGGTAGTAGTCTACATATCCATCACTAACCTCATCCCATGTGTTTGGTCCAGTTGTTGTTACACAGTCTAGGACATCGCTTGAACTTCCTCCATCGGGATCCCATGCATCACCCTCGGGTGTTACACGTACAACGGCTACCTCGATCCTGAGGGTTATATTTGCTGGATCACTGATCCCTAGATCGCTCCATGTAACACCAATCTCGACGACATCATTCGACGTATTCGCTACGAATAGTGAGCTACTACTTGATACGTCATTCCATGATGTATCGACTAC
>JALVIT010000124.1 GCA_027028545.1 Desulfurococcales archaeon
CATCTACTATCTTTTTCAGGTAGTTTTTATTAATGGAACCTAGCTCCAAGCGATAGACATCGCCACATTTGATGAATCTTTTCTTTAGTGCTTTCTTCCCCACATTAGATAAGGTTAAAATCAATAAATACAATGTAGCGAGTCTTTGTTGTCCATCAACTATTTCGAATACATCAAAATATTTCTCTTCCTCTTCACAATATTCTTGTCGAGGTAATCTTCTCAGCGTTATTGTACCCCAATAATGAGGGGTCTTAGTCTCAAGTACGTCGAGTAGATCGTTCCATAGATCGTTCCAATTCTTTTCCTCCCATGAGTACATTCTTTGATAATCAGGAACAATGAAAACCTTTCCTTCAAATAATCTATCTAAGTCTACTATGATAGATTGTGATCTAGCTATGTTTAAAGAATTAGTTGCCAATATTATTCATCTCTTTATACGAAGTTATTTATTTTATATGTTATATAAATACTTTACATCCTAATATTTAGTTAAATATAGATAAGTCATGTTCCATTAGTGTATGTTTAACATAACGAATTATGAACCTATTTTAAGCTTTTGCTTAGGTTCTTTATAAGCTATGTTTATGAGCATCCTTCTAAAGAGCATTTTTATTATGAAATATTTATGTATGAAGTATTAACGTCTATATCTACAACCTCTTTTTGATATACTAGAATAGTAGAATTATTAGATATTGATCATAAAGCTAAAGAATCGAATTCTAGAAATATTCCATTAGTTCATAATAAGAAAATGCGGCGGCCGGGATTTGAACCCGGGATCTCCGGCGTTCTACACGGGTTTTTCGAACCCGTGTGGCAGGCCGGCGTCCTAGTCCAGGCTAGACGACCGCCGCTTCTTCTTGTCCTGTCCTTTTATTGTTAGTTTCTTTTGTGGTTATAAATTTTTATTTTCCGGTTTGTCTTGGTGTTTTTATGTATATTGGTGTTCTTCCTCCGCTATATAGTGTTATTAGTCCCTTTTTCGCTGCTAGTCTTAATAGTTTTTTAGCTATGCTGACCTTTATCTCGTAGGCTTGGGCTAGTGTGTGTGGTGTTAATATTTTGAATCCTCCCTTACGTAGATCCCTTTCAAGCCTCTTCAATAATTCATCTGGGACGTCTAGCATTGATAGATCGACGTTCTTACTGGTCATATCCGTATAACCCTCCTCTACGGTTTTTCGAATAAACTATAATAACGATACATGGATTAATATATTTCACGGGGATAATTATTGTCCAATGGTTCGGAGCCCACACAAACACCATTCATGTTGTTCAAGGAGGATGGAGGATACTCAACACTAAACATCGAGGAAACACTATCATACATACTATATAGAGCGGAGAATGAGAGGAAGAAGCCGGGACTACTACGTAGGAAGGGTGAAAGGATCACACTAGTAACGCCGATAAACTACCATATACACGTGGTAGGTGTGGATGAGGATCAATACATAGTATTAGATGGAAACAAACCCCATAGATACCATATAGAATATAAGAAGCCAGTACTAGAGATCGTGGAGGAGAGGGTTAAAAAGCTTGATCCAGCGAAACATAAGGAGTTCCTAGAGGAGCTAATGGCTATAAATAATATACTTGAGAAAATGGTTAAGGGTAAACAATACATTGTGAAGAAGACCTACGACATAGAGAACGTAATACACGATCCAGCACTACTAAGCGAGCTGAGAATACTATTATCAGTAGCCCTACCGGAGAGATTCGAGGGTGTAGACATAAAACCACCGGAGATCACACATGAGAAGCAGATAAGGGTCATCAAGGAGATAATAGATACAACCCAACAACTAGTATCATCAATAGAGGAGTTATCAAGAATGATCAGAAGCATATATGAGAAGTGGAGGGAAGAAATACACACATACTATGCAGAAATACTACACGATAAAGAAATGGAGAGGGATAGGATCATGAAGGAGGTGGAGGAGAAGATAACCCAACTAAAACAAAAACAGAATGAAGAAGTGGAGAAGATAAGGAGGAGCTACATGGAGAAGATCAAGATACTCGAGGAGGAGATTAGGAAGAGGGATGAAAACCTAGAAAAACTAAACATGGAGCTACAGAAGGCTAAGGAATATGGGAAAGACACTAGAAGCATTAAGCAGAGGATCAGTGATGAGAGGAAGCATAGAGACATGTTATTAAAGGAGAAGAAGAAGCTTGAAGAAAGAATGGCTTCCCAAATAGAATCGATCGTGAAGAGGTATAACGAGTTAATAATGGCTCAACACAATAGAGTGGAGCAGATCAATAAGGAGATCGATAAGATTAATAGAGAGGTTGAATCCATAGATAGGAGGGCTAACACGTTAATAACTAATATCGAGTCAAACATACACGATATAATAGATGATGCAAACAATTTAAAGAAGAAGATCATGCAACTAATGATACCACCACCGATAAGAGGAGGTGGAGACTATATCATAACATCATTCCTAGTAGAATATAGGAGTGATAGTAAGAGTAGGATAAACCTTTACACACCACAATACATAGCTAAGACGAAGAGGATTAGAAGTAAGCCAAAACCATTCCAATCCATAGAGAGATACCTAGAAACACTAACCAGTATATGGAGCGATGAGAGGTATAGGGATCAACTTGTGAAAAACAACATATTATTAAAGATCACACCCGAGAAGATAATGAATAACCTAGAAGCTTTAGCCGAACAGGATATAGTTGATCGTAAGAAGATAGGTAAGGTCGTGGAAAGCCTTAGGGATCAGATCAGGATGTTGAGCTAGTATTTCCTAGTAGAATAGATAGGTGAATACAACCGAAAATACACCGGATAGGAATATGCCGTCAAAGGTTCCAGCACCACCAATACTCAGTATGGCGCCTCCATAACTCTTAACAAACTTGTCTAGATCACGCTTCAACCTGAAAATATCTGCACCTATAAGACTACCCAGAGAACCACCAATAAATGAAACAGGTATGGCATAGTCTAGACTATGGATCAACAATACAGTTAGTAGGACTGAGGCTATGGGGGGTATGAAGCCGGGAACGACAATACCAACACCGGGTATGGCTCTGGAAGCGTAGAATGTTATGATTGCTACGAAGAATACTATTATCAAAGCCTCCACAAAATACACGGCCGATCTGAATAGGAGATTTATCAGTAGATAAGTATTTATCAATAATGGTAGTAGACCACCACCAATATTTAACGCTATCACAATCCTACTAATAATCACTCTAGGATAAATCATGGGTATAGGTATACCCCAGAAATAAACATATTTTAGAATAAACTCGATCCTCGGAGGAAATGAGCTGATCTCTTTAAGGGATATATTCACAAAACTCAACATGAGGCTAGCAGTTAGAAACGATGTGCTTAGTAATAGGGATGCTCTAAGACCTATACCAGTGAATAGGAATATTTCGGATAGGATCGTTGGAGCGATCAATAGTATTGGGAAGAATAATATGAAATATAACATATAGTA
>JALVIT010000125.1 GCA_027028545.1 Desulfurococcales archaeon
GTTATCCAGTTGACCCATGTGATGTTACCCTGTATGTAGCTTAGATATTTATCGCTCTCGCCATGGGCGAGGTCTACAGCTACTACGAGCTTCCTATTCGTATTGTTTGCTGTGTATACGTTTGTTGCCGGATTCTTCATAGTATATACTGACGGTGTAGCCATTGATGCTAGGAGTATGGCCAACATTATTAATACGAGATATTTCGAATTCATTCTCCCTTCACCTATCCAGATACGTCATACTATTATTACCCTCCATTAGTTATTAAAGATTAGTATAGGTATTATAAAGAACAAAGCTATTGTACAGTATTCACTAACCAAAAGAATTGTTTATCGAGTTTATTCATAGTTCTAAATAGTTCTAAATAGATTAGATTTAAGTTAAATGACCACCTATAAAGATAATGTATATGATAATACGTGTTTAGATGGGTGCTAGAGGGATGAATAAACTAGCTATGTATGTATTAGCTGTCCTCATAGCATTATCCATAATACTACAACCGGTCTCAGCGCTGGGGACGATAATCAATCAGCAATGGCCTCCATGGGGTAATCAGCCGGAGCCCTTCCCATGGCTAGACTATTTGAAGCAGATGCCCCATCCGGAGGGTATAACGCTACTAATTATTACCAGGCATGAAGCCACTATTATCACGAAGACTAGAGAGGTATTCCTAAAATCACCAGTTGCTAAAGAGTTGGGTATTAAGGATATACGTGCAGTATATGCTGGACCTGAGCAGTGGGAGACATATATTAAGCAGGCGCTAGATGCTGGGAACCCAATAGATGTTGCATGGGGCGGTGGGCCAACACTATTCAACTATATAGATGATAAAGGATACATCCAGTCCCTCGATAACACGACGCATCCAGAGTTTAACGCCATACTCTACGAGATGTCTAAGATACCCCCAAGGATCGCTGGTGCACCGACATGGAAGATCGGTAAGGATGGATTTGTCCACTGGATCGGTGCAGCTATCAGCAGCTTCGGATTCACGGTAAACCATAAGGTTCTCGACCAGTATGGTGTGCCGATGCCTAAGAAATGGATCGATCTAACGAAGCCCGAATATGCTAAATACCTACCCGATACACCCCTCGTGGGAGTAGCTGATCCGACTAAGAGCACGAGTAATACTAGAATGTATGAGATCATACTACAAGCATATGGATGGGATGAAGGCTGGAAGGTCCTCACACTCATGGCTGCAAACTCGAAGATCTACGATGCCAGCAGCGCTGTGAGGGATGCAGCTATACGTGGAGAGATAGCTGTAGGTATAACGATAGACTTCTACGGCTACACAGCTATGCATCAAAACCCGGATTGTGAATACGTAATACCCGAGAATGAGAGCATCGTAAATGCGGACCCGATAGCCGTCCTTAAAGGAACCAGATACCCTGTTCAAGCAGCCGCATTCGTAGCATGGGTTCTAAGCGAGTATGGTGGACAGCAGATATGGCTCGACACAGAGATCAATAGGCTACCAATAAACGCTAAGGTATTCGATACGGATATCGGGCAGCAGAGACCCGATCTTAAACAAGCATTCGAGAAGGCTACAGCAACTGGTGTGATAGAGTTCAACGAGACACTAGCCTATCTAACCGAGAAGGTTATGCAGCAATACTTTAAGGCTACACTTGTAAACGCCCACGACGACCTACAGGCTACATGGGCTGCAATAGCACAAGCCTACCTCAATGGACAGATCGATGAGAACGCCTTCAACTACCTTATAGATAAACTTACAGAACCCTTCGCATTCAAGGATCCATTGACGGGGCAGGATATAACGTTCACACTCGACAATGCTATAAGGCTGAACCAGCATATAACTGAGGGATCAGTCTATCAGGCGTTGATGAGCGAATGGGAGGATGGAGCCCGTCAGAGGTATCAGAACACATACGACCTACTACAGAAGATCCTAAGCGGTGAATTCCAGGTACCGACAGCTACAACAACCACAACTACAATGGCTGCTACAACAACGACTGGTGCAACCGGGACAGCTACAACTACGACGACAACCACAACAACCACGACCACAACAACTACGACGACCGCTGGTGGTGGAGGTATTCCGCAGTCTGTGATAGCTGTTATCATAATAGTGATAATTATAGCGTTGGTTGCAGTATACTATCTTAGAAAGTAGATCCCTTTTTATAATATTTTTCCATCCTACTAATCTTTATTAATGACCTAGGACCTAGTATTCATAGTAAAGGACTGGCTATACGGGGTATGATTTTTGCCTCGGAGAACCGGTTTTAGACATGTATCGTTAAAGGATCTATATATTGCAGGTCTTGTTACCGCTTTAATCTATTATCTATTAGCACCATATATTGAATGGACTACTGAGATCCTTATATGGGTTCTAGGTATCGTATGGGCTTTCTTATTGTTTAAATCTGGTTTGGATTATCGTAGGATATTGTTCAGCTTCTCTATGAGTTTCCTAGCAATAATAGGCTTCATATATACATTCTTCATACTCGTACTACAAATAAGAGGGATTCCACGGGCACTAGCATTATTCCTACTACCCCTACTCACAGTGGCTGTTCTAGGATATTTTAAACAGAACATTATACCAACTATAAAAATTAAGAGGCTCTATAAGATCCATGTTCCGTTGAAGAGGAGGATTAAGACTACACTATACAAGCTCGACCCGATCATGTGGTTCTTCCTGATAGGTGGTTCACTAGTCCTAATAGTATTCCTAATTACACCAGTCCTACTAATGCTTCTAAACGCCTTCGTTGTACCACCATATGTTAAGGATATATTCTATAATTTCGAGAGGATATTCCGCCCCGGGTCGAGATATGTTAGATTAACACCACCGCCCGGTTCAAGCCTCTATAGATTCCTACCATTAAAGGGTGGTGAAAAACTACTTGTTATAACAGGTGTAAACTATGGTATACTGCTGAATAGTATGATAAACGCTGTAGTTGTAACATCCGTAGCAACGGTTCTAGGTATAATAGTTGCATTCATACTGGCTAGATACGACTTCCCCGGTAGAACACTGTTTAGGATACTGGCTATGATACCGTTATTCGTAACACCCTTCGTAAACGCCTACGTTATAAGGATCCTATTCGGACCCTATGGTCCGATATCTGCTATAACAGATGCTTTATTTGGGTGGAGGATCGAGATTAAGAGCTTAGCCGGTGTAGCGTTAGCACAGATCATGGCCTTCTACCCGATAGTGTATCTCAACGCTTATTCAAGCTTCATAAACATCGATCCAAGTATGGAGGAGCAGGCTGAAAACCTTGGATCCAAGGGTTTAAAGCTTTTCCTAACGGTAACACTACCGCTAGCTCTACCCGGTATTGTTGCTGGATCCATACTTGTCTTCATATTCTCGCTAGAGGATCTGGGTGCACCGATTGTTTTTCAGGAACCTAATCTTATGAGTTATCAGATATATAGTGGTTTCACAACGGAGTATGGTATTGTATCTCCGGAGCTAGCGGCTCTAGGATTCGTAATGTTGTTTCTAGCGGCTATGGGGTTCCTAGCCATTCGTAGCTATGTTGGTATGCGTAGCTATGCGATGATTAGCCGTGGCGGTAGATGGGTTATACGTGAGAGGAGGCTTGGACCCCTTGGATTAGCAATAGTCTATTTGGTGCTACTACCACTGATACTATTCACAGCTATGCCCCAGATAGGTGTTATACTGTTAGCCTTCAACATAATACCGCCTACAGGTTTTAGTCTTCAATGGGATAAGGCTACACCGCAATATTTCGTCAGGCTATTCAGCGATCCAGCCGTTTTCAGATATATACGCAACACGTTGATGTATGCGACGATAGCAGTCGTCCTAGCTACAACTGTCGCTATAATGATCGCTTATAGTGTTAGTAGGACTAAGATGAAGGTTATAACACCAACACTAGACACACTGGCAACAATTCCATTAGCCATCCCCGGACTAGTCATAGCCCTCGGATACTACTACTTCTTCCTAGCACTACCAAACGTCTTCAAGCCGATACCAGTCATCGGTGAGCCATTATATAAGCTACTATTCCCCCTAAGCCCGGTATCAGGACCTAATACGTTTCAGGCATGGATAATATTGATCATAGCCTATAGTATACGTAAACTACCATTCGTAACAAGATCGGTCTATGCAGGATTCCAACAAGTCCACCACGCTCTCGAGGAGGCTGCATTAAACCTGGGAGCATCAAGGTCTAGGGTTATATTCGGCGTTGTCATGCCTCTGATATTCACATATATACTCAGCGGTGCTATTGTCGGGTTCATATATATCAGCACAGAGGTTAGCACGAGTATAACTATCGGTGGTTTAAGGGATGATCAAGCACCCATGACCTTCTACATGATGAGTCAGTATAAGGGTGGGACAGCGACCGGTGTACAGGTTGCAGCTGCCATGGGTGTATTATTAATACTTATACAGCTTATAGCTATATTGATAATAGTGCTCGTATTCAAGCAGAGGTATGCATTCATAGGTGTCTAAAACATATAATTTATAGTAGGTGTGTAGGGTTTGACACGTGTAAGATTAGAGAATGTAACCAAGATATATGGTAGGGTTATAGCTGTAGATAATGTAACCTTCGAGGTTGAATCGGGAGAACTATTCACCCTACTAGGACCATCGGGCTGTGGTAAAACTACAACCCTAAGGATCATAGCCGGATTCGAGGTACCAGAGCATGGTAGGGTTTATTTCGACGAGAACGATGTGACATATCTGAAGCCCTATCATCGTAACACGGCTATGGTCTTCCAAAACTATGCATTATGGCCCCACATGACCGTCTACGATAATGTAGCATATGGTTTAAGGATTAGGAAGAAGGTGCTCAAACTAACAGAGGAGGATATTAAGAAGAGGGTTAGAGAGGTCTTAGAACTGGTTAAGCTTGAGGGGCTTGAGGATAGATATCCTCTACAGCTTAGTGGTGGTCAGCAACAGCGTGTAGCATTGGCTAGAGCCCTAGTGGTTCAACCTAGCGTATTATTACTCGATGAGCCTCTAAGCAATCTAGATGCTAAGCTACGTATTGAGATGAGGGAGGAGATTAAACGTATTCAGAAGAAGCTTGGTATTACAACGATCTATGTAACCCACGACCAGATCGAGGCTATGAGTATTAGTGATCGTATAGCTGTTATGAATAAGGGTAAGCTACTACAATATGGTTCTCCTAGAGAAATATATTTCAGACCACGCAAACTCTTCGTAGCAGACTTCATAGGTAGGAGCAACATATATGTTGGTGAGGTAACTGGTGTCGAGGACAAATATGCTACAGTATACATCGAGGAGCTAGATTCACATATTAAAGGCGTAATGGTATCAGATGAAGTTAAGAGTAGGAAGAAGGTATCCGTAGTCATTAGACCGGAAACTGTTAAACTAGTTGAGAAATCCATAGGTAAGATGGAAAACCTATTTAAGGGTAAGATCGATCTAGCGATGTTCATGGGGGAGAAGATCGAAACCCGTGTAAAGATAGCTAACTCCAGCATGATAATCTACATACCAAACTACATGGTTGTATCACCGGGTGAGGAGATAGTATTCCATATACCCCCGGAGAACACTATTGTGATACCGGAGATCACAATGGAGGATTAAACCCTATATAGCCTTTCCATCCCTCTAAAACCGGCGGTGTATATTATGGTATCTGATCGCTTCCTAGATGAGCTTAGAAACATGGTGAGAAACATTATGGGTATGGAGTTCTCCCATGGATATCCACACATAGTTAGGGTTGAAAAATACGCTGAAATAATAGTCGATATGGAGGGTTTAAATGTAGATTGGGATCTGCTACGTATAAGTATACTACTACACGATATTGGTAGGATCATGGGGGAACCCCACGCCTACTACTCAGCCCTCATAGCTAGAGGTATATTGGAGGAGAAGGGTTTCTCTAAAGACTTCATCGATAAGGTTATGAATGCAATACTAACCCATAGTTACAGCTATACCAGGAAACACGGCGTCAAACCCGAGACCGTTGAAGCAAAGGTTCTCAGTGATGCGGATAAGATCGATGCGTTAGGGGTTATAGGTTTTAGCCGGGTAATAGCATACTCAACCCTAAATAATAGATCACTCAGAGACACTATAAAGCATATAGATGATAAACTATTAAACCTGGATAAACTACTCTACTTCGAATCAAGTAGGAGGATCGCTGCCGAGAAGAAGACTGTATTGAAGAATATTAGGGATCTCTTAGAGGATGAGCTTAAGATTTTAAACATCGATTAATCCTAAACATGTAGTGTTTTATGGATATAGATAAATTATTTTATAATGGACAGAAATATATGGTTTCAAAACTATTATTAGAATAAAGGATGGGGAGGACTGACTGTGTTGGATTTGACCATGCTATATACAATATACCTCTCCGATGGGGTTGCAGAGGCTCTTCCCGGTATCATACTGTTATTGATAATCCTGATAATATTTCTAGCTATGAGTATCAAGATCGTCCGTGAATACGAGAGGGCTGTGATCTTTAGGCTTGGTAGACTGCTAGGCGCTAAGGGTCCTGGAATATTCTTCGTAATACCCTTCGTAGACAACTTTATAAAGGTTGATCTAAGGCTTACAACCGTCGATGTCCCAGAGCAACAGATAATAACTAGGGATAATGTAACCGTTGGAGTTGATGCTGTAGTCTATTATCGTGTATTCGACCCAGTGCTAGCTGTTACGAAGGTTGAAAACTATAATTATGCTGTTATGATGATGGCTCAGACAACCCTAAGGGATATTGTTGGACAAGTCGAGCTAGACGAGCTATTAACTAAGAGGGAGGAGATCAATAAGAGGCTTCAGAAGATACTAGACGAAGTAACCGATCCATGGGGTATTAAGGTTACAGCTGTAACCCTTAAACAGGTTAGACTACCTGAGTCGATGCTACGTGCAATGGCTAAACAGGCTGAAGCTGAGAGGTGGAGGAGGGCTAAGGTTATCGAGGCTGAGGGTGAGAGGCAGGCTTCAGCTATACTAGCTGAGGCGGCGAGGTTCTACGAGGAGCACCCAGCTGCTTTGAGGCTTAGAGAGCTTCAGACACTGATCGAGGTTGCTAAGGAGAAGAACCTTATAGTGATCGCGCCCTCCAACCTGGGTAGGGAAGCTGCATTATTCGGAACAATTCTAGGCGAGGTTGGGAAGACTCGTGCTCAGCCTAAGAAGTAGTTTTAAAGTATTATTTTTTAGGTTGTTCCTACTCGTATTTGTATTCTTTACTATTTTATCCTCATTTACAATTGTTTATAGCCAGCCGAGCTATGTTGTCGTTATGGATATGAGGGGGGAGATCAACTATGGTATGCAGCTACTATTCGAGGAGGCTCTGGATGAGGCTGAGAAACTCCATGCACCACTACTAGTTGTAATGGATACACCGGGTGGGTTGCTTTCTTCAGCGGATGAGATCATTAAGGCTATTAAGAATAGTAACGTCCCGGTTATAGGATACGTATACCCCCTGGGAGCATCCGCTTGGAGTGCTGGAACGCTCATATTAATGGCTACACATATAGCCGCTATGGCTCCGGGAACACATATTGGTGCTGCACAGCCCGTATTGTATGATCCAACAACTGGGCAGTTTAGGGTTGTGAATGAGTCCAAGATTATAAATCCAATAGTGGCAATTATTACGGGGCTAGCCGAGGATAGGGGTAGGAATAAGACTGCTGCAGAACTATTCGTCCGTAAAAACCTATACCTTAACGCGAAGGATGCTTTAAAATATCATGTTATAGAATATGTCGCATCCTCACCCGATCAACTACTGGACATGATCGATGGTGTTACTGTAAGGCTTGATATAGGTGTAAACTATACACTGCACACCCGTGGAGCAATGCTCTACAAGTATAGTGGTAGTATACGCGTCTACATAGTTAGAGCTGTGAGCGACCCAATAGTTAATAGCCTCCTAGCAACCCTAGGAGTATTAACACTGATCTTTGGAATACTAAGCGGACACTACCTCGTAATACCCCTAGCTATAGGTTTAATCATACTATCGCTATTAGGCTCCGGATTCTCACCGAATATTGTAAGCCTAGCACTACTAATTATCGGAGCTATAGCTTTAGGAATAGAGCTATTCACACCGGGATTCGGAATATTAGGGTTTACAGGTATAATATTGATCGCATTATCCATAGCCCTACTACCAGTGCTAAATCCAGGCTATCTAATATCTCCGGCCTATCAGCAGATACTTTTCTGGACAGGTGTAAGCCTGGGCATAGGGCTTGGAGCCTTTACCGGATTCGTATTGTATAAGGTTATTAGAGCTAAACGCATGCCTCCAAGAGTTAGATTCCTACCCGTAGGCGAGATCGGTAGAACGGTTGATGCGATAGGCCCCGATCAGTCCGGATACATATTTGTCTCTGGCGAATATTGGAAGGCTATAAGCGATAAACCAATTCCTCCAAATAGAAGGGTTAAGGTTATTGATAGAAAGGGGTCCCTGCTAGTGGTTGAGGAGCTGGTGGAGGAGGGGTCTAAATGAATAGGAGGAGCGCCCTATTCATAGTCTTTTTGTTGCTCATAATTATAAGTATGATGAATACATTTATAGCCTCCGGAATATTCACCCCAACCAGATCCTTCCCGGGAAGGATCGTTACCCTATCAGGCTATAAGTGTGAGGAAGGCTGTATACTGCTTAAACAGATCGGTTATGAGGGGTTCTCATACTCGATAGTTAGTAGTATGCTCAAATACTCTAAAACTCTACATATAGACCTAAGCGTTTTCGACCTAGTGGGTCATAGATTACTCTATACCATACCCATATATGAGAGTAGAAACATTAGCATGGATGAAGCAAAGAGTATAATGAATGGGGTAAAGAATACCTTTCAATATTACTCGATACCATCGATCGATGTATTAGTATTAACCATTAAAAACATTAAGAAGACATTACTGATCTTCAAAGCATCCAATAAGCCCGAAGTTAAGAAGATGGATACAGTTGTCACAAAGGTGATCGAAAGCGGGGATCGAGCAATACTTAAAACATCGGGCGGACACACCTATATCATCACTAGGAGAAATATGGTTAATGCGGACTTCTTAGATAAATACACGATTTATACTGGTAGTAATATTTATAATCATATTCTACTATTTGCCTTTAAAAACCAGTATGTACTACTAGATATAGTTAACATAACTATAGTAAAAGAATATATCATCGAAGGAATACAGGATAGATCAAACATTGTTAATTTTAAACGGGCTAAAGATAAGGTTTTTATAAGGATCGGAAATAAGCTCATATCATATGGTGTGCTACTTAATAGAAGTAGTTTATCTCTATATAAGATTGCTGAAGCTGATCTACCGGCATCATCCTACTCAATATATATCCTTGGCGACAAAATAGCTCTTCCGATTCTAATTAATAACAGTCTTCAAATAATCCTATACGATCAAGTACTTAGACCCATGGGTTCAACGCTGATATTCAAGTATAAAAGGCAGCCGAGGATAAGGATCTGGGAGGGTTATAAAAATAAATATCTCATAATATGGGTTAAGAGCAGTGATAAAAGTATAGTATTAACGTATTCATATACTGGATCGATTAGAGTGGTTGATGAATCATCCTCCAAAAGTATTGTTGATATGAGACCCATATATAATGGACTATCAATCATGGCTGTAAATACTACGACTGATAAAACTACTGGCCGTAAAGAGTATAATCTGCATATAAAAACCATTGATGGGGCATATGATAAACTGGTTGTATCCGACTTCAGCTATGAACACGGAATAGTAGTTATTAACGGACCAGTATCTACAACGATCACCTACACCGTTAAGACAGCTATATCTCCAAAATCCTACCTATTATTCTATAGGATTGCCAGAGTATATGGTATGGCTCTACTAATACCCCGTGGAATACCCGTTCTTGTAT
>JALVIT010000126.1 GCA_027028545.1 Desulfurococcales archaeon
TTCAAATCCCGCCGGCGGCTTCCCTCCTACAATAAAACACAACATATACACTCTTCACTCCATATTGGACGACAAAAATAAAACAATATAGCTCTATAATATTAAACAGATACAAATGGGGGTTTCAATGCCTAAATATAGATTCACAGCAACCATAATGCTATTACTTATCATAACTAGCTTAGCAATGAATACACTAGCTATACCAGCTATACATAGCCATAATACATATGCGAATAAACAGTATCCATTACTGCAAAGCCTTAAAGGGCGTAAATTCCTCTTAATCAAACTCTACCAAGCATCGGATGAGGCAGCCATAAATACAGTTAGTATATTTTGTGAGAATACACTAGTAAACCTGGCGATCAGGGTGATGAATCTTAGTAGTGCTGAAGATTTTTGGAGAATGAATGGTAAAGGCATAGATTATAAGCAGAGGTTTATGAGGAAGTATGGGATATGGTATAGATATGTAAGGCATAGGAAATCCCTCATCATATATACGAGTCTAGGATACATGTACTATGTATACGATGATGGAAAAGTAAAGAAGCCCTACATATTAGGAGAGAACTTCTCAAACACCCTGTTAAAGGTCCTAGAACTACGATTAAACAACGTGAACTATTCTGTAATATATGGAGGCATAAGTGGTCGTACAGTTAGAGAAGTAATAGGTTATGGGGGTGTTAAGACAGAGAATAGCAGTGTAATGATCCAGGGAGGATACAATTATACGGTCTACGAAGAGTTCTTCGAGAAATTCTACATCACGATTAACGGGGTGAGGATAGCCTATCCATTAAAGATAGGTGTTGAGAAAACCACAAACGGAACCCTACTAAAATATTTCGAGGGATTCATACTCTATGGATGGATTGATAAAATAATAGTTGTAAACGATAAATTACTAGATATGATCGTCGATGAATACCGTAGGGCTACCGATGTAGATGTTAAAAGCCCCGATGAAATAATCATCCTAGACATATACTACTGGATCACACCCGATAAAAAATACCTAGCACCAATGATCACGGTAGCCGGGAATAATGCTGATAAGGCAGTCGTAATAATACTCTATGAAGATCATGTAGAAGCAAACGATACAATGACACTGGTGGGGAAGTATCACCCAAGCGATCCAGGGATCAACTTATCAAAAGCCGTATTAAGGGATCTTAAGAAATCACCCATCGAGGACTACATGACGTCATTGATCATCCTCATAACACTAACAGCTACACCCATACTCATCCTAACATATATCCTCCTCAGAAAGATACGGAGAAAATAAACATTAACCCAACAATACAATTTTAAATACCACTAAAAACTGTCTCCAAAACATAGTAGAAGACCAAACAATTCAGCTGGAGGAATCGGTTGATCCAGGGCTAAACCATGGTAAAAGCCCTATACAGAACACTGTATCTAGGAGGCTAAAGCTTTGCATCGGGTTAAAGTATTAACGATAATAATTCTAACCATACTAATCATATCCCTTACTCCGAAACCGTCTATATCCGGTGCATATAGTAGTGTGGGTATTGGGCGGCGGGAACCGATCCCAAACGATCTGCCGTGGTACCCCCTACTAGTATTTGGGGATAATAGACCGGATAATAGTGGGGAGGTAGAGTTTAACCCTGTAACATATCATATACGGGATGAAATGGCTACAATAAACCCTATAGCAGTTATAGGTGTTGGAGACCATGTATGGAACGGTTATATAGACCAGATCCAGCACTTCATAGAGACCTTTAAGAATGTTCCAAACCTATGGGTTGTAGCTGGTAATCATGAATGGAACAATCTACCATATGTAAGCAGTAAGAATAGGGAGGGGGTAACATATTGGAGAACACATGTAGCACCGGACCTATACTATAAAGATGATATACCAGGATGGAGGATAGTATTCCTAAACCTAAGATACGGCTATGAAGACTGGGATAACATGGAGAACTGGATCAAGACAAAAGCATTCAATACCGAGAGGAAACTAATAACTGCATTCCACGAACCAGTATATCCGGATAGAGAGGCTAGTAAAGCTATTAGAGGGGTGCAGGATAAATTAATACCGCTACTTGACCAGTATAAGCCCAGCATAGTATTGCAGGGACATATACATTGCTACGATGAAGGATACAAGTATGGAACACTATATATTATAACGGGTGGTGGGGGAGCGCCGAAGTGTAAGAGGTATCCCTACCATTATATACTGCTAATACTTAAACCAAATGGCGAATACTATTATAAACCCATAAGTGCAACGGATGGAGTAATAACGGTGTCTAAGACGGAGAATGTAGGTAACAATATAATCACATATAGCTTCATAATAAAGAACACTAAAGAGGACATATATGGTAATAGGATTAATAAACTACCGGTAAGAATATCGTTCGAAATAGGAGACACAACATACAACCTAGTCTATCCGGCAACATATGGATACACCCACATAACAATAAGATTCTTTCAAAACAATGAAACATTAACAATAAATACAGACGATAAAGCAATAGACCTAGAATATAAACCATACCTATACACGTATGAAGGTAAGATATGGATAATAAACGAAACATATACTAAAATAATACTATCCGTAAACACCCCTCCAACAACCACAGCGGAAAACACAACAACCACCGGGAACACCGTGAACAATCCAGAACCAACAACTACAACCACAGCATCAGCATCTACCACAGCAACTACAACGACTACAACAACTGGACCAGCGGGAAACGCTCAGGGTGAAATAGGTGAATCAAACGCTGTGAACAATAATGGGGATAAAACGGTCTACGACATAGTATATATGACGATAATCCTACTATCACTCATAATAGTGGTAGAGGGTATAATCTATATTAGGAAAAAGAAATAGTTATTTCAAAGCCTCCAAACCCCTAACGGCCATATCCCTTATAACACTATATGGATTCTTAGCCTTAACAATAGCTGAAGCAACCAATACGCCGATAGTTCCAAGCTTTACTGCAGCGTAGACGTCTTCACCACTACTAATACCGGCACCAGTCAATATCTTAACATCTTTATTCACCCTATGGATCAACTCAACACTACGAGTAATAACCTCAGGCTTAGCCTTACTAACAGGTATACCAGTACCAATAAGCTCCGGCGGTTCAACAGCAACCATATCAGGCTCTAGAACAGCTACAGCTGCACCAGTCTCGGGTACATCGGCACATACAAGGGTTTCTAATCCAAGCTTCTTAGCCCTCTTAATCAACCAGTTTATATCAGCTAGCTTAAGCCTATGCTCACTATGGTTAAGGATCACACCGTGAACGCCCAGCTCCTTTAAAGCCTCCAATGGAATATAGCCAGTCCTAGCACCTGGTTCAACGGGGTCGGCATGCTGAGCATATACTTTAACACCAGTATCCTTAACCGTTTCAAGAACCCTAGCCAGCTCGGTGAAGGGTGGGGCGAGTATTATAT
>JALVIT010000127.1:0-3097 GCA_027028545.1 Desulfurococcales archaeon
TCCTTCCCCTCCTCCGTGTTCATTGGAGGGTGGTTGTCCACAGCCCGGCGCTCTAACCAGGCTGAGCTACCCGGGCCACCGTTTTCTGTGGGCTGTGGTTTTTGTGGCCTGGGTTCGTCATCGCATATATTGCTCTTTGTCCGGGCCCTTTTTCTTCTCGGGGGTATATTTATTGTTGTTGGGTATTTTATATTTATTACTGGTACCTGGTCTTGGATGTTCGTATTAGCCGTCATGCTCGGAGACGTATGGTTGAGCGTGGTATTAGTTATGGGGATGTTGTCGAGGCTTTAGAGGATCCTGTTCAGCACGTCTATGATTCATGGAGGGATGTCTATATAGCGGTGTCTGGGAGGGGTTTTGCAGTTGTTTACGCTTATCGTGGAGGCTACTATGAGGTGTTGACAGTGCTTGGTAGGAGGGAGTATGAAGCATTGGTGAAGAAGTGGGGTTTGAAGAGGTATAGGTTCATAGCATAGACTTATATGCTATGATGAATGCTCGCTAGATACATTATCAAACCAATATACTTATCTACACCCGTATATCTATCAAGATCTATACCCAGCCTTTTAAGCCCCCTCCTAACAGATAGATCGGTTCTAGGACCGATCCTGAAGTCCGGCAGCACCATTGCAACCGCCAGCTCAGCCGTCCATTCTCCAACGCCGTAAAGGTTTGTTAGTTCGGCTGAAACCCTCCACGGATCATTTACTGCTTCTCTAACACTTGGCAGTCTACCTTCAAGCTCAGCCTCAGCGATCCCCCTCAACGCTCTAGCCTTAACCCTCGTCAACCCATATCTTCTGATCTCATCTATACTAGCCTCGGCTAGGTTCTCCGGTAATGGGTGAGAATAATATTCGAGTCCTCCAGCAACCATTCTATAACCATATCTCTTAACAAGCCTGGATGTGATCTTCAATGCTAGTTTTAAGCTGATCCTCTGCTTAACGACGACGTCTACGAGTGCTTCATATAGGCTACTGTATCTGCCGGGTCGTAGACCTGGGTTCCTCACAGCTAGTTTCTTCAATTTAGGATTATTCTCTACCGCTTCGAGGAAGTCTTTGTAGTCGAAGTTTATTCTAAACCTATCGCTGATGGTCTTTTTAACCCTCTCAATATATCTTCTACGCGTATACACCATACACTCGATCAATGGATTATATGGTTCGCCGGTGAAGATACATCTAGTCGGGACATATATTTGCCTATCTAATCCCACTAAAACCCTACATTCTCTCCTTTCTCGATCATAAAAATAGGGTGTTGGTTCACCCGGTATACTGAATAATTCCAAATGCTTTGTGAACATATAAGGTGGTTTTGGCTCTAATACGAAATGATAAGCATTCCTCATTCACACGTCCACCGGGGATAATAGTGTCTATATAGTTAAGAATATGGTTTTAAAAGAGGATTGAAGAAATGATAAAAAGGTGTTTCTACTTCCTCTGTGCTAGATGAGCGTTTAGCATTAGTATTGCCTGTGGTGTCTCACCGGCATATTCTAGTAGTTGTAGTATTTCACTAAACATCTTCTCCTCTTCAACCTGTTCCTCAACGAACCAGATTAGGAATACCTCTGTAGGCTTATCATCGTGTTTCCTGGCTAAGTCTACTAGTCTATGTATCCTCTCGGTAACCCTTCTCTCATGCTCCAAAGCATGCCTAAAAACATCCGTAACAGTTTTCCAGTCTGTGGGGGGTTTCTCTATAGCTTCCAACACCACCCGGCCTCCACGATCATTTATGTATTCGTAGAACTTCATCGCATGCTCCACTTCCTCCTGAGCCTGCTTCTTCATCCAGTGGGCGAATCCCTTCAAACCCTTATAGTCGAAATATGCAGCCATTGATAAGTATAGGTATGCAGAGTATAGTTCTGAGTTCAGCTGTTTATTTAGCTCGTTGAGTAGTTCCTCATCGATCACAGTATTCCACCTTATAATAGTCCTTATTTATTCTAAACATATATTATCGGTTAATATAGTTACTATTAAGTAATAGTCACTTCTACCGTTAAGGGGTTTGAGGATTGAGGATTGATCCTTTAAAGAGACTACTGAAAGGTATTAGGAGGAATGATCTACTGGTTAAGATTAGAAGGGTTAGTCGAGGAAGGTTTAGGGAGGAGGAAAACGCTATACTGAGCGTATTCTATGGGGATAAATATGCTGACATACTACATATGAAGATATTCTACGGTAGACCACCATACTATAAGGCTTGGATCGAGGTATTCAACATAAATAATAGGGTGAAAATAGATGATCACGAGATCAAATTCTTCAATACATGGCTTGAAGACCTAATACTAGACATACTATCCGAAACGCTGGAAGGTGGGGAGAAACTATACATAGAGTACTTGGAGGACCTGGAAACATATAAAGCATTAGAGAAAGGAATACCCCCGATAGCAACAAGGCTCGGATACAAACTGTTTAAGAGAGGCTTCACATGGTTCAAAGACTGGTACTACCCCGAGGGATTCATGGAGGGAGGACCTAAACTGCAAGCTGAAAAACCCCTCAATGAAGAATCTCTAGTCAAACATATAGTGGACATAAGGGATGAACTCAGAAAATTCATTAATAAAAGGTATAGAGAAGGTAATATTATGGATAAGTATTATGAGAGGATCATAGAGATAATTAATGAGTTAAATACTATTCGTAGGGAGGCAAACCCTTCTAATGGTGGAATCTAAGTATTAAACCCATATAGTTATATATATTTTCTCCTCCTTACTATTAACAGTAAGAATAGTATAGTGGCTGTCAATACCGGTGGTAAGTAGTTGTATTCGCTGAGAGGATTTATACTATCCCTCCTAACTAGATAGAGGATAATGTTTTCAACATCTCTATAATAAGCTCTATCACTTCCTATGGTCTCTTGTGGAGCAGGCTCTGATAATGCTATTACATATCCTGGAGCATAAATGCTGACATTTGTAGGGTTGTAGAATGATATATTAAGCATATCATCCTCGATATAGTAATCCTTTACCACACTCAGTGATGCTATATATACGCCGTTGATCTCGTAGGTCTTTAGGATTAGGAACAACGGCTCTAAACCTATGGGT
>JALVIT010000127.1:3107-3478 GCA_027028545.1 Desulfurococcales archaeon
TTATTGATATAGATCTTCATAAAGATCGCTAACAACCCTATACGTTCATATCCTGGCTTTACAATACTTTTGAACTCATTTATATCGAATAATATATGGCTCTCGTTGACGAAATAAAAGATGTATCTAGGCTTATGATAGGCTATAGGGTGGGGGTCGATATATGCTTTATAGTTGAATGGTTGATCGTTTATACCATCATCATTTGTATCGTTTATACTATATCCTAGATTTATTATGTATGAGAAGAAGTTACCTATAGGTGAACTACGTCGTTTTCCATTATACAGGTACGATATGTTCCTTATAGAGTAATACGTAATGTTTACATGTACATTTAATGGGTTATTTATCGATGGATTTGGATCTAG
>JALVIT010000128.1 GCA_027028545.1 Desulfurococcales archaeon
GGTGTCGGTAAAACAATCATAGCTACACTATTAGCAGCTAGATCGGCTAGTAGGGGTTTTAAGACGGGGCTATTAGACCTAGACTTCACGAACCCCTCAACACATATAGTATTAGGGATAGATCCTTATAGTCTTGAATATAGGGAGGAGAAAGGGATCGAGCCACCCCTCGTTAAGGGTATTAGATATATGAGTATAGCATTATTCACCGGAGACAACCCAACACCACTCCGTGGAGAAGCTATAGATGATGCATTTAAGGAATTATTAGCCATAACTAGATGGGGTGAGCTAGATCTATTATTCATAGATACACCACCCGGTATAAGCAATATACATTTAAACCTACTCTCATACCTTGGAGACCATACGGAAATACTCCTAGTAGCAACTCCAAGCCCCTTAGCAGTTAAGAGTGTTGAAAAGCTGGTCAAAATACTTGTAGAGGGGGGATATAGGATCGTAGGGCTAGTAGAGAATATGTCCAATGGTAAAAAGCTTGAAAAACTTTGTAAAAAATACTCGCTGAAACACATAACATCGATCCCATACATAGAGGGTGTAGATGAGAGGATGGGAGATATTAACTGCTTACTTAATATTAAGGGACTGATTAAACCTATAGACGATATCATAGAAACCATTATATAGATTCAGAAAAATCTATATACTATTACACCGTTTTATATGTATTATACCGGTGTAAAGGCTAAAAATATATTATTGATCAAAAACAGAGTTATAATATGGACCACATAGGTGGGAGAAAAATATTGGCAGAAACAATATTTCAAAGGATAAGTAGCCTCATCGAAGACCCAATTAATAGGAGTAGATATATTATAAAGGGTAAAATAATCTTCTCGGGAAGGAAGAATATCGATAGATTAAATGAGATCTTTAAAGAGCTTCAACGGAATGAAGTATACTATATAACTATAGAATCGGGGAAAAAATACTTCCACCTAGTTAACCTCGGCAGTAAAACTATCGGATGCTATAGCGAATCAACCGGTTCTAAGGGTATGGAGTGTCTAGATGAACTTAGAAGTATAAGTGGTGAAGAGGGTAGAATAATAGTATATCATCTAGCGAGTGAACTAGTGGGTGACGAGATAAGATCTATTAAGGAGATAATGAGTAGTGAAACAGTTAAAGAGGCTCCCATGGAGAAACTACTTGAAAGAAGGAAAACCCCTATAGAACTGGTTGAATACGAGATACTCAACGAGATCACAAAATACGGCTACCTAGCTGAGGAAGTATCAATAACTACTACAACGAAGGATGTAATGGTATTTATAAAGCTAAACCCCATAGACAAGCCGCCATCATTAACCGAGCTGTTATACATGGTTGCTAGACATATCTGTAGCGAAGTGTTTGCACCGGATACTCTAGGTATAGAGATCGAGCATAAAAAGAAGAAATTGATTAAAAGCGTATTCAATGGAAACCTTAAAAAATGCCTAGGATTAGGGATGATCCCAGAAATACTCCGGAACAATGGATTACAATTAACAGATCTAAAAGTTAAGGAATACGATGATACGATTGAAATACTGGTTAAAGCCAAAAGGCTTTCACAAGAATTAAACATCAGCCCTGAAAACGCTGTTAAGAGTATTAGGGATTCATTGAGGAATATATTCTCTAAGAATATTAGGGTTAAATTATCAACCGGTCTCTTCGGCGGAAAATATGAGGCTTAAATGAAGAGGTCAACACCTAATCCTCTATCACCAGCATCTCCTAGTCCGGGAACTATGAAGTAGTCCTTATTAAGGATTGGATCAACCTCTATAGTATATATCACTATATCATCATATCTCCCAAAGAGATACTCAACACCATACCTACTCGATAATACTGAAGCAATGATGATCCTTCCACCACCCCTCTCCCTTAAATGATTTATAGATGCCTCGATAGTTCTACCGGTCGCTAGCATAGGGTCTGCTAATACTATATCATATCCATTAAGGCTAACTGGTAGTCTCTCGTAATATGTTACGACCCTAACATCCTTCCCCCCTTCTATCCTTCTAGCAGCTATTAATCCGATCCCGGCCCAGGGTAGGGCTTCCTGTAATCCATATATTAATGGTATGCTCGCACCAAGTATTCCGACAATAATCGTTTTTCCAGCTGGTTTTAATCCTATAGCTTTAGATAGTGGTGTTTCGACGAAGGTCTTCATCCATTTAAGCTCTCTAGCTATCTCATATCCTAGTATGACCCCGATCTTACCCATTATCCTCCTAAATATATGTGGAGGTGTATTCTTGTCTCTAAGGATTGTTAGATAGTATTTAGCTAGTGGATTATCTATAATCTTCAACCTCTCAGACATATGCCCTAGACGCTATATATGGTTGGTTTCTAATAAACCTTAAACAGTTACTAATAGGATCTTTTCGAGTAGGGTTAATAGTTCATTAAGACTTGGCACTATTAGGTATGTTATAGGTTCTAAACCCTCACCACCCTTATCACATAGTATATCCGGTTTATGAGTGAGGCATTCCTCAATGTCACTCCAGAAGTTTGAAGCCTTATGTGGCCCACACTTGATCACTGAATATTCTCCGCCGATAAGATCACTTATCTCCCCAATATATTTTATATTCATAACAACGTGTTTACCGTGATCATATTTCTGCGCTAGTATTAGGATCGATGCAGTGTGTTTACTACCACCATATATTGGTTCTCCAACAGCTATGACTCTATCACCGATCCTTATAATCCTACCCGGCAAACCTATGACATCGAATACACTATGGGCTGTATGGGGTGCATATGCTATGTTTGAGCCTACCTCGGGGATCAATCTATGTATTTTCCTTAGGGATAGTATCTTTTTAAGGGTGTTCTCGTATTCAACTATGAATGGATCAATGACTCTACCCCTACTACAATACTCCCTATATAATGTATAATGGATGCATACATACTTTCTAGCTAGGTAATCGGCAATAGATGATAAGACTATGATAAATCTCTCCCTTTCATTTTTACTAATTAGGTCTATGAGTAGATCAACCAGTCTATTAACCTCGTCAATGTTCAAGCCATAGCCCTCTAATAATTGATTATACTTCTCAATTGGTTTAGACAGGTATTTATGTATCTGGGGCTGTGTTATGGAGAAGAGGGATGCTATCTTCCTCTGACTATAACCATTCTTATAAAGCCTATGTATGATTATACCCTTGAGTGGAGGAATGATCCTTTTAGATGCTATCTCATGTATTATCAAACCCTATCACGTTACATCTAGATTTCCCCTTTTAATCTAGGTTTTTCTCTCATGCTGTTTCTCACTAATATATTCTACACTCCTCCCCTCGATCTTCTCCGCGATCCTCTCAGCTAGTGTAAATATTTCCTCTAGTATATTCAGCTCATTTACGAAGACTTCACTATACTTCATCATCTCCTCCATAATAACGGCTAGCCTATCAAGTTTCT
>JALVIT010000129.1 GCA_027028545.1 Desulfurococcales archaeon
AAACTCCTATGGGCTGAACCCGATCAGGTTGACCAGATCCTAGATACGTTGACACAGAATCATCCAGCATGTAGTGCTTAGCATTAGAGGAGAACATATTAACACAACATATTTTTCCTCTCTCATACTCCCTAATCTAATAAGAGGTAGCAGGGGAATGAGAGGATTAGGGTGAAGAGAACAAAGTATAAGATCACACTGCTCTTTCTACTACCAGAACTGATATTTCTGGCAGTCTTTGTTCTAACACCTATAATTGGTACAGTTGTTATAAGCTTCCTAACACCTGGAGGCGCCGGACTTGATAATTATTATAAAGTGGTGACGGAGAAGTCTCCGGATAAAGCCCTAGTATTACCAGATAATATTGCCAAGGCCCGTCCACCTCCATGGGGTGCTTTCATCCATAATATAGTGTGGGTAGCGATCCATCTCCCAATAGTCGTATTTCTAGGAATGATACTAGCATATCTACTCCACGAGGTTAGGGGGAGCTCGATCGTTAAATCGATCTTCTTTCTTGGAATGGTTATACCGATGGTTGTCGGGGGATTACTGATAAGATTTATGTTCGATGGAACACTGGGCGTTGTTCCAGTAGTCTTAAAAACTTTAGGTATTAAAGGCTTAATTAGTAAGACATGGACAAACTATCCACAGACAGCGTTAATATCACTAATACTTGGCTCAGTTTGGCTATGGACAGGGTTCAGCCTAACAGTATACTCTGCAGCATATGAATCCCTACCTAAAAGCTATATAGAGGCTGCAAAGATCGATGGAGCCAGTGGCTTCCAGATATTCTTCAAAATAGTAGTCCCGCTACTCAAACATGCAACGATAATTGTGGTCATTATGACGATGCTATGGGATCTCAAGATCTTCGACATAGTATATGTATCGACCCTAGGAGGACCCGGTGGTTCATCGAACGTAATGGCCCTCGTCATGTATCTATACTTCGCCCGTAGCTTAGATTATGGTCGCTCATCAGCTACAGCAGTAATACTAGCGATCATAACCCTTATTCCAGGCGTATGGTTTATTAGGAGGGTGATGAAAGGTGCAAAGACTAGGTAGGCTTAGACTTGGAAAAATCAAGGTGAAGTATCTGATAATAAACATTATAGTATGGTTTATAGCGTTGGCATGGCTTCTACCATTCATCGGTGTAGCGATGGTATCTATAAAGCCCTTTAAAGAAGTTGTATTAAATGGGTGGTGGACCCTCACAGGTCATTACACCCTCAACAACTTTGTGGATGCATGGAGTAATCCCGTATACTCTGTAGCTACAGGATATAGGAATTCATTCATAGTGGTTATACCATCAACGATAATACCATTATTTATAGCTGCTCTAGCAGCATATGTGTTCTCGAGATTCAGCTTCCCACTGAAAACAATGCTCTTCATAACACTACTATTAATAATGGCTATGCCACAGCAAATGTCTGTTATACCGTTATTCTTTATGATGAATAGACTCGGACTATATGATAGGCTTGAAGGACTCATACTATTACATAGTGCATGGGGTCTGGCATGGATAACCTTCTTCCTCAAAAACTTCTTCGACACCCTGCCTAAGGAGGTTGAAGAAGCCGCCAGGGTTGATGGTGCGAGCGATATACATATTTTCTTCAAGATAGTGTTGCCCATGACCCTTCCAGCTATAGCTAGTGTAGCAGCAATACAGTTTACATGGGTTTGGAGCGACTTCTTCTACGCCTTAGTATTCCTGGCCAGCCCGGATAAATATGTTGTAACATTGCAGGTTGCATCTATGAAGGGTCAATACCATATTGATTGGGGCCTCTTATCAGCAGGCTCTATATTCGCTATGAGTGTCCCCCTAATCCTATACGCTCTACTTCAGAAATACTATGTTAGGGGTATGATTGGATGGACTGTAAAGGGGTGATCATGTATGGCTAAGGTTAGACTGGAAAACATCGTTAAAAGGTTTGGAAACGTAGTAGCTGTGAACAATATAAACCTGGAGATTAGGGATAAGGAGTTCGTAGTATTACTCGGACCATCGGGTTGTGGTAAGACGACAACACTGAGAATAATAGCGGGTCTAGAATACCCCGATGAGGGTAGAGTGTATATAGATGATAGAGACGTCACAGATCTAGAGCCCAAGGATAGAGATATCGCAATGGTTTTCCAAAACTATGCATTATACCCACATATGACGGTCTTCGACAACATAGCCTTCCCACTAATGATCAAACGTAAAAAACTTGGATTGACGAAGGAGGATATAAGGAAGAAGGTTTACGAGATAGCTAAACTCCTAAAGATAGAGGATCTATTAAAACGTAAACCAGGACAACTCAGCGGTGGCCAGCAACAACGTGTAGCATTGGCTAGAGCATTGATCCGTAGACCTAAGGTATGGCTTATGGACGAACCCCTATCAAATCTAGACGCGCTCCTAAGGCTTGAAATGAGGGCAGAACTTAAAAGACTCCAGAAGAGACTGGGTATAACGACAGTCTATGTAACCCATGACCAGGCTGAAGCATTGAGTATGGCTGATCGTATAGCCGTTATGAATAAGGGTAGGATCGTCCAGGTTGGAACTCCAGAAGAGATCTATTTGAAGCCTAAACACGTCTTCGTAGGAACATTCATAGGTTCACCACCGATGAACATAGTCAAATGTGTTGTAATGGTTGAGAACAATAAATACTATCTAGACTGTCCAGGATTCAGGAGGGAGATACCGAAGACTCTCACAAAGATCGTTAGGGAGAATATGAAGATAATACTGGGTATAAGACCGGAGTTCGTAGAGGTTAGTAAAAAACCACTACCGGATTCGATCAAGGCTAAGATCCTAGTTGTAGAGCCACAGGGTTCTGAAGCAATACTAAACCTCGATATAAACCCCGAGGGTGAGGAGACACTGATCAAGGTGAAAACTAGGGTGACAGAGAGATTTAGCTCAGGAGAGATAATATATCTCAAACCAGACTGGACAAGGATAGCAATATTCGACTATGAAACAGGTAAGGCTTTAGAATAAGTAGTGTCGTGGAATATATGAAGGTAGAGGGTTTCCAGCGGAAAAGGATCGATGATTATAAGGTATTCTATATCGAGGACATTATAGAGGATATTAAAGAGTTAGGCGAGAAGCTAAAGAATCATAGCCTAACACATGTAAACTCCACAAGCCTTGGGGGAGGAGTAGCCGAAATACTATACAATATGGTTCCATTGATGAGGAGTATAGGTATAGAGACCATATGGGAGGTTATTAGAGGGGATGAATCCTTCTTCAAGGTAACTAAGAAGATCCATAACGCATTACAGGGTGCAGAGATCGATCTAAGCGATGAGGAGAAGAAAATATACATCGAGAACAATAGGTTGAATGCTGTTGAAGAATTAGAGCTTAACACCGATATAGTGGTAGTGCACGATCCACAGCCTCTCCCTCTA
>JALVIT010000130.1 GCA_027028545.1 Desulfurococcales archaeon
TCTCAGAAGACTTACTACCTTCTCCTTTGCATTATCACCTGGTACAGCTCTGCATAGATTTATATAATTCTCTAGATGAACATATAGGGATGATAAACGACCCGTAGAGGATTGTATATCGATATAGGTCACACCTTTATATCTACTATTAGTTATGTTAAAGCTTAACGATATATGACCCTCCTTTATCTCTATCCGTGAATAATAACCATGTATCCTTATAAGTTTAAGCTGGCTCCTATTAAACCCTGTGTATTTCTCAATGAATTGATAGGCTAACTCCTCCGCCCTCTCGAAATCTATCGGAAAATCAGATTCTTTATATTCCTTTCCGATGAAGGGCTTGTATTCGGGATAAGAGACACTATGCCAGTAATAGAATATGTAGACCAGTATTAATACAATAGCTACTAATGCTATAATCATGGTATGACGTCTATGTTTAAATACATAAAGCATTTTATCAAGCCTTAGATGCCTCCATACCAATTATTTAAACTAGTAGGGGAAGTGTAATAAGTTTTTGTAGAGGGAGAAATTATCTAGTACCGGGGCGGCTCGGATACCCCAGGGTTTATTCTTCATTAATACTCTTATGGCATGACTCTCCCCATCGCCGCCCCGGTACTATTTTAAGGTTTTTGAGTATTTTATTATCTTCTCATCCTGTTCCGAACTTTTTATTCCAGATCTCGTAGCTGGCTATCATCTTCTTATCTATGCTTGGTCTACGGTGTTTTATTACTTTTATGAAGTCTTCGATCGTTATTATCCTCTTACCCTCTATTTTTCCACCCTTACTATTTATCTCCTCAGCTATATTTTCTTGTAGTTCCCGCATAATATTGAATATGTCTGCTGAGCTATAGCCTTCGGTCATTTCAGCCAGTTTGTCTAGGTCCAGGTCTTCATCGATCTCGTATTTCGGACTACTCCTAAGCTTCTCTATATAGTGCTGGAATAGTTTTTTACGAACACTCTTATTGGGCGGTGGCACATAGATCCTCTTCTCAAATCTCCTTATGAATCCTACATCTAGCCTCCAAGGCTTATTCGTTGTACCTATAACGAATAATGGTAGTTGGTTACTGACCTTAGCTATTAGTCCATCCATCTCCATTAGGAACTGGTTCTTTGTTCGAGCCTCACCCCCAACCTCTTCAGTGTATTGTTGTAGTAGTCCATCAACTTCATCAATAAATATTATGACTGGTGTACCCTTAGATGCTATCTCGCGGGCGACCTTGAACACTCTACGAACATTCTTCTCGGCCTCACCAAGCCATTTAGACATTATGGTTGCCGGCGATACATCAATTATTACAGCATTAACCTCATTGGCTAAAGCATATGCTATAAGGGTCTTACCACAACCCGGTGGACCGAATAATAGGATGCCCTGAGACCATCCTAGAGGGTATAGTTCTGGAGTCTTTATTGGGTTTATGACTGCTTTAGTTAATGCCTTCTTCACACGTTCTAGATCAACAACGTCTTTAAAAGTATAGTTCTTACGCCTACCCTGATTAGGATATAAGATCACAATATCCTGGAGGGCTGAATCATCCCCTCCCGAAGCTGATACCTTACGTGCATGTTTCTCCAAGATCTTAATCCTAGCTCTATATCTCTGGATCAACCCCCTATAGAAATCGGCTAATGAACTATCCGGGTATAGCTTTAAGTATTTGATCATGAAGTCTAGGGCTATCTTATAATATTTTAAAGCCTCCTCATAATCACCAGCCCGATCGGCTCTGACAGCCTTCTCCCCATACTCATGGATCTTATCTATCAAGTACTGGATCGTCATGGAATATCCCCCTAGAGACTCTTCTAAAAATGATTAAGTGGCGGAGAGTGTGAATGTTATCTGGCCAGTCTAATCTTACCCTCCTTCTCAAGCTGTCTTAGAGCATGGAATACTATTGATTTTGATACATTATACTTCCTCGTAAACGATCCAATATCTAGTACGCCGCCACTACTCTTTATCTCATGTATCAACCACTTCTTAACAAGATTTACGGATACTGTTGGTGTGGCTATGCTTGATGAATTAACCAATTTACTCGGCGTCGTCTTCGGTGGTAGTGGTGGTAGCTTCCCCGTCCTAGAGCTTTCAACTACGGGCTTCCCAGCATAGCTGGTTGTTGAAGTATATGGTATTGATGGCAGGTTTGGAACATTTGTTGTAGCTATAATGTCCTGAACCTTCCTCTCAACCTCGGTCATCATTAGGGTTAGCTGTGGCATGATCTTCTCAACCTGTGGCCTCAGCACCCTAAGCTCCTCGATCACCTCTGGCAGCTCCCTTAGTGGTCTCTCCATTGATGCTATTGTTGATAGCCTAGTCTTTATCCTTATAAGATCCACACGGGATTTTTCGAGTATTGATAGTATTCCGCCTATATGTTCAAGTTCCTGCAGGAATATTTCTTCATACTGTTTCCTACCCTCGTCGGCGAATTGTTTGGCTCTACGGCTGTGTTCTTCTGAGGCCTGTGTTAGTGATCTCTTGGTTATATCTATAGATGTGATCATGCGGTCTATAACGGATATAGCTTCATAAATCTTCTTAGAAATAGGATCCCTTGGTGAACGCCTAAATATATTCGCTATCCGACCGATAAACCCTCTACCGCCGCCAACGCTTAAAGACACTTACCATACACCCCTATGATGCATCGTTTTCATAGATACAATGGCTTTGAAAAACATTTTTAAATACGGGAATTGGTGCTATCCCGGTAATACCGCTACTCCTCTAAAACAACTACTGGTAATGCAGACTCCTGTGTTGGAGGTTGTTCAACAACTGGTGTTGTCCCTATATCGACGGGCTGGTTTTCGAGGGCTTCGATCCTCTGTAGGTGTTTCTTAACATTCTCCTTCTCAGACTCTGCATGCTCCATATGCTTCCTAATCTGATCAGCTGCAACCTTGTAAGCCTTCTCTGGAACCTCTCCGGCTAGATAGCTGACCTTTAGACTTGTCATAGCCTTCTCTAATTCTAATATAGTGTCTCCAAGCTCGTTCTCCCTCTTCTTCAGCTGCTCCTTAACCTTTCTAGCCTCCTCCTTAGCCTGCATGAATGTTGTTTCAAGCTTCTTCTTCAGTGCTTCATAGCTGTTCTTTGGAACCTCCTTCTTAGCGTATAGGTCTTCGAGGGCTGTGATCCTCTTCCTCAGTCTTTCAAGCCTATTCTCTATAACCATTGCATTAAACTCCCATTCAGGAACTAGTATTACTTCTCCACCATCGAATCTAAACCTCTCAATAGGTATCTCGCGGAATTCGAAATCTCCGAAACTTATCTCGAGAGCTGTAACGTTTCCATCTGGATCGCTGTAGAAGCTTACTATGTGCCCTATACGTCTACCATATGGATCATTGACTGGTTTTCCAAGATAACCCTCAATTGA
>JALVIT010000131.1 GCA_027028545.1 Desulfurococcales archaeon
CTCCACCACCCTGACTAGCCATATACCACCATGCTCCGGCTACGATGGCTATTATGACGATCACGACGATTATAATGGCTTGTGCTGTGGTTAAGGCTCTATTCATAACATTTATCCTCCTTATACACAAATGGTCTATCCATAACTATTGTTGTTGGGACTATAAAAACTTAGTTATTTGATCACTCACCTAAACCATGCCCTCATATATTGATCCGTGTCATAGCGTATCTGGCATGACCGGATTCATTACGGGCTTTCTACCTCCCTGCTCTCCATCTATATGAGCACGTGCTTCCCCCAGCAAAGAGTGCTTACCCCGTAGTCCTTTTCTCTTAGCACAGCGTTCATCCTTATAATACCGATATATACTGTGGAAAAATCACAGTTCTTAACAAAGGAATGCAGATCCAGCAATGCTAAGAGGTATAAAAGATACAAACAAATATAGAAAGCTATAACCTAGAGTTTTCACCCTCTTGAACTCTTATAGTAGAAGGCTTAATTGTATATTATACATGTTCTTAAGGATGTGGAAGCGATGCTATTTTTAAGACTATTGTATGTATCTATTATTCCAATGTATAGTTATTTGAGGGTATTTGGGTCTATGTTTGATCAAGTAATATATTTCATATTGGGTTTTATGGGGGCTTTGATAGGCTCTATGGTTGGTTTGGGAGGTGGCTCTATAATTATACCTATCCTATACCTGCTTGGATTTCCACCAACACTTATTGTTGGCTCAACCAAGTTAGCTGTCTTCGCAAACTCTCTAGTTTCTTCGTATAGATATAGCCGGGAGATAGATCTGCCGCGTAAACTATACTACGCAATAGCCATACCCATGATCATAACAGCCTTCATAGGTGCTTACCTAGTCGTATTGATCGATAAGAGATATCTAGTATTAATACTTGGGATGGTTATAGCATTATCAAGTATAAGACTGATAATACCTAGTAAGGGTAAAAAGGATCCCTCTGAGAGGGGAAAGCTTATCGTAGGAGTAATATCCGGGACAATCTCGGGATTAATAGCTGGCTTAACAGGGCTTGGAGGCGGTATCATAAATGTGCCAATGTTCATATACGTTCTACGTCTAGATCCGCATCTAGTGGTCTCCCTATCAATGGCATGTATACTTCCATCAGCCCTCTCCTCAGTTGTTAGACACTTTATCGATGGAATAATCTATTGGCAGCTGGCAATACCCTTAAGCCTAGGTGCAGCGGTCGGAGGATATACCGGTGCACATATAACGTTATCGATTAGGAAGGATCTTTTGAGGAGGATTATCGGAGGGGTCTTATTAATAGTTGCCATACGTATAATAATTAGCTCGATCTACCCGTAACCCTATAGGAGACGACCATGTAGTTTAGGATCCTCATAGTATCCGGATCTATTACTACACGGACATCATATATATTACTACTCTGAACAAACAGTTTAACCACGACAACCCTCTTCAAAACCCATGGCTCAACAATATAATATGCCTCCTCGACACCCCTATAATACATTGGTATGTATATTGGAAGCCTATACCTCCTCCTAATAAACATAGATGCCTTCTCAACAACCCCTCTAACACTATAATTACCATGTGAATCTATAATCCTAAAGAATTTCAGAGGTAAAAAGCTTAAATCAGCTGAGAACAATCTATCTCCGAAACCCTTGATCTCGCCATGTGTATAGTAGATCGTTGGATACCAGCATAGGAGTAATCTCGGTATATAACATGTATATATGTTTAAATCATTAAGTTTTTGTTGATAGGTTGTAACGTATTGTGGTATTGTATCATTATACTCCACGATATCACCATCATAATATTCATCATCTACACCAATAAGCCATAGTAGCTTCCTAATATACCCCGATTCCTCCTTTAAACCATTAAATTGATGAACATTTGTGGCTTGATTAAAGAGTTCATGATTCTCTAATACATCTGGATGTTTATTTATAAATTCATATAGGTTGTATATATCGAATGATAGGATTGCTCCAGTTAGGCTGCTTATCGACAATCTTACTATTCCAATGTGTGTCTTATTTCTTATCATTACATCCCAGATATAGTCTATTACGCTATTATTCTTGAAGCCATAGATCGTCCAGTTGTACATGTATATCATAACCCATATTGAGAGTGTGTTGTCGGCATAGTATGTTTTTAGGTTTAATCCCAAGCGATCCATAAAACCATTTATAGTCCTCCATAATGTATCATAATCGTATACTCTATATGTTCTAGGTATAGATATGTTTAGATCTCTTCGTAATGGAATATATTCATGTAGAACGTATGGATGTGTATATCTAACCTTCTTACCTAGATATAATACGCCCTGTACATCCTTTATACCATTAAGTATAACTTTAAACCCTAATTCAGGTCTTCCTAGATAGAGGATTGGTGGAACTGATATACCTATATCTATTGGTTTTGGAGGGGAGGATATGGGCTTTAGGGGGTATGGTTTAATACTAATCCTTTTTTCCCCTCTAAACATGTTTATAGCTATGATCGATGATGCTATGAGGACTATTATAGCTCCAACATAAAGGTATATTCTCCACTTATTTCTCCTCATCATACCCCCTATGCATCTTCTTGAGCTCTTTGAATCTCCTACGGAATTTTAGTATGTATATCCACCATTTTACAATTTCCCCTAGGGATAATTTGCTCTTCCCCCGGGCACGGTTTATGAATGTTATTGGTGCTTCAACTATTTTATAACCGAGCGCTTTAGCTATCAATACTGTCTCAATAGCTATCTCGAATCCATCGGCTCTAGAATATCTTAGTATTTCCTCGGCTAGTCTACGGCTATATATCTTATAGTTCCCAGTGTGATCCCTTATTCCTGTCCTATACAGTATTCTGATCAGTAGGTTTGCAACCCAGCTTATGATCCTCCGGTGAAACCCCCATCCAATAGCCCTACCCCCCTCCACGTATCTACTACCTTGAACAAGATCAGCTTTATCAGTAGCCTTTATTAATACTGGTAGATCCTCTGGTCTGTGGGATAGATCAGCATCCATAGTAGCAATATATGTAGCACCGGGGTCATTCTCCAAAACATATCTAATACCATCACGTACAGCCGATCCAAGCCCTCTAACCCCCCTTCTAACTAGTAGGTGTATGAATGGATGTTTAGCCATATACTTCCGGACAACCTCTGCAGTTCCATCGGGGCTATCATCATCAACTACTAGGATATGATACTCAAGATCCCCGAGATCCTTGAGGTTATCGATTATACCCTCAATAAGCTTACCAATATTATCGCTCTCATTATAAGTCGGTATTATGATCCAAAGCCTCAATACCCTATACAGCCTCCATAATTAACATATAACCATTAATATCTAGGATATACCTGATATATTTATCATATC
>JALVIT010000132.1 GCA_027028545.1 Desulfurococcales archaeon
CTATTAAGGATGCAGTAGAACTAGCCAGGAAGACTAGATCAATAATAACCGTAGCGGATAAACTCGGAATAGAACATATAGAGAAGGCTATAAAAAATAAACCATACATAGAAGAACTATGCACGAACACGATCAACGGCGCTGAGAAGGCATCGGAAATCATTTTAAGAATAACCGGTTAATCACAATACCTAGAGAAACCCATCATACCGGAGGAGCAACTGGATTGATAGAAGTAGCAGTTATAGGGACTGGATATATGGGTTCAGCACATACAAGGGTCCTACACCGTATAAAGACTGAAAACCCCGATCTTATCGATATAAAGTATCTAGTCGATATAAACTATGAGAGGGCTAAAGCAATAGCTAGAAAATATAGTGGAGAACCCCTGAGAAGCATAGATGAAATACCTAGGGGGAGTATAGACTTAGCAGTAATAGCTACACCAACAGAATACCATTACCAGTCGATCGAGAAACTAGTGGATAGGGATGTGTATGGGTTCCTAGTTGAGAAGCCTATGACGAGTAATATCGATGAAGCCTATAGAGTTATTAAACTGGCTGAGGAGAACGATCTATGGATAAGCGTTGGACATATCGAGAGATTTAACCCAGCTATAATGGAGCTACACCGACATATCCGTGATGGATGGCTTGGAGAAATATTGACTATGATATCTAGACGTGTAGGACCCTTCGTAGCCCGTGTGAAGAATACTAGTGTAATATATGATCTGGGAATACACGAGATCGATAACAGCCTCACAGTATATAGTAAACTACCAATAACCATAAGAACATATACACTGGAAAACATTGTATCCCGTTTAACGGATTATGCATTAATAATACTCGGATACGATAAGGGGTTTTCAAGCCTAGAGGTTAACCGTGTAACACCATTCAAGCAGAGAATAATGTATTTAACAGGTAGTCGGGGGGTTGCCTTCCTAAACTATATGACACAGGAGCTCGTGATCTATGATAATATGCATGAGGTAAAGGTTAATGTTAGGAGGGAGGAACCCCTATACATCGAGGACCTATCCGTCTTAGAAGCCTTCGCCGGAAAGAGGGAGCCCCCCATAGACCCCTACCAGGCATTTACAGGTCTCTTCATATGTAAACTGGCTACAGACTCTACGAGGGAGGGGCGGGAGTATACTATAGAGGATCTGGAGGAGTATAGTATGTATAAGGAGATACTGGTTAAAGGGCTTGAAGGGGTTAAAAAATATATTTCAAATATATAGAGGGGGAGGGGTGTATCGTATTGTATATATCTAGTAGAGCATCCATTTTGACCAAGATAATTTCACCCACAGCTGTAATACTCGGTAGTTCAAGGATAGGGAGGGATACTATAATTGATGATAGGGTAATAATAGGATACCCGACTAGGAGGAGTCTGAGGGAGAAGGTATCGGCTCTAGGAGACTATAGGGATTTCTACAAAGTACTCGATGAAGCCAGTAGTGGGTCAATAATAGGTTCAAACACCCATATAAGACCTGGATCAACAATCTATGAAAAAGTTGTGATAGGGGATAATGTTGAGACGGGGCATAACGTGATGATTAGGGAGAACACGGTTATAGGGAGTAATAGCGTTATAGGAACCCACACGATAATTGATGGAAATGTAAGGATCGGGAAGAGGGTTAGGATCGAGACCGGAGTATATATTCCACCGGAAACGATTATCGAGGATGATGTATTCCTGGGACCCTTCGTAGTTATAACAAACGATAAATACCCATTATCCAAAAGGCTTAAAGGACCAACCATTAAGAGGGGGGCCGTCATAGGTGCAAACTCCATATTGCTACCCGGCATAGTGATCGGTGAGAATGCAGTAGTTGCTGCCGGAAGCATAGTTACACGAGACGTCCCACCGGAGACCGTTGTAGCCGGTGTACCAGCTAAACCGATATCTAATAGAAGGGTATATGAGGAGAAGAAGAGGAGATGGGAGGCTGGGATGAAATGAATGATCCGGTTGAAGAGGTTAGAAAGGGTAGGGGATGGATAGCAGTTTATGGTATTGGATATGTTGGTCTAAGCCTAGTAGCAGTATATCTTAGGAAGGGCTACAGGGTTATAGGAGTAGATATCGATAGGGGAAAGCTTGAAGCGATTAGGAGGGGTGAACTATACTATCACGAGGAGGAGATAAGAGAAGCTGTGAAGAGGGGGTTTGAGGAGGGTAGGCTTGAATTAACACTTGATGGAGTTGAAGCATCTAGGAGATCGCTGATAAAGATCGTTACGGTCCCAGTATATACTGACTGGGAGACTAAGGAGTATAGCTTCCACGCATTAATAGATGTATCCAGGAAGATAGGTAGGGGATTGAAGAGGGGAGACCTAGTAATAATCGAGTCGAGTGTACCACCGGGGACAACCGTTGAAGTGGTCAAGCCGGTGATCGAGGAGGAGAGTGGGCTGAGAGCTGAGGAGGACTTCTACCTAGCATATAGTCCTGAGAGGGTGTATATTGGGAGGGCTGTTAAAGATATCGAGGTCAACTATCCAAAGGTTATCGGCGGCGTAGGTCCTAGAAGCCTATACTATGCATCGAAGTTCTACAGGGATATAGCGGTTAAGGGAGTGATCGAGATGAGTAGTACAACGGCTGCAGAATTCGAGAAGCTGGCTGAGGGCGTATATAGAGATGTGAATATTGCATTAGCGAACGAGTTAGCACTAGCATCTATGAGGCTTGGAATAGACTACTACGAGGTTAGAAGGGCTGCAAACAGCCAGCCATACTCCCATCTACACCTACCGGGACCGGGTGTTGGAGGATACTGTATACCCATCTATCCATACTTCATGTATAAGAAGCTATTGAAACACGGATACCCGATGTATCTAACAATACTTGGGAGGAGGATAAACGAATCAATGCCTACAGTGGTGGCATCACTAGTAGCATCCACAGCCAGGAGGAACAAGATAGATCCCCGTGGGGTTAAAACAGCTGTACTAGGTGTAGCCTTTAGAGGGGATATAGATGATACAAGGCTATCTCCAAGCCATGACGTAATAGCCCTCCTAAAGATCAGGGGGTTCAAGAGGATCGTTGCCCACGACCCATATGTTAAAAGGGATCCGAGACTCGAAGAACTAGATGTAGAACTGATTAATGACCTTGATGAAGCATTGAGGGGTGCGGAAATAGTGGTTGTATTAACAAGGCATTCGATATACCGGGGACTAAAGATAAGCAAAATAATAGAGAAAACCGGGAAGAAACCATTAATAATAGACACAGTAGCATACCTAGAAGACGATATAGGATACGATAAACTAGTAGTCCTCGGAAAAGGATAGAGGGAACACGTTTTAAAACATATAAACCCTCAGAAATATTTCAGAAATAATAGCTCTAAGAAACTGGGCCGGTAGCTCAGC
>JALVIT010000133.1 GCA_027028545.1 Desulfurococcales archaeon
CCTCTATTTCCCTAATTCTATTATTAATTTCCCTTCTCTCCTCCTCGAGTTTCTTCATCTCATCGATATTCTTCCTGAGCTTCTCCTCAGTCTCCTTGATCTCTCTTTTTATCTTCTCTATCTCAAGCTCTATCGATTTAACGAGTTTGTATCCGTGTTCATGGGGTATTTTCTGTCTACATAGTGGGCAGATCCCTTGTTCTAATAGTTTCCTCTTCTCCTCTAGCTCCCCCTCCTTCTCCCTCAATTTCTCTTTTTTGCTCTTGATTAAGCCCTTTAACTCTCCGATCGCCTCATTATATTTACCGATCTTATCTATCACTTCGTTTAATATTTTGTTTTGCTGCTTTTTCTCATCCTCTAACTTATTCCTACGTTTATCGAGTTCTTCGATCATTTTATTGAGCTTCTCGATCTCTTCCTTCAACTTCTTCTCAGCATTCCCGATCTCTGATGGATCATCTATCCCTATTTTCTCTAGCGTTTCTCTAAGCTCCCTCTTCTTCTCTTCGAGTTGTTTCTCGCTACGCTTTATTACCTCATATTTCTTTTCAAGCTCTCTTAGTTCTCTATCCTTCTCCTCTAGATGCTCTTTAAGCTTCTTGATCTTTTCCTCTAATTCCCTTCTATTAATGGCTAGCTCTCTCAGCTTCTCATCGATCTTCTTGAGCTCCTCTTTTTTCTCTTCTATCTTCCTCTTAATCTCCTCAATGCTTATTCCGGTGAGTCTCTTATGATACTTCTCTTCATCCTCCTTCAAACGCCTTATCTCTAATCGTAGTTTATTTCTTACTAGCTTCTCGATATTATCCTTGATTATATTGTATTTGTCCATGTTTAACGCTTTATTTATTAAGCGTAGTCTTTCCTCATCATTAAGATTTATTATATCGTTTACTCCGAATTGTGGTACGTATATTGCGTTTGTGAAGATCAATGGCTTCTGCCTCGCGGTGATCTCAGGTATTCCGAGTATTTCTAGAACCTTCTTCTTCAGCTCCTTTGAGGAATAGTATCTATTGAGTATCTGTCTATACTCTATCTTCTCCCCCTCCTTCACTATCTCATATACTATTATCCGTCCACCCCTATCCCTAACACTTCCACCGATCCTCTCCAGACCCCTCTCGATCAATACTAGTTTATTCCATTGTTTTATTAGGAGTCTAACGTATCCCTCTCTAGCACCTAGTCTTAGGAGATCTTCACCCTTTGGATAAGCATATCTAGTTATTGGATCACTGCTCGCCCTACCCGGTTGTCCGAATAATGCATATGATATTGATAGGAGTATCGATGATTTACCGGACCCTATGTCTCCATAGATAACGGTTATACCTTCGGGCGGGAATACTATTGTTTCATCTGTATAGCTTCTAATGTTTTTGAGCCTTATTCCAAGTATGATCATATTTCATCATCCCCTTCATCATCAGGTTCTCTGGATAAGTATTCGAGAACCTTCCTCTCCCGTTCTTCGTGATCCCTATTCCTCCTCTCGTATTCGTTATAGATTTCTTCCTCGTGTTCGAAGTATCCCGGTATGTATATTGGTATTGGTTCTTTAACCCTTAGATCGGGTGTATATAGGTATCCTTCTCGATCGCCTAGACGTGTTAATGTTGTTCCGGGTATTCCTATGCTTGTCAGATAGTTTATATCAGATACAAACTTGGTCCTCAAAGCTATAATAGTGTTGAAATTAGCCAGTATCTGCCTCTCGATCTGTGTAGCCAGCTGTGTTATAGCTATCAATCCCAATCCGAACTTCCTACCCTCACGAGCTATTCGTGCGAAGACGTTGTATGGACTCCTAACCTTCTCCGGGCTTAGATAGAGGGGTGCTTCCTCGGACACTATAGCCACAGGATCCTTCCTTTTAATGTCTTCAACCCCTAGATTAATCCTCGATTCGAATAATCTACGTATAACGCTCTGAACTATGGTATCTCCCTGACTTAGAGGTATTTTAGATATATCCAGTATTATCGACTCCCCCCCATCTATGTATTCTATTATCTTATCGATCGATACCGTTCCCTCCTCTAACCTACCTATCTGTGGATTACCGTTAATTCCCTTCCACGGATAATTGCTCCATGTAACATTTACATGGTACATCGTAGTTGCTGCTCTGATCATCTCCTCCATGATCTTCACGAGGCTATATGGATCCTTTAGTAGTGGTGAAACCTTGAAGACCGATGTAGAGTCGTTTATCAGTGTTACTGGTCTCCCCGTTTGTCCCGTGCTAATCATTTGTGTTCTACGTGTTAGTCCTAGAATGCTCATTAATAGTCTTCTATATGTTCTCAGCTTTCTAATATCTATTCCAGCGTTGAGGAGTACCCTGTAGATCCCCCTCTTCTGTATTTCTCCTACACCCTCATATCTGAATACGTTATCTACTAGGAGTGGGATTAATGCTAATATTTGACCGGTTGCTTCATCATTTGCGTCTATGAATACTTTCTTCCACTGGGGATCTATATTTGATGCCTTGATAAGGCTCGCTAGGATCTCCACGGTCTCTTCCAGATCGCTCACCTTGTCTGGGGGAAGATCTAATACGTTTGCTATATCATATACGTTTATACTCGAAATATTTATTGTACCTACGACTATCTCCGCATTACCGCCCCGCGTCTCACTCCTAACCTCACCACTGTTAATTGTGAATTTGAATACTCGAACCCTCGTCTCTAGTTTATCGTTTAGTTCCAGCGCTTTGATCAGTAGATCTGTGAATCCACCGGTCTCAGTCTTACTATATTCCCCATGTCTATCTATGATAACCCATGCTATCCTCCTAGACCCCTTCAGAGCCCATCTTAGGGCTAACCCCATTACACTGGTTGTCTTACCGGCACCAGTCTGCCCCGATACGAGTATATGTTTCGGCACTGTAGAGTGTAGGTCTAGGTTTAATGGTGCATTTCTGAAATATTTTTCCGGTTTAAGTTGTTCCGCTGGTGCTATACCGCTTCTAAGCCATCCTACAGGTACTGCTTCTCCACCTGTTATCCCCCTGCTTAGCATCTCCATGATATCCATTGATTCTTGATCCCTAGGGTCTAGCATATATACTGGAGATCCTAGTGGTGGTGGTTGGTAGGGTTTTATGACTAGTGGATTATTACCATCTATGCTTCTTATCTCGAAGAATAGCTGTGTTTTAACGATCTTAGACTTCTCCAGACTATATACTGGTGGTGGTTCTCCGATATCCTTTACTAGTGAGCTTGTGCTTATCGGCACGTTTCCTTCATAACCTATTACTTGTAGTAGGATGTATTTATTATCTAGCTTTGTATATAGGATGTCGCCGATACCGGGTCTATATTCATCCTGGGATATTATCACATCTATCCCATCTGTTTTCCATGCATATATTAATCCTATTTGTCTAGGCATATTCTCACCTATAACCATACCTCATACGTGTGGTTGGGGAGAATACTTGTTCGAGGATCTTAGATGTTAAATCATCGCTTGAGCGTAGAACTCTTACAAGTGATTCCTCTATGAATCTACGGGTTTCATCCCTCATACGGACTATATGGTCTATCTCCATGTATCCATAGGGTGGTTCTCCGGTTATCCTAGTTCTATGGTAGAGCATCGTATTCACTATATATGTAATATATGGGTTTATCGATGAAGCATACTCTTTATCAATAACTATTTTATCCCGCTGCAGACTTATCACGGGTTTTTCCAGGTGTATGTCTAGCATGAATATATTCCTGTGATCGGTTGTTAGGGGGAATCTCGCAACGTATATGTTGTGTCTACTATAGACTATGCGGTTAAGGATCTTTATCGTCTCGCTCACAAACTTCTTATTATTCTCCATATATCCCCCTAATAGATCAGGTATTTCATCCACCCCCTCTAAATCGACTAGGCTGTAGAAGCCCCTACCATTAATAATTCTAGGCTTTTTAACGTGGAACAACCCCTGGCTACGAATAATGTTTGTGAACTTTGTTGTCTTCGATAAACCAATTATTTTGAAGAGATAACCTCTTATCTCCTTGGGATCCATATCCAGGATCGCCGATAATATGTCTAATCCGTCAAATCCCAGCTTAGTCCTCCCTATACTAAACCATTTTATCAATGTTCCATCCAATACTACGTATTCCGGCGATAAACCAATATTCTCTTCTAAGGTTCTTAGCAGCTTTATGGAGTATGAGAGTTCTAGCAGTCCCTCAATATACTTGGTGAGCTTCACAAAGAATTGGGGTTGTCTTGAACGATCTAACCCTTCAATATCTTTCAATAATTTGTTTATCCTATTTGTCGCATCCTCAGCATCCCTCCTAGTTTCGAATAGCAGTGTGTTTTCATGGAAGGGCTTAATCTTTACTGTAAATACGTATTGCCCTCCGATATTTCTCCTATTCGAGTATAGTAGGATGAAGTCGTAGATTGGTTTATCTAGTATTTCTCTAATCTTATGTAGTTTTCCATCTTCATCCCTCACTAATCCACCGATCTGTAGTGGTATTATTATTGATACGTCGAGCTGGTATGGTTTGAATCCTGCATCTACGAAGGCTATCCGTCCCCTTCCACGTGTTCCCTCAATGTTCTCTACTTTATAATATTTGTAGAATACTTCCCTACGCGTAGATATTAATGGGTCTTTTTGAACCTCTATGAAATCCCTTTTGAGGTCTTCGACTAGGCTCCTTAACACGTTGTATATGTCTTCAATCCCTATTCCCATTGAGGATATCCTCCATGATCGGTTTTATCTCCTTATATATTTCTTCATAGAATTCATGCTCCGATACTTCCTCGGGCTTTCTCCTTCCCAATATGTTTAGCAGTTCTATGATTTTTTCAGGCTGGGTGTTTAACCCGTATTTCTTGATCAGCTCGGAGACAGCCTTTTTCTCGATCTCCTCTACATCTGCTAGTTCATCTACTGTGAATTCTAGTGTCTCTACCTCCTCTCTAGGCTTCCATTTGAGATGGATCATGATCTTTTTCTGTGCTTCAAGTTCTCTAAGTTTATACATTAACTTATTTATATCATCCACGGGGATCGAGTCTATGTTTAATATTAGAACCCTATATTTGGTGTCCGGTATGTCCTTCAATATTTTCTTGACATCCTTTATTGTGTCTTCGAATCCTTTATAGTAGTCTCTATGGTATTCTACATGTATGTTAAAATCATCCCATATACTCCTAACAAATACTTTATCACCTATATCTACCAGTAGGAATCTCCTGTCCCTTCCATGCTTTGTTCTCAGTATATGTGTCTCCTCAAGATCATTTGCATCTCGGCCAACTGGTGCTCCGGGATAGGCTATGTTTGCCTCAGCTTCATCGAATAATGGTGTTGGGAAATGTATGTGTCCCAATGCAACATATCTAGTGTTTCCGGGTAGGAGTGATAGAACCCTCTCGTTCTCAATGATGGCCCTCCCATATCTGCTACTATAAATGCTTGGGTCATATCCTGCAAATTTAACGCTTATATGTGCTAGTACAACCATACTCTTATGCTCATCCTGGGGCTTCTTAAATCTGACCTTTCCCTCTCTGAGATATATTGTCTCCATACTATTCCTTAAACCAGGTATTGCATAGAATACTAGATCCCCTATTTCTAGGGGGTATAGTATTAATCCGTCAACAACCTCGTATCGAGGGAGATTTACGAGTCCAGCCTCTGAGAGGAGGGTTAATGTATCAGCCCCCCGAGGGGATGAATCATGACTACCTGGTATTGCGACAACATGTATCTTCTCCTCTCTAAGCCTCCTCAGAACCCTATATATCCTTCTAAGCATCTCATAGTTCTCCAGTCTAGGCCTCTCGAAGAAGTCTCCCGATACTACTAGATACTCTATATCGTTCTCTATCGCATAGTTGGCTATCTTCTCAAAGGCATCTATATTAGCCTCCTTCAAAGGTCTATTTGGAAACGCCCCTATGTGTAGGTCTGCTGTATGGAGCAGCTGCATATACTCAGCACCATCCCCCTATCCTAGCTCAATATATAGTTGGGCGTAACTTATAAATTGAATCAACAAACAATGTATCCCCGGCATTAATCTATTCCCTACTATTGGATCGTATTAACCTATATCTATCCTAACGAGTATAGTAGTTATACATGTGTAGAGGTGTTTGATGCATTGATCGTTAAGAACTATGTGTATAGGGGTCTCTATAGAGATTCGGTCCAATTGATGAGGATTAGTGAAGAGGCTAAAGGAATCAAGGGGGTCTTGGATGCAGCGATCATTATGGGTACGGAGCTGAATAAGAGGTTGTTGAGGGAGAGGGGTTTATTAACCGTTGAGGGTGAGGGGGCCGGTGAGAACGATCTAGTTGTTGCCCTCAAGATTGCTGAGGGATATGATCCGGATAGGATTAGAGATGAGATCGAGAAATTGTTGAGGGGCGGTGGAGCTAGGGGAGAATACTATTATAGTGTTGAATCGGCTATTGAAGCCATTGGAGGAGCCGATCTAGCACTCATATCCATACCCGGCGAATATGTGAAGGATATAGCACTACCCCTCATCGAGAAGGGTATACACCTACATATATTCAGCGATCATGTCCCGATCGAGGATGAAGTAGTTATTAAGAAGAAGGCTATCGAGAATAATGTTCTCGTAATGGGTCCGGAGGCTGGTACATCGATCATATCCGGTGTCGGTATAGGATTTGCGAATGCTGTTGAGAGGGGTGGTGTGGGTATAATTGCGGCTGCTGGAACCGGTCTGCAGGAGTTAAGTGTTCTATTGTCTAATGGTGGTTTAGGGGTTAGCCATGGGATAGGTGTTGGCGGGCGCGATCTAAAATCCGGTGTTGGTGGTTTATCAACGCTCTTCTCGATAGATTTATTGGAGAGGGATGAATCAACTGATGTAATCGCTATAGTTTCTAAACCGCCATCAAGGGATGTAGCTGAAAAGATCATATCATATATACGTAGTAGAGCCTCTAAGAAATATGTTATATGCTTTATGGGTTCAGATATGCATGGATGGATCGTTGAGAATAGGATTATTGGTGTCTCAACCCTCCACTCGGCAGCTTTGGCTACGGCTCACTTCTATGGGGAGAAGCAGTATACTAGTATGGATAAATACTTGCTCCCAGATATAGAGGAATTCATCAATGTAATTGGGAGGGAGGTTAGAAATAGAGGGGGTAGAAGGGGGTTCGTCCGTGGATTATATACTGGTGGTACATTAGCGTATGAGGCCCAGTATCTCCTCGGGAAAATCATTGGTCCAGTATATTCTAACACACCCCTCCACCCCGGATACGGCTTGGATGATCCGTGGGTTAGCTATAAGCACACAGTTGTTGATCTCGGTAGTGAGGAGTTTACTAAAGGTAGACCTCATCCAATGATCGATCCAAGTATTAGGGTTGAGAGGATAGTTAGAGAAGCACGTGATAGAGATGTGGGTGTGATACTGATGGACTTCGTACTAGGCTATGGTTCGCATCCAAACCCCGTCGAAGCACATTTGGAGGCTATAGATGAAGCATTTAAAATAGCTGAGAGGGATGGCAGATACTTAACGATTATAGCACATGTAGCTGGCACACCGAAGGATCCACAGAATATGGAGCGTGAGATAGAACTTCTAAGAAACCGTGGAGTATATGTTTTCAACTCTAACGCCCTCGCGAGTATCGCCGCCGGATTCATAGCTATAGGTGAGACTGGTCACGACCGTATACGATCCTTTATAGATAAACACTTGTATCCGGGTGTTAAGCCTTGAAGAATGATCCACTTAAACTATTGAAGGATAAACCCAAGATAATAAATATCGGTCTTGAACACTTCTACCATGAGCTTAAGAGGCAGGGTGTGGACGTAGTTCATGTCGTATGGAAGCCTAAGCCTAGGCTTGAAAGGGATCTTGAGGATATTCTCGAGAAGATATTATAGGGGGGTTTCAAGTGGTTGAGGTGTATGATCTCGTTATTAGGAGGGCTAGACTATACGGTGTTGAGGGTTTACGCGATATAGCCGTTGTGAATGGTATAATTGATTCTATTAGTGAACACGTTAGGGGTAGAGGGGAGTTTGAGATCGATGCTGATGGTGGGCTTGTAACCGAGCCCTTCGTTAATCCTCATTTACACCTTTGTAAGGTCTATACCTTTAGACTAATAGGTGATGAGGCTACACGGAGCTATCAGAGTAGTGGTATGGAGCATAGTCTTGAAGCCATCGAGATCGCTAGCCGTGTTAAGGAGAGGTATAGAGAGGAATGGATCTATAGTAATGCCGAAAAGGCTGTAGCGGAGGCTATTAGGCATGGAACACTATATATTAGAGCATTCGCCGATACGGATACTAAGGCTAGGCTTGAAGCTGTTAAAGCCCTCATAAAGCTCCGAGAAAGATATAAGGGGATCGTTGATATACAGATTGTAGCCTTCCCCCAGGACGGTATAATACGTGATCAGGGCAGTGAAGAGTATTTGTGGAAGGCTGTAGAGTCCGGCGCCGACGTTGCGGGCGGAATACCATGGATAGAGTATAGCCGTGAGGATATGGAGAAACATATAGATACCGTTTTCAGGATAGCCTTGGAGTATGATCGGGACATAGCTATGCTAACCGATGACACAGGTGATCCATACCTAGATACAACCGAAATGCTCGCATCGAAAACTATTAAGAATAAATGGTTCAACCGTGTAGTAGCGTGTCATGCCCGTGCATTAGCCTTAAAACCCTATCCATACCTGGATAGATTGGCTGGGTTATTAAGGAAAGCTGGTATGAGCCTTGTAAGCGATCCGCATACCGGACCCCTACATCTACCGATAAAATACATGGTTAAACGGGGTGTTAATGTAGCGTTAGGACAGGATGATATCAGCGATGCATACTACCCGTATGGGAGGAACAATATGTTAGAGGTAGCCTTCCTAGCCTCCCATATTACATGGTCTATGACGCTGAGGGATATGGATCTACTATACGAGATGATCACTTGGAGGGCTGCTAAAGCCATAGGTTTGAATAACTACGGTTTGAAAATAAGTAGCAGAGCTGACCTATTAATTCATAGAGCTAAGAGCATCTACGAGCTCATATGGTATCATGAAAAACCTAGATACGTTATAAGGAATGGAAAAATAATATATGAACACACTGAGACCGAAAAGATAAACATATAGTTTTTAGAGAGTTCTACGTTTATACCCGTATATCAGCATGGTAAAGTATATTGCTAGTGATGAGAACACTATAGGCCAGTAAACGATCTCTGGTAGCCATGTATCGGGCAATACCCATATATTATAATCTATGACATGACCAGTTGATTTCCATATTATAGCCCACGTTATGCTCCAGAATCCACCATACATCCCGATAATACCGCTGAGTTCAAGGTATAAGGGTATAGATGCTATATCTATATAGATCATAAGTATCGTCACAAACGTCAGCCATATAAACGCTTTCGCCCTCCAGCTAGAAACTAGGGCATCGACTATTCCAAGGCTTATACCTACGATAGCGAATAAACTATACGTTATAGTGATGTTTGAGAATAAGCGATGGGCTATAGCTAGTTTATCACGCTTACTATAGAGGACCGGGATCAATATTACCAGTCCAATATACCCCGTAACTACTGCTAGGGATAAATTACTTATTAATACAAAATATATCAACGAGATAAGGATCACCAAGAATACCGTATAAACACCAAAAACCACCCGGCGATGCATCAATGATCATCCACCCCCAGTAATGCTATCCAACTA
>JALVIT010000134.1 GCA_027028545.1 Desulfurococcales archaeon
GTGATCGAAGACTATAACTAAGTAATCTTAATAATCAGAATAATATATTTAGAGTCAGTGGCGAATAAGTATGAGCCATATAAGGAAGATCATAGAGAGATCGGGACTGCCATCACCGGAGAACATTGTCGCCGGAATAATTGATAGGAACATATATGGATTCTATAAAGATAGACTAAAACATTACGGGGTAGAACTATATGAGATTGGAGAAGCTCTGGAGAAGAAGAGGGATGCCCTCAAGAAATTATTGAGGGAGAATGGCCTCGAAGATAAGATAGTTATAGATAAGGAGACTGTAGGATTCTATATACATGTAAAACCATACTCAACCCCCCCAATACCAATATATGCATGCTTCATACTTGGTAGAGAGGGTATTGTCCAGAAGATCGTTAACATTATAGATATAGGTAGGGGTAGTAACGTCATAATAGTTAAGGGTTGTGCATCAATAGTTCCGGAGGGTGCTCATAAAGCTATAACCCTATTGAGAGCGGGGGATCATAGCAGGATTACAAATATAATGATACATAACTGGGCTCCATACATAACCGTATCATCAAAGACGTACGCATACATAGGTAAAGGTGTAGAATATAATGGATACTACGTTAAGGTTTCACCGGTAAAAGCTATAGGTCTAGGATCGGAATACTATGTCGGTGAGAACTCTAGGATCGAATACCATGAGGCAACCTTAGCCCATAGGAATACAAGGGTTGCATCAAACACAAGGATAGTTTTAAGGGGAAGGGGTAGTGGGGGCTATATAACTAGTCGTGGAGTAGTCAATAGGGGATATATGGATGTAAACCCACTGATCAGAGCTGAAGCCGAGGATGTAAAGGGGCATATAGAGTGTAATGGCTTAATACTCGAAAACGGTATATATAAGACCCATCCATCCCTAGAGACAACAGTTGAAAACGCATATCTAACACATGAGGCCAGTATAGGTAAGATTAGTGGCGAACAACTCTTCTATCTACAAACTCGTGGACTCGATGAAGAATATGCTATCCGTCTAATAGTATTAGGATTCCTAACATCTGCTATAAAGGGGTTACCCGATAGTATGAAGAAGTACATGGATAATACTATGAAGTACTTCATTGTTAAGGATAGGAGATTCCTCTAATAATCAATAATATATGCCTCCCCAAACTTACCCAGTCTAACCCTATCTCCCGGTCTACCCTCTACGGGTATTATCCTTAAAGCCATTTTCTTTCCAAGATGTATGGCGAGTATGTGTGATGCTTTGATAAATGATCTAAGACTACCACGATCCCTTGGAACAACTATCATATCCGGACCAGCTACACATATCGATGAATAGAATAATAGGTCCCGTGCACGTATCAACCCCCCACCTCCAGCATCTATTAGTCTTGAGTCTTCAGCATATGGTAGCATGACCTCGTTAAATCCTCCAATGTTTTCGTGTTTATCAACCATGTCTTTTAGGATCTCGTTAAGTATATGTATACCCTCGATAAATCCCGGATTACCCACTCTTTCACCAGTTATAGCTTCTATTAATGATGCAACACTTTCATCCATCCATGGACTTATACTATGATCAATAACCAATCTATAACTACCTAATAGAACCTCCTCGATCCCTCTATGTGTTTCATCTATAAATCTTCTAATACCCTCTAAACCCCCAACACTATAAATTTCCATTAATTGTTTGGGGTAAAGTAGCGCTATCCCAATACCCCAGCCATGTAGACTTGATGATAATGGATAATAGGGGGTTTCCATGGGTTCTCCTAATAGGCTTACAGCGATCCTCGTAGTATATACCGGATCTATACCTCCGAGTTCATAGAATATATCCGTTACTTTGTCTAGGGGAAACACTTCCCTCCAGAGTAGGCCGGTGTATATTCCTCTCGACACGATCTCTCTGACAAATCCTGTATCTATTTTCTCAAGGTATAGTCCACCTATGCTTACTAGGTGATCTGGTTTATCCAGTTCTCCAATTATCTTATCTATCCTCTTATAGGATTCTAATGGTGGTATTGGTAGTGTTATCCTTGTTGTCCATATACTATAACCTTTATCTTCGAGCCTCTTTGAGACATCTCTAATTATTTCTTCAGCTCTATCGACTAGTTCTCTGACCCCTCTACTACTCCACTCTCCGGGTTTGTCTGTGAAGACTGTTATACTCCTAATAACTGGTTTATCCAAAACAGTTAAGCCTCCACGAATAATCTATGTGTGCTACCCTCTCATCCACTTTAAATAGTTTCCAACTATGAAATATATAAGTAGTGGAGAGGATAGCCCATGGTCTACCGCATAATGATAAGGAATGCACTTTTATGGATCGATGGAGATTTTACCGAGGGGAACATACTCGTAGAGAACGACAAGATCGTTGGTATCTCGAAGCTACAGTTCAGCGGTGTTGACGAGGTTGTAGACGCCTACCACCAGCCGGTGATCCCTGGGGGTATAGATATACATGCACACGTATATGACCCGGAATATGTTGAGAACGAAGACTGGAAGAGCGGATCACTAGCGGCAGCCTTCGGCGGACTCACCGGAGTATATGATATGCCCCTCAGGGTATATGTTGATAATAAGGATGTTTTAAAGAAGAAGATCGAGGAGGCTCAGAAGAACTCATATATAAACTATGGTATCCATGGAGGATTCTTCGATGAGAGAAACTATATGAAGATACCGGAACTAGCTGAGCAGGGTGTTAAAGGCTATAAGATATTCACATGCAGACCCTTCAAGGCTAATGAGGAGGGTATGGTTAAGGCTATGGAGTTGATAAGGGATGTTGACGGTGTAGCAATGATCCATTCTGAGGATGATGGATTAATTATTTGGGGTGAGGATAAGTATAGAGAGCTTGGAGACATAGTCTCTTATCATAAATCCCGTAGCCCAGAGGCTGAAGCGGCAGCGATCCTACGTGTAGGCTACTACGCTAAACAGATCATGACTAAGCTGCACATATGTCATATAAGTAGTAGGGAGGGTGTGGATGCTGTAAGATATTTGAGGAGTAGGGGTGTTGATGTTACCGTTGAGGTATGCCCCCACCACCTATACTTTACACGGGAAGATTCCGCAAGGTATGGAACATACCTTAAACTAGCACCAACCCTTAAAACTAGGGATGATGTTAAAGCACTATGGAAGGCTCTAGCAGATGGAACAATAGATGCACTAGCCAGCGATAATGCTCCAGCACCAAGGGAGTTGAAGGAGAAACCTGTCTGGGAGGCTTGGGGAGGTATACCAAATCTTGAGATCATGGGCCCCTTCCTATACACCTTCGGTGTTAAGGAGCGTAGGATAAGCTTTGGCAGATTCATCGAGGTGTTCTCGACGAACCCCGCAAAGATTATGGGTGTTTATCCGAGGAAGGGCGCTCTAATGATCGGTAGTGATGCGGATATTGTTGTATTAGATACGCGTAAAGCTAAGAGGATCTCGGCCAGCACGCATCACCATAAGGTTGATTGGACTCCATGGGAGGGGCTAGAGCTCTATGGTTCAACACTACACCTCCTCGTAAATGGGAATATTATCATAGAGGATGGAGAACTCGTGGGTGAGCCTGGTAAGGGTATATACCTTAGGAAGACGCCTCCTAAAAGGGGTTTAATACCCCTCTAAACCCTCCCCCTCTTTTTAACCTCTACAATAACTATAGTTAATACCTATGATTAGATCCAGGTGCGGATACTTCCTCTTTAACTCCCTCTCAATAACTCCCAGCTCATATAGTAGTTTCTGTATATTTGTGCAGTTCCTGGGTTTGACCATTATGTCTCCATGTATATAGTCTTCATATACTACTCTAAACCTGTATCTTTCAATATCTATACCCCTCGATCTAAAATGTTCGAGTATATTTTGGATAAACTTCGAGTTAGGCGATATATCCGTTAGATAGATCATGTTCTGTTTGAAGGTGTGGTAGATCTCTACAAATATGTATAGTGTCAATATTACGCCACCCATATAATCTATTATGAAGTTATATAGACTCCCACCGAGGGATGCTATGATCGTTATAATGCTCTCTATGAGTTCACTCACAGTGAAGAATCCGTAAACTCTTATCGATCCACCGAATCTATATGATAGATATACGACTGCCGAGTATGTTAGGAAGCCTAGTATGGCTGTATATACACCTATGATCTCTACATGGTAGTTCCACGAGTATAGTAGCAGTGTTATGGATATACCGGCTACGAAGCTGTAGGCGATCATTGTTGTAAGCATGCCCAAATAGTTTAAACGGATATGGCCAAAATGGTGATCTATATCCGGTGGTTTAAGGCTATGTAGGAAGTAGCGTATAGATAGTATTAATGTGAATATGTTTGCGAAGGATGTTAATGCATCAACTATCAATGCACGTGAACCACTGAGATATCCGCCAATGATCTTAATAAGTCCGCCGAGTAGCGATAGTATTAGCAGTACTCCGAGACTTCTAGCAATCCCCAACTATCGGCACCCCTATATATAAGCGCTATATCCCTATGGAACATGTTGTACCTAGTTGTTCCCTATGTCTCCTATTAAGCGTTTTTTCTTACCTGTTGTTTCTATACTCGATATATCCCGCATGGATGGATTGTTTCTTAAATATCTATACATATGCATATGTATGTGAAACTATTATCCAGAGATATCCCTTTTAACCTCAACCACACCTTAATATATCTAGTAGGAGATGATAGGGGGATCAGAGTCATGAGTAAAACGGCTCTATGGGCTATAATAATACTCGTGATAATCATAGTCGGTGTAGCAGCCTTCTACGGCGGAATGATGTATGCTGGCGGAGGAGCTCAACCAACAGCACCTGCAAAACCCGCTAAGTGGACACCGCCATCGACAATTAAGGCTGCATGGATCTATGTGGGTCCAGTTGGAGACTTCGGATGGAGCTATATGCATGATGTCGGTAGAAAGGTTGTAGCATCACTATTCAAGGACTGGCTGACAACAACATATGTTGAGAGTGTATCGGAGGATGCACTACCACAAACAATAGATAACTTGATAAGCCAGGGATACAACGTAATATTCACCACTAGCTTCGAGTTCATGGATAAGACTATTGAGAAGGGTAAGGAATACCCCAACGTAATGTTCTTCCACTGCTCAGGATATAAGAGATGGGATAATGTTGGAACATACTTCGCGGACCTATACCAGATCTACTATCTAAACGGGTTAATCGCTGGAGCATTAACGAAGACCGGACATATAGGATACGTTGCAGCATACACCATTCCAGAGGTTGTAAGACATATCAACGCCTTCGCTATTGGAGCTAAGGAGATGGGCGAGATGCTTGGTAAGGATATAAAGGTATACGTCCTAGAGATCGGTTCATGGTTCAACCCGGATGCAGCCCGTTCAGCGGCTGAGACGCTATGGAGGGACTACGATGTAGACGTATTAGCCTACACTGAGGATTCAACAGCGATCCTAGAGCTTGGTGAGGAGAAGACAACCGGGTTCTTCAATGGAACATATGACCATCCACTATATGTATTCAGCCACTACAGCCCCGGATGGATCTATGGTAAACACGCAGTCGTCAGCGGACAGATCGTGCACTGGGAGGTAATATATGAGGACATACTAGCCAAGATAAAGGCTGGAATCTATACACCATACAATCTCAAGAACGTAGACTACTGGTATCTACTAAACACTGGAGCTGTAGAGTTTGGTGCATGGATATTCGACAATGGTACAGTAATGCATATAAACCCAGAGATCATACCAAAGCTGAAGAACATAACCGTAACGGATAAGCTAACAGGTGAGAAGGTCAGCGCCTACGACCTAATAATGAGGAGATACCAGATAATGAAGGAAGCACCACTCCTAACACCACTACAGCTAACAGCTGAGACACACAAGTATGAGAACATACCCACGATAACATATGATGGACACAAGGCTCAGATAGCTCCAGCCTTCGACCCATTCACAGGGCCACTAAGCGGATACAAGAAGGAGGATCCAAACAAGAAGGTTACAATCGAATCCGGTAAGAGACTGGGACATGACGACCTATGGGGTATGGATTGGTTCGTAGACTGGGTGCAGTATCTAGGTAAGGGAGGCTAAGGATATCACCTTATTAAGGATACCCAACACTAAAATCATTTTTAGAAACAGCGTAGTGATGGTGCGGTAGTAGTGGCGGCTGAGTCAACCCCTAAACAAAGGGTTTTTTCCCCTCCCTCTCAACAATCCTCGGAGATTGAGCCGATAGTTGTATTGAGGAATATTACTAAGAGATTCCCAGGAGTTGTAGCGCTGGATAGAGTGAATCTAGAAGTGTATCCTGGAACGATACATGCACTGCTAGGCGAGAATGGTGCTGGTAAGTCGACGCTTGTAAAGATACTATATGGAATATATACTCCCGACGAGGGTGTGATCATATTAAACGGTAGGAGGGTTATAATATCAAGCCCCATAGACGCTATAAACTATGGTATAGTCATGGTATCACAATCACCACAACTAATAGATAGGTTGACGATAGCCGAAAACATCATACTGGGTCTGAAGAAGTATGGATACTATGCACCGGTTAAACTTGTTGAGAGGGAGATCAGTAAGCTGGCTGAGGAGTTCGGAGTAAAGATCGATCCATCAACGGATACCTGGAAGCTCAGCTACACACAGAAGCAGATGGTCGAATTCATACGTGCGATGCTACTGGGTGTTAAGATATTGTTGATCGATGAAGCATTGACCTATCTACCGATAGAGGAGCGCCGCAGATTCTATAAGTTCATCAAGGGATTTGCGGAGAGGGGTGGAACGGTATTATTGATAACACATAAGATACCGGAGGCTATGGAGGCGGCAGATAAGATCACAGTCCTCCGTAGGGGTAGGGTTGTGAAGACCGTTGAGAAGACAGAGGTGACGATCGACGATATACGTAGGATGATGTTCGGTGAGAGAAGTAAGGAGATAACATATGAGAGACTACCACCCGGCGCTCCAGATGGAGAACTACTACTCGTCGAAAACCTATGGGTTGAAGGTGATTTCGGAGGATACGCCGTTCAGGGTGTATCCCTCAAGGTTAGGAGGGGTGAGGTGTTCGCCATAGCTGGTGTAGCTGGTAATGGTCAGAAGGAGCTACTACAGGCTATTATGGGTTTAAGACCTATTAGGAAGGGTAAGGTATTCTTCGAGGGCGAGGATATAACCCATAGATCAACATATTATCTGAGGTTGAAGGGTGTAGGATATATACCCGATCTACCCGCTAAGTATGGGGTCAGCATTGAGAACACCATTATCGAGAACATAGCGGTTATACCAGTATATGCTAGAGGATTTATAGATTGGGATAAGATTAGAAGCCTAGCCTTAAAACTAATCAGGGAATACGATATAAAGACGCCATCACCGGAAGCACCGGTAAAGTATCTTAGTGGTGGAAACATTATGAAGGTTCTAGTATCTAGAGAATTAAACACTGCTACAAAGCTACTAGTAGCCTACAACCCTACACGAGCACTCGACGAGGCTACAGCGATCAGGGTTAGGAGGATCATTAAGAACAAGGTTATAAATGATAATATCGGGGCACTCATAGCGAGTGAGGACTTGGATGAGATCTTCCAGATAGCTGATACTATAGCAGTTATGAACTCTGGGAGGATAGTTGGTGTATTCCCGGCTGAGAAGGCTAAGAGGGAGGAGATAGAGCATTTAATGGTGATGTAGAATGGAGTTCCCAGTCTCAATGGTTATTGTTAGGAGGGTTAAACCCCTACCCTACTGGATAGTTCCACTACTGGCGTTATTGATAGGTGTTGCTGTAGCAATAATAATACTATACGGTATGAGCGGCGGGAAAACAACTCCTGCAGACGTATTATACGCTATACGTGACGGCTTCCTACAACCCCACCTACTAGCTATGAGCTTCGCCTTCCTATCAATAGTGGGTGTTGGACTAGTAGTATCCTTTAAGGGTGCATTATTCAATATCGGTGGCGAGGGACAGATATACTTCGGTGCAATGCTGGCGGTATGGGCTGCAATGTTTGCACCATTCTCAGCATCACTAATAAATGGTGGACCCCTCGGCGTTGCAGCACTCAAAACACTGATGATCGTATTATCGGCTCTGGCCGGTGCATTCTGGGCGTTCATAGCATCCCTTCCAAGGGCATATCTACAGCTCGATGAAGTACCGGTGACGCTAATGATGAACTATATAGCATACTATATCGTAGACATACTAGTCCGTGGACCATGGCATGAGAGGAAGTACGGATATCTTAGAACTGAGACCCTGCCGGAGAAGCTGTGGTTGAAGACTATTAGTGGTACGACGTTTAGTATAGAGGTATACATATTGTTGATCATAGTATTTGTAGCGGCGTACTTCTTCCTAAAATATACAACACCCGGATTATACCTGAGGGTTCTCGGAAACAACCCTAACCTATTGAGGAGTAGTGGTATAAATATCAAATTGATAATAATGATAGCGTTAACGATCAGCGGGTTAATCATAGGACTCGTAGGTGCAGGATATATTGCCGGTAGAACACATAATCTAAGCTACCCGGTCGAGGAGAAGACCGCAAACTATGGATATACAGGAATACTTGTCGCATGGCTATCGATGCTTGAACTGATAGCGGTACCCATAGCGGCATACATCATAGCAGCACTATATAACGCTGGTATAAACATGCAGATAGCAGGTGCTGGGGGAGCAGCTACAGTATTCGTATTCATAGGTAGTATACTGGTGACATATACAGCGCTGATAACGATCTCGGAGTATAAGATTAAGATCATAGTTAAGAGGAGAGGGGGGTGAGAATAGAATGGATGGTGTGCTGGCTGGTATAATAAGCTTCCTCGTGGAATCATCACCATTATTCCTAGCCTTCTACTTGGCGGCTGTTGGACACGGTGTCGTGGAGAAGAGCGGTGTATTAGACCTGGCTATTGACGGTGTATTCGTATTGTCTATAGCAATAGCGTTCGCCGAGGCAGTATATACTAGGAATAATCTATTCATATCATTACTATGGGCTTCGATAGCTGCAGTAATATTTGGGCTACTACTAGCATTCCTAGTAACGAAGCTACCCATAAGCCATGGTGCAGCTGGTCTATCACTGATGTTCTTAGGCTATGGATTAGCGAGTATGATCGGTGTACCCGCTAGGATTAGGCAGGGTAGGGTTAGCGCTAAGGTTGGATTCACGGTCAACGCCTACTGGGCTGGTATAATATTTGTTGTCGCAATAGCCGTTGGTGTAGCTATATGGTTTATGATCGAGAAGACGAAGATCGGTGCAGCTATTAGAGCGGCTGGTGAAGACCCTGCAGCGGCTGAGAATCTTGGCGTTAACGTATTATATGTTAGATTGTTTGCAGCATTCATAGGATTCCTAATGATAGGATTGGGAGCTGGCGTATACGAGCTATACTACTCTCCAGTCTGGAGTGAGGGTAAAGGTATGGGTTGGGGATGGATAGCCTTCGCAATATCTCTAAGCGCTGGCAGACACCCATTACTAATACTGATCTCATCGCTTCTCTTCGCGGGACTGGTAGACTATATGCCGGCTATACAGGCAGCCTACAATCTCCCACCGGATATCGCAAAGATGCTGCCATTCGTAGTAGCCATATTGGCAATGGTGGTATTCATGGCAACACCACTAA
>JALVIT010000135.1 GCA_027028545.1 Desulfurococcales archaeon
GCTAGCATAGTATACCATTATGGAGGTAAATATGCATCCAAGATCATAACGATAAGATTCCCAATAGGGCTTCTCATCCATATAAAGAATGTTTATCGAAACCCCTCTATCAATAAGGATGAAGCCGTTGAGAAGGCTAGAGAGTTTTTATATAGTATATACCTTTTAGACGATAAAAGGATTATATTAGATGATGTATCTGAAACCTATTACTTTGTAAAACCATGGTACATATCAAACTTTTGGTGCGTGGTCTTCGCAATTAGTAATGGTGAAACACATTATGCAATAATATATATCGATCCAGTGAATGGAAAAGTGTATGACTACGCGATCATCTTTTAACAAACTATGAATATTACGGTATGGATAATTCACCCTTCAATATTTTAGGTATCTCCTCAAGGAACCCTTGAGGATCTATTTCCCTCCGAGGGCCTCTAGCCAATACTACCCCAGCATATCTACTCTTAATTGGTGTATAGTCTATGTCTTTGAAGAATATCCATGCTAGGGCTGCCGAGCCACTAATATCCCAGAAGTATATCTTCATAGACTCCTTCTCACCAGTTACTAGGTTGTAGGCTAATCTATGGATATATCCACTGATCGGATCCTTCCCTTGATGTATGGTTAATACTATGTTATCCTTCCCGGTGGTTTCAGCCTTTATCTCTTTATACCCCGATCTAATGAATACTCCATAGATCCTATCCCCCTCCTCATACATGTATAATCCATTATCGGTTAGCATCTCGGATATATTTGCATAGAGTCTTATCAGGTCCCATGGTGAGAAGTGGGGTGTTGAATGCCCCCATAATAATGCTAGATCGTATCTCTTCCCTAGTTTAAGCCTTTTAGTTATATCTGCTATAATGGTCTCAGCCCTATAACCCAGTGTCTCCTCTGAGAACCTCTCAGCTATTCCTAGAGCATCCCTCCTAAGATCTACTATTGTAAGCTCTGTCTCAACGCCATACTTCTCGCCTATAACCTTAGCTAACGCTACACCACCTATACCTCCCCCACCACAGACATCAACTATCCTGATCCTCTTCCTACTCGATACTAGATCCCTTACCCATTCATGATAGGTTATCTTCTTAAATACTTCAACCGACTCTAAGAACCTCTTCCCACCCTCCTCAGTATATGGGTTATCAGGCCATGGATAAACCCGGTAGAGCCTCTCCATGTATTCGCTCAAAGTAATCACCCCTCTATAGATGTCTCCAATTCTAGATTATATAAAGGATAGGGATAGAGTATTGGAAGTGCTGTGCTGGTTTTATGTTAGAATATGAGGTATTCCAGCTGTACTGGGTATTTCGGCGGGTTCCCTATTAGTGATTTAACGTCTTTTTCGGCTTCATCGATCACCGAGTCTAGATCCTCGATCTTTTCAACCGTTATCCTCCGGTAGTTTCTAATACTGAAATCGTATAGGTTTACGCTTATCCTGCCAGATTCAACCTCCCTCCTACCAATATATATTATTATTGGTGGGTGGAGCTGTGTCCTAAGCTTCCTAATGTATCCGCTTAGATGTGGTTTATCAATGCTCGACGCGACGGCTCTAACCTCTCTACCCCTCAAATACTCTGCAACCCTCTCGGCGAACCCCATGATCCTTTCATCCTCCTCAGTCCTACCAGTCTTAATACCTACAACTACAGCCTGTATCGGTGATAGTATGTAGGGTAGTCTACCCTGATAAGCCTCCAGGTATACTCCTAGAAACCTCTCAATACTACCGAGTAGGGCTCTATGAATCATGTATAGGTCGCTGAATCCATGGGTCTCCTCGAGTAGCTTGGTCAGCTGGAATCTTCGGGGTAGGTTGAAGTCGAACTGCATGGTCCCGATCTGCCACTCCTTAACACCGCCAGTCTCTGGATCCGGTAGTTGGGCTATAACATCGAGTTTTGGACCGTAGAAGGCTGCCTCACCCTCCTTAGCGTAGAAGTCAACCTTGTAGACCCTATGTATCTCCTCTGCAACCTTCATAATATTCTCCTCAGCAACACTCCACTCCTCAACACTACCCATAAACTCCTCACCGATCTTAGACCTATCCGATAAGCTTATTCGGAGCTTAACAGTTTCAGCACTGATCGATATATGGAATAGCTTCTCATAGATCTCCCTCAACTCTCCGAACACGCTTAGGAATAGATCCCTAATATCCCTCTCACGTGTAAATAAATGGGCATCATCCTGTGTGAATCCACGGACACGCATCAAACCCTTCAATGCACCAGAGATCTCATATCTATGAACCTTACCCAGCTCAAACACTTTAAACGGTAGCTTAATCTTACCCCTATACCTCTCAACAAGATTCATAAATATTAATACGTGGTAGGGGCAGTTCATAGGCTTAATAGCATACTGATCACCCTCAATATCTAGCAGGAACATGTTCTCACGGTAGAAGTCTAGATGCCCTGTCAGCTTATACAGTGTTGTACGGGCTATGATCGGTGTCTCAACAACATAGTATCCATGAAGTATATGGAACCGAGTCAATATATAGTAGAGGATACTACGGACAAGCCCACCTCCAAGACTAAACAATGGGTTACCAGGACCGGTGAAATGACCATACTCCCTACCAATCATTGGAACCCTACTAGTCGGCTTGATCAATATATCCATATCATACCCTATATCAATATGATCACGATACAATAATAGAACACCTCCTTTCTAACCATACTAATAAATACACCCATATATTTAAACACAACCATAAACAACCCATACGATCAAGGGTTAAAAAGATAATACATCAATACTATATATTAGGATGATAGCTAAACATAGCTGATCAATATTATAAAGGGCGTAGAAGATGAGTGATCAACAAGACAGGATAACAGAGATAATCATAAAGAATTTTAAAAGCATACGCGAAATAAAGATAGACCTAAATAAAGGAGTAAACGTTCTAATAGGAAGCAATGGTTCCGGAAAAACCAATATATTAGAAGCATTATACTTCCTAAGAAAAGCACTCATAGACGAATACGATAAAGAACCCTATCTACCACACCTAGAATGGTGGGACCCCCTAAACCTCCTACCAGAACGTAAAGAAAACACATTACAATACATAATCAAAGGCATCCTAGACAATGAAATAAGGTTCGAATACACAGTATCCTTCACACTATCCCCCGACAGACTAACACTAATACCTATAGAACATACCTTAAAAATCGAAAATTATGCTACTATAAAAATAGCACCCCGTATAATACACGTATACTTAGACAAGTCTTTAATAGAATCAGCTTTAAAATTAAAATCTATAGAGAAAGAGCTACCGATTTTGATCAAACCACCTAGCAATTGCCAAAATAATATATGCACTCTAACAA
>JALVIT010000136.1:0-4852 GCA_027028545.1 Desulfurococcales archaeon
CTATGCTTGTGATATCTGCTATACTCTGTGTTCTATTGTTTATAGTTATACCTCTCTCTGAAATCAATATTTTGTCGAATCCATCATTTCTCCTTATCAATACTGCAAATACTATAGACATCAACGCATATACCTATGATAATGTTAATGGTCTTCAACTATTTAACGATTTAGAATCCAAAAAATTTTCTAAGCATCTTCTTCTTACCCTTCTCGTAATCCTCTTCCTCCTCTACATGCTTCTTCCTCGAATAGGCTGATCTTACGAACTCTATATATGCTCTACCCCTAGGTGAGCTCGAATACTTTACCGCTAGATTATATAGTGTATCGATCTCCTCCGGTGTTGCATAGTCTAGGGGTATTCCAACCCTATTATTCTCCTCCCACTTCCTATATAGTCTATCGAGTATCTCAACCACTTTATCGTCTGAGTAGAACGCTATCTTACGATCATTATCCTTACTTTCATCTATCAGCTCTATGATCTTCCTCTTCTTATCCTCGATCTTCATATCTACTCACTCATGCAGACTTTCCTCAAACTCTACTCTATGTATAACGCCATGTTTAATCTTTTCCAAAGCCCATCCAAACTTCTCAAGGAGTATTAGTATTGCTGCCTGTGGAGGTATAACGCCTTCCTCGGTAATTATAGCATCTATATACTCTGGAGGGGTTACATCAAAGGCTGGATTCAACACTTTAACATTTGGATGCTTATCTATCCAATCCCTAGGAACGATCTCGGTCTCCGGCCTAAACTCGATCTGGACCAGTTCGCCGATAACCGTCATGGGTGAGAACTTATATGTCTCGGCTGCAACGAATACTCTAACTCTAGCCTCATGGGCTGCTAATGCTATCTGGCTGGTACCAACCTTGTTTACGACGGCTCCATTGCTGGCGATCGTGTCTGCCCCAACAACAACCTGATCTATCTCATGCATAATATATCTAACACTACTATCCGGTATCTGGATTACCGGAACACCGGCTTCTAGTAGTTGCCTCGTAGTTATACGTCCCTGATAGAAGGGCCGTGTCTCAGTACTATAAACCTTCTCGATCTTACCCATCTCATACGCCGTCTTAATGACTGAAACGGCTACACTACTATGACAATGGGTCAAAACAGTGGCTCCACTCTTAATCCTCCTAGCCCCTATCTCACCTATACGTTTAACAGCCTGTAGACTACTCTCGATGAATTCATCAGCCCTCCTAACAACTGCATCGACAAGTTCATCTACACCTCCCTCAGTCTTCTCTAGGATATACATCACATAGTATACGGCATTGGGGAGGCTTACAGCTGTTGGACGGGTAGATATTAATAATTCAGCAACGCGATCCATATACCTTCTAAACTCCACTGGCTCCCTGGGACCCTTATAGGTCTGTGCAGCGATCTTTAAAGCCTCTGCAGCAGCTCTAGCAATTTTCCCAGCCCCTCTAATCCTCATAGTCTTTATACCATCAGCTATCTCGAGGATCCTCTTATCAAGTTCTAGACTCATACGATTACACCTCCATACCCATGAGTTTCCCAGCTATCTCGTCTAGATCCATGAGTTTCGGGGGGAATACACCATAAACCTGCTTAATCACAACCGGTACGGCTTGGGGCGCGAATAACCCATACTCCGTAGCTATAGCATCTATTAGGTTTGCAGGTGTTACATCATATATTGGAGCCTTAGCCCTATAATTCTCCGGGAGCTTCTCGCGGACATCCGGACTCATCAATAGCCTCCAATCACCCTCAGGAAGCTTGAGGAGTTCACCGTGTATGGTCTCCGGGCTGAACTTGTATAGGGGTGCTACGACGAATACCCTAACCCTAGCTTCGTGGGCTATAAGGCTTAGGAGGCTTGTGCCAACCTTACCGACAACAGCTCCATTGATAGCTATCGCTTCAGCACCTACAACTACACGTTTACAGTTCTTCATGAAGAATCTAGCCGCGGAATCAACTATTAGATAGGTTTTAACACCTAAGTCGTTGAGATAACTAGCCGTATCAAGCCCCTCCATACCGGGGCGGGATTCTAGAACATACACTTCAAACCTCTTACCCTGATCGACTAGTATCTTGAAGACCCTTCTAACACATAGGCTATTACTAATGGTCATCAAAACGTCTCCATCAACAATCCGATTAGCAGCTATCCGGGCAGCCTCCCAGCAATCCCTGTCATACTTCTTATATAGCTTATCTAGATAATCCGTAAATCCCTTAAGCTTATTCTCGAGGAGATACTCACCGATCATCCTTAAGGCATTTATGATACCCATACTAGCCGGTCTATGCTCCTTAACGTATTTAACGAGTTCATTATAAGTTGTTGCAACCTTTCTGAAGTCACCCGTTGATGCAGCTACTCTGAGCTTATCTATACCTGTGAAAACTAGTGTTGTCCCGGTCTCCCTACGTGAATAACCATGCTTCGACAACTCATCATACAAAGCATACCACCCAGAAGCGTTTTTAGAAATAATTTAAGCATATCATCCCTCAAAAACTTATTCCCCACCACCCATAATCTCCAAGATCAAATCCCTTATCCCATTAAATACGCTATAGTATCTATCATGGGTCATCGGAGGTATGTCGAAGCTCTTCAAAGGTTTCTTCAACAAATCCATAACCTTATCAGTTGTTATAGTCCATGGTAAACCCCTATAGGATAGAAGTTCTACACCCCTTCTATAATCCCTACCCCTATACATAACCGCTTTACCCGGTGAGACTATGAATACATAGTCTACATCTAGGGATGCATAGGTTGGTGCTGCAACATTATTATAGCCCTCGATAAATAATACATCATATCCGCCCAGCTGTTTGAGGGCTTCGTCGGATACACTATATGTTGCCGGAGAGGACATTATCTTCTCAACATAATCAGTATTAGCCTCAACAATGATCGAGTTACTATCCCTAAACACTCCGACCAGCTCATCAACCGTACTCTTCAAATAATTATTTAATCTATCATATGTATCACGACAGAAAACATAAAGGTGCGAACGCTTAAAAACACCGCCTTCCAACCATACACGGGTCATACGGAGGAGTATAACAGTCTTCAAAGACATAGACATATAGTCCACATAGCTCCTCATAGACAACCCGGAAGACAATGGATCTATCGGAAGCGTTAGAAAGTCTATGGGTGATAAGACATCAACAATATCTAAAAGACCCAAGTCCTCAGTAACAGTATAGGCATCATGACCAACTAGGACTCGGAGCTCAAAACTGTGAGTTATAGTATCCGGCTGATACCATCCATTATGTCCCCCAACGGGTTTAAAATATAATACCCTATAACCATCCTCCCTCAAAGACTCGGCTAAAGACCTAATAAACTCCGTCTTACCGGAATCATAGGGTAGTAGACCCGTCACAAGTATTTTCAAAGGGGTTATCACCGAGAATAAACTATTCTGTAGAGGGGGGATAATTATTTATTTTTCAACCAATTATTATCTACACTAACAGTATCATGCTAGTGGTTATGGTGAAGTAGGTATGAAGAGGTTTACTGGTTTAATATTTATAGCATTAATAATACTAGCAGGCATTCATCTAGCCTCCATAACCCGTAGCGTTGGGGAGAACCGTGTATTATTGATCATAGCTCCAGGATTCGATCCATACATGGATGTAAACTGGACAAAGACGTTGAAGGGGGTAATAGAGGGTGGAACGATAATAGATATAATAGATAATGCCCCATATAACTCAATATATCACCAACTACTACTCCTAAATAACACATGGATGATCAATAAATACCTGCCACTATCCAACAACACAGTCCTACTACCAAATAGGACAAGAACCTCATCCTATAATGTGTTAAACCATACATTCATAACCGATCTCTGGGGAGGGAACGTTACAATGCTAATAAATACTCCAGTAATAGATCCGAACAAGTATAATCTAGCGGTAAACCCATACTATGAGGAAGAGAAAAACACTATACCACCAACAATCTTCAAGCTAAGACTGGGTGGAAACACCACATGGAACCTACTAGATACAACCATAAGCCTATCGAAAACAGCTGGTGGATATAGGCTTAAGATCACCGAATATGTGGACATAGTGGTATCAAACGCTACATTGACAACACCGTCTCTCTTCCTAAACATAACTAGAAGCGATCTAAGGATAAATCCCGGAAAATATTATCTAATATTTCGAATATTGAGTATAAGGAACAATACAGTAGTATTATTCACACCAGGCACTAGGAATATTGATGGATGGTCTCAGATAATAACTAAGTATGAAGATTCAATAATACCCGATCTACCGGCTGAATACATGATCTATATGGATAAAGAAGATGTTAAATGGCTCTTTGAAGTAGTATCATCGTATTATACCACAATGCTTGACAAGGTATTAACGGGTAGGAAGAACACCATCCTACACATAGTCTACTATCCGGTTATAGAGGAGACTTTAAGATACATACTGAGATACAATATAACCGGAGATAATGCAACAAACATATTAAATGAAGCAGTTAAAGGATTATCAGCAATCATAGAGAAGGCTAGATCAACAATTGGCGGGAACATCACAGTAATGATATATTCGCCATACACGATACACGAGGTAAAGAAGAATATAAAGCTCAATGGCTTAGAGGAGATAGATCATGGAATATATAGGGTTAAGGTAGAAAACCTAAGCAGGAACATAATAGATGAGCTATCACCGTTTAAACTCCTAGAATTCAATAATGAAAAACTACTAATATCGTACAACAAAGCCGTAACAGGATATGGTGAGGGCTACCTAGTATTATTCAAGCCAGGTATAAGGAGG
>JALVIT010000136.1:4862-9684 GCA_027028545.1 Desulfurococcales archaeon
ATATAGCATCATATATAGCATCACTAATATATGGATACGGAATTGGACAATACGAACTACTACAATCCCTAAGTGAAAAAACCGATGAGATAACCAAGCTTAAAGACCAATTAAACGATAAAGAGGCTACGATAAATAGGTTGAATAAACAGATAGAACAGTTAAATCTACAAATAGGTAATCTAACAGCTAAAAATGAAAACCTAACGATGAAGATCAACGAATTACAGGATCAGATGAAGGAGGCTGAAAACCTAAAGAATCAAGCATTAGAATACCTAACCGTAGGTGTGGCCAGCATTCTAGTATTTACAGCATTCCTATATATGATCATTAGGAGTGGTGTTAAGAAGACTGTTAAAGGAAGGAGGAGATAAGGTTTTCAATATATTCAATAATCCTAATCTCCTTAACCCATAGGTAAAACATTATACCACCAATCATAAATCCCAATCCGTTAGCCCATAAACTATTACTCCTGAACAATGGTATTCTAAGCCTCCATCTACTCAGTGGATACAGGATATAGACGCCCATCTTAGTCAATGAATCCAGTAATAGATGGAGGAGATACCCTCCTAGAAAGCCCAATGTAATTCTTAGAATAACCCCCTCACCGATCACACCATAATACTCTATCACCACGTATCTTATTGATACATAGACTATAAGCGAGGTAAGGATCATAACAAATATATTATGCAATAGTTTACGATGCCTAAACCTCAAGTCAAAATCCGGAAAATAACCCCCCAACCCACCCATTATTGATGACGGAATAAATACTAAAGGATCCGATCCCCCGACTAATAATCCCCATGTTAAACCGACAAATACATGTGTAGGTCTATTCACATTAATACACCTCTATAAGATGTGGTCGGGAGAGGACCACTTCTTCACTGTTCAGTTCGATCCCGGGGTATCTCGTCATCCCAATACTATTTTAAAAGTTTCTCATTAACCCAAATATAGTTTCTCGGACTAAATATTTCAGGGAAGAAGCTCTTTTCACGGCCAAACCTCTCTAGGGGCTTCATTAAATGCTTAAATGCGTGGAGCGGTGGCTGGTAGAATCCCGGTTCTAGATCCCTCTGAATAATCCTAGTGATCTTATGGGCATTGGGATCCCTATAACCACACTTGGGACATTTAAATCCCTTCCCCCTACCCATACTCTTCATACGAGCACCGCATCTAGGGCATTTGGGATTTTCAACCTTTACAGCTGGTTTAACAGCTACAACCCTTATCTTTTCAAGGTTTAATGTTGGTCCATGTTTGGAGCTTTGGGGACGTATAACACCATATACCTCAACCATGTCTCCAGGCAGTAGCTTCTCAACAACTCTTCTAAACTCCTTGGTTGGTTCATATGCTGCAACATCTATAACACCAGTATCATCCCTCAACCCGAAGACTACATGCCCTCCTCTAATCCTCCTAGGCCTGGAATATACTATTCCACGTATGATCGCTCCGGTATAGATATATGCTTCACTGATCGTTCTCCTACGTAGATGGGAGTCGGTATGCTGATTTGTCCTATATAATACCCTTAATGAAACCGGTTCATTGATCCTCAACATATTATATGCTTTAACGAGTATCTCTGGTTTTTCACCCCTAATACCTAGTAAGACCGGATCTGGTCCATGAGGTGTTATTAATGGTTTATCTATGCTATAATCATAGTTTAGAAAGGTATAAGGTTTTGTATGTTGATCCATGTATTTGACACTTGACGCTTCAACCATTCTAGGCTTACCGAGGTACTCCTCAGATCTATAGGCTATTAGCTCATATGTATAATCTGTATCGGTCATCCTATACCCTATACCCGCCAGCCCACCGATCAAACCTCTCCTACCCTTAATCCCCCTATACATAACCCTCTCTCCAAGCCTATCTAGAAGTCTTTCAAGTAGTGTGAGGGGTATTAGATCTGTAAGGGCTTTCACACCGAACCATTTTAGCCGTGGATCTATATCTCCGATATACGCTATAACGGCTGGTTGACTCTCCGGATGCTTATATCTACCCACATACCTATACGCTTCCGAGACTGCTTCTTCGAACATGTCTCTAGCAGTATTTAAATCACTCACCATGATCCTTAGGACTAGTGAGCCGTTACCACGTGTCTTCCACGGTACTGCTGGGTTAAGTCTTACCAGGTTTGGGTAATCGAATAATTCTATATTTCTCTCTCTAATCCATTTTGATAGGATCAATGCTGTGAAATGGGTTGTGCATCCACCACGTGGCGAATCTATATCGTCAAATCCTATATGTAGCTTAATCAAGCCCTAGAACCCTTCATAAAACACTTGGCTCCAACAACTATTAATGGTAGCATAACAGTTGCATCACCATAGACAACAACCTGTTTACCACTAGTCTTGATCTTGTTCCAACTAATAGCTTCACGTGGCTGTGCACCGCTGAGGCTTCCATCATATTCTACAGCTGTTGTAACATATATTGCATAGTCTAATCCATCCTTAAACTGAGCCCACCAGATCGTATGGTGTTTACTTATACCCCCGCCAATTATTAGTGCTCCAAGCTTCTTAGCTGAGAAAACCATATCCATAAGCTTCTTCTCATCCCTAATCATATCTAGTTTCAACCCCGTGAAGGGGCTATTGAATACTAGCTGTGTCCCGAATGATCCATCGAGTATCCCCGGCGAGAAGACTGGGATCTTCTTCTGTGCTGCAGCCCTCAGTATGCTATATGGATCATTTATCCTCTTACCGGCTTCATATAATAGCTCACTAGGACTCCAATCCTTCTTCTCCCTGGTCAATTCTTCGAGTAGTCTTCGTGTAAACTTCTCTATGGCTAATCCATAGTTCTCCATAGGTATCAATATGTTTCCAAGCCTATGAACCTCGATCATTCTAAGCATTGCGTCATCGATGTTCCAATCCCCCTTATAGTATTTATGACCGGTTCCACGGGCTATATCGTGGTCTATGGTTCCACATGTTGTTATAATTGCATCGGCGAATCCTTCAAGTATTAGCTGGGCTAATAAACCCCTCAAGCCAGTTGATACGATGTTTCCCGTGAATGATAATATTTTTAATATATCATCCTCCATCCACATATCGGCCATGATCCTAGCCGCTCTATACACGTGTCCAGCCATGAATCCATGGGATTTTCCAAGGGCTTCGATCAATTCACATATATTCATATCATCTCTAACATAGTAGTCTTCAACAACCTCTTTGAGAAGCTCTTTACGTGCATCACCTATGAAGGGTATATTCTCAACATCCATACCATGTAATCCCCCACGGTTCAAGTCTAGATACATTATTAGCACTCTATAGCAACTATATATGTTATTGGTTTTTATGCCTACACATAGTGGTGTATTGACGGTATGAGTGAGCTATACCTATTAATCCTTAAGTATAGGAGGGTCGGCATCGATAGATTATCTGAGGAGACAGCATTACCGGTAGAGGTTATTAGGAGGAGGCTTGAATCGATCGGGGAATATGTGAGGGTTTCCAATGATATCGTTGAACTAGTTAATCCGCTCGGTCTAGCCGATAAGCTTATACGTAGCGGTGTATCCTATAAGAGGGTTTCACGATACCTTGATTGGAGGGATTTCGAAGAGCTTTCATCAAGGATATTATCAGCTCATAGGTATAGTATTTATAGGAACTTCCGCCTAACGAAACCAGTTATGCTCGAAATAGATGTTATAGGTATAGACCCCGGTAGTGGGAGGGGCTTATTCATAGATTGTAAACACTGGACACATGGAATCTATAGGAAGGCTCTAATAGAGTATGCTGAGAAGCAGTATATGAGGGTTCTGAAACTTATAAAATATCTCTCATGGGCTAAGAGTAAATGGCATATGTTCAACCAGCTACGTAGTGCAATACCATTAATAGTAACACTGACAACACCATCATTAAGGATGCATAGCGGTGTCCTCATAGTATCTATACAGGAGCTTAACCAGGTATTAATAGATCTGGACTATGTATTGGATTTCTTCGGTGTGAGACCAATAGTTGTATAGTTACTATGGTATAGTATTTTTATCCAGACCATACATATTTAATCAATATAGTGTGGTATAGTGCAGAATGGTTAGGTGAACTATGTCATGTCTGCTAGAATATCTTATCCGGAGGCTAAATATATTAAGACCTTGATAGAGGTGTTAGGCAAACTAGTTGACGAGGTAGCATTCCAGATAACACCAGATGGTGTAATTGTTAAAGCACTAGATGCAGCCCGTGTAGCATTAATCGACATACTCTTACCACCGACGGCATTCCTAGAATACGATGTACCAGAGGAAATAGTGGCTGGTGTATCGACGGCTAACCTAGCAAAGCTTTTGAAGAAGGTGAAGAAGGGCGATAGGTTTGTTATGGAGGTTGACGAGGAGAAGGTAACGATCACTATAGAATCGATCATACGTAGAATATACGAGTTCAGAAACCTAGATGTACCCATACCGGAGATACCGGAGGCTGCTCTGGAATTTAATGTTCAAGCCCATCTATTAGTCGACGTAATCAAACATGCTATTAAAGATGCTGAAGCGGTTGGAGACCTATTAGAGATCGAAGCCCCCAATAACGAGACATTATTCTTTAGAGGAAGGGGGACAGGTGTAACGGAGACAAAAATAGTCGCAGGCTCACCAGCTTTAATAGACTTAGAGGTTAAAGAGCCCAGCAAATCAATATATAATCTAGGCTATCTAAAATATGTTATAAATCTAACAAAGATCGCCGAATTAGTAGTATTGAGATTTTCAACTGATATGCCTTTAGAG
>JALVIT010000137.1 GCA_027028545.1 Desulfurococcales archaeon
TGATGGATGCTACAACGTATCGCTGGATCTAGGTTTAACACGGACGAGGATTTGTGTATTCGGTGGTAGTGTAGCCTTAAAGGATAAGATCATAAGCTTGGATATGGTTAAGCCTAGTGGTGAAGATCGAATAGTATTCTATAACGTGGAGACCGAGGAGTCCTATGAGGTTGTTAAGAGTGTTAAGGGTGGATTCTATAAGTTGAAGATGGTCTATCCGGATAAGGCTCCAACACTAGAGATCAACGGTATACATATGCATAGGATCAAAGATATTGACCCATGGACAGATTCACAAATGAAGATAAAGGCTTTAGGTGTTAGAAGGGGTGATAGAGTCCTAGATACATGTATGGGGTTAGGATACACAGCTATCAACGCATTGAAGAGGGGGGCAGGACTACTCTACACCTTCGAGATAGATGAGAACGTGTTATGGATAGCCGAGCATAATCCATGGAGCCATAAACTGCTAGATCCAAGGGTCAAGATAATACATGGAGACGTAGTCGAGCTGATCAAATACCTGCCCAGCGAATACTTCCACAAAATAATACACGATCCCCCGAGATACTCTTCATCGACCGGAAACCTATATAGTGGGGAGTTCTATCGAGAACTCTACAGGGTTCTAAGACCTGGCGGTAGGCTATTACACTATACCGGCGAACCCCATAGACATGGAGCGAGCATCATTAAGGGTATTGGCGAGAGGCTTAGAAAAGCCGGTTTCTATAGGGTTAGATTCATCCATAGCATTCAAGGATATCTCGCTGTAAAACCTCTCATATAGGTCTTACCAGATCCTCAAGCTTCTTAGGATAGCCGGGTCTCAATCCTCCAAGTTTACTCTTCAACTCCTCCCTAAGCTGTGGTGCTAAGTTATAGCATCCGGAGCTGTATTCTAGAAATCCTTTACGTACAAGTCTTCCAAGGGTCTTCCCGATCTCAACCTCTATGACCACATCATCCAGATCTGGCACTAGTTCCCGATCCCCAAGCCTCTTAATCTCCTCCCTCATCTCGATCGTCGCAGTGATCTCTCCAACACTTATATGTTTTAGGAAATACTCCATAACAAATCTCTCAAGTTTTGAGAGTTTCAATATATCCTTTAAACCGGGTTTTTCCTCCTTAGACATTTCTCAGCACCTAGTAGTACCATGTGCCATAGTAGTAGTGTTCGCTGACCATAAAGTTTTTGTTTCTACGGGCATAGCAGACTTTTTCGAATATGCATCTACTACATCTAGGTTCCTCGTCTCGGAGACAGGTCTTCCTACCATGTATCCAGAAGAAATCGTCTATAACTCCAGGATCTATATCGGATTCCTCGGCTAGTCTCCTATAAGCCCTCCTAATAACCAGTCTCAACAATACATCCTCCTCACGTGTAACCGGCTCTCCCTTCCTAATCTTATCCCATAGTCTACCACTAATCATAACTATTCCAAGCCTATACGCTATCCTAGATAGATGGTTGTCGATCGCTATATTTAAGTCGTCGACTGGTTTAAACAACCCTCTAGCTACCAGAAACTTTGCTAGCAGTAAAGGCTTTTTCTCAACTGGATCCTCATATGCTCTGAAAACCCTCAGGTTATCGATGAGTCCGGGCTCTTTTAGTGTTCCATATAGTCTATTATTGCTTTGTTCTATTAGTTTTGAAACTTTACAGTCGTATAGTTTGCATAGCTTTAAGCCTAGATCGTTCAATAGTAGGGTTCGAACCTCAGGATCGGGCGGTTCAACACCATCTACGGATAACCATCTCTTAACCTCGTCAACCGTTAGCCTAGCTAGATTAGCTGGATCGTAGAATTCGGGTTTTTCATCATACATCTTCTTACCAAGCCTGTACAATAGATCGGCTCCATGATAGAATTCGCCATCGACATATCCCTCATAGGGTTTACCCGGTCTACTAAGCCTGTGATCTAGTGCTACCATAACTATGAAGTATCTTAAAACCTGTTCACGGGGCTCTCCCCTACCGGGGTAGTATCTCGGATCGTATAGGTCTAGCTTTTCGAGAACTGGTTTATTCCGTGATAGTATTCTAGCAATCCTCCTTATCCTCTTATCATCTACACCTATAACCTCCAATTATATCACACCCTATCATTTTAGGATTATTATAGGTTGTGTTTAAATAAGTGATTAATCTAGATTGGTATATGGGTTGTATCGACGTTGATCATATATGGCGAGGGATCCTATAGTAGGATCGTTGATGATAGGGTTTTGGTTTTTGGCAGGCTTAAAGCCAGTATCGTGAAGTGTAGTAGTTTATTCGCCTATGGGTTCTTGGTTGTGGATAATATAGTATGTGATCATGTAGTTATTGTTGCTGGGGGTTTTATAGGCTTCATACGTTCAAGCAATGCACTTTTGTCATCTAGGTCTAAAACCCTCTACGTGGATAAACTATACTCCGGATCGATATATATGTATGGAGGGGGTAGACCTGTTATAGCCTCAAATATTGAATCCCGGAGACTAGTAGCCGCTAGATCCCTTATAGATAGAGCTGTTATAGGTGATGAAGCCCTTCTAGGCTGGGGGGTCTATGTGAGATCTCTCAGATGCGGCTCTAAGGTAGTTTTCCTAGATCCATATGCTAGGATCGAGAGGTTTGAGGAAAAACCCGACCAGATAATATATAGTTATGAAGTATCATAGATGTATTAATGTATGGTGTATAGAGTTATGGATAGGAAGGGTTATGGTAGGGATATAAAATATTTGTTCATAAAACTGTTCAAGGGATATAGAAGGTATTTCTCAGGCGATGTCCTCAATAGTGATGGGAGGAGGATATTCGAGGAGATCCTTAGAATGCTCCTATACGAGCATCCGGAGCATAGGAGGCTAGTATATAGGGCTCGTAGGGATCCATGCCTTAAAAACGTTGTCAGGGTTGCAGAACTCGTTATGAGTAGGGAGGAAATCGAGGAGATCCTTAACACTGTTATAAATGGATTCTACAAGTATAGGGGTGATCCTCAACGATTCCCCATAAGCTTATCATAATCATATGCTTCCATACGTGCTTCAACAAGCCTCTCCCTAAGGACTACTAGTGATTGATAGATCTGTGTTATGAGTCCCGGCTCTACCCTATCCCCCGGCTTTATCCTTCCAATGAACATCTCGATCTTATCCACTAGATCGATCGATTCCTCGATCAATGATACAAGCCTACTATAACCCCGATCCATGTATTTCTCAGCCATACAATCACACCTTAGAAACACATTATATTGATTGGGATATATATGTTGAGACTAGATACAAAAAATATTTTATAAGGGTGCAACACTATATTATCAGTGGAAAATAGTGTAGATGCGGGGTATTATCCATATGCTTTGGCTATGGCTATACGACCCATATACTATGATGGCGTTATTTATAGCCTACATATTCGGACTCCTAGTGATAAACCTGTTAGCAGCCCGTATAGCTCCGAAGGTTGCTGAGAAAATCACTAGTAGGCTTAGCCTACACGCATCAATGCTTCTAACAGCACTGATAATAGTTATTGGTAGCTTGGCAGCCATATATGTGATATACTATATGCTGTATGCTATAGGATACATGATTCATATAGAGACCCTACTATTCTTCGTAGCAATGATGAATATATTCACATGGCTCCTATCACCATGGCTAATCAATCTAATGTATGGTGCTCGTAGAGACGAGGAGCTTCAGAGAATAGTTGATGAGGTCGCCCGTAGTGCTGGTATGAAGCCTCCCAAGGCTGTCGTTGTTAACGGTCCTCCCAATGCCTTCGCCTATGGAAACTTCCTCTCCGGCAAATACGTTGCTGTGACTAAGGGTATGCTTGGACTGGTCGATGCATCCGAGCTTAGAGCTGTTATTGGTCATGAGCTTGGACATCATAGGCATCGCGATACCGTTATAATGCTTATACTGGGGATATTCCCAAGCCTGATCTACTTCCTAGGCATAATGCTTATAAGGTTTGGTTTATGGAGTAGTGTATCTAGATTGAGCGGTCGTAGGAGTAGCGGTGGATCTAGTGGTTTACTCCTAGTACTGGTCGGTATAGTTGCAGTGATCATAAGCTTCGTCATACAAGTGCTAGTATTAGCTTTTAGCAGGCTTAGAGAATACTATGCCGATGCCCATGGGGCATATGTTGCGGGCTCTAGGAATATGCAAAGAGCACTGGCGAAGCTACATCTCTACTATAGTGAGAGGGATGAGGAGAGGATGATGGTTGATCATAGTAAGCTTAGAACACTATTCATATATGCATTAACCGAGGCAGTTGCAAACCCCTTCTACAGCCATAGGGGTGGGTGGAGGATACATAGGAGCATAGATCGTGTGATCGAGGAGTTGAAGCGTGAAAGGGTTAATCCAGCCGTTGAGGTATTTATGAGTCATCCACCAATACCTAAGAGGCTTAGATTCCTAGACAAGATCGCTAGGAGGGAGGAGATAATACACTAGGTTATGATGCGGGGAAAATAACTCTTATTTTATCTAAACATTGGTTTGAAGGGTATCAGATCATTCATAGTTAATAACCCGCTTGGGAGGGTGGGCATTATATTTGCAATATTTAGTAGAACTGCTACAGTACCCTTATCACCCGGTGTTCCATTACTCTTCCATCTAACTTCGTATTCATCACCCTTAACGATTATCTCCTCATACTCCTCAGCTCCTAGGGATGCATATAGCTCTATACGGATAATCTCTCTACCCTTATAATATCCTATACCGTAGCCCTTGATCCCGGCAACTCTACCCTTATCAACAACGTATTCTCCAACTCTGATCTTCTCGGAAGCTATAACGGGGTCCTGGTTCTCAACGATCCTATCTAGATGTATTCCGGCGGCATCAGCTATGAGTAGTATTGATTCGGCATATCCTACATGCCCAGTATATATACCCTTTTTAAGCTTCTCAACATACTCCTCCGGATCCATTCCAACCCCTATCTTCCTCATAAAGCTCTTCCTCCTCCTGGAGGCGTCTAGGCTACGGATCGCTGTTATCTTCTCAACTATGTTGAAGGGCGCTGTTAATACTATGGGTAGGGTGTCGAGTAGGAATCCAGGATTAATACCAGTTCCTATAACTGTTACACCGTATTCTAACGCTTTTTCATTCAGCTTCCTCGATAGAATGGGGTATCTATAGTATGGATATGCTAGGGTTTCACATGTAGATACAACATCTACACCCATCTCTACAACGTTTATCAATTGATCATATACTTTATCGAGAAAGCTACCTGTTGCATGGATCACTACATCGGCTTCCACAAGCTCTAGGGGCCTCCTCGAAACCTTAACACCATATTCCCTATCTAAACCTATAAGTTCACCTATATCCTTCCCGATAATGTTTTCATCGATATCGATGGCTCCAACGATCTCCCATCCACGTTTAATAGCTTCTAGTGCTACGAGCCTATTTATAGATCCGAACCCGTATAGACCGATCAGCAATATATACACCTAATAGTTTAACGATACATAAATTTATAGACCTCAACTATTTTAATATTACGAAGAATGAATACACTTCTACCATAAACTATACTCTATTAGTGTTGATCGTGGATCGTGATCCATGTATGTTGTTTTTCCATATTTTGTCTACCCCTCTTTATAAGGGTATATAGTTTAATATGGTTTATGGAAGGGGCAGAAACGTTAAATTATGGCTTTCTGTATCAGATTGTGTCTTTTTATGCCATGTATGGCTATGAGGTATGCTGATGCTGTATGTTCCACCTAGAAAACTTTATAGAGCTTATCTAGATATAAGTTATCTTGGTTGGCTCCGATTCCCGAGACCCGCAGGTTTAGCACCTACGGTGAGGGGGTCGGAGCATCGCCGTAATGAACCCAACCGTGCCCGATACAATACGATCCAATTCGATAAATGAAGACACGGTTCAGGCGAACGGTAAATCATGCCCCTAGAGGGTATAGCTGATCTACCACTACATAGTGGTCATGTCCCACCATGGTTAGCCCGTATTATGAAGAGGCTAGCCTATGCTATACTCTATATAATGGTTGACGAGTTTGGACCGGATAAGATTGTTGAGAGGCTCTCAAACCCTCTATGGTTTCAAGCATTTAACAATGTTATTGGTATGGATTGGGATAGTAGTGGTTCAACAACTGTTACAACTGGTATATTGAAGGAGGTTACGTGGAGAAACCCGGATCTAGGAGTTATAGTGTTAGGCGGTAAGGGTAGGAATGCTAGAAGGGTTCCCGAAGAACTATCCCTACTCGCTAAGATATATGATCTAGGAGAGGAGGAGATCACTCGTCTTAAGAAGGGTTCAAAGCTGGTGGCAAAGATCGATTCAGCTATGCTTCAGGACAATTATACACTATATCACCATACATTAATTGTTTCGAAGAATGGTAAGTGGACTGTTGTCCAGCAGGGTATGAATACTGATTTAAGGATGGCTAGGAGATACCACTGGTTAAACCCGGTGGACTATTATAATAATCCGCATGAAGCTGTTTCGGGGATTAAACATGATGTGGTTTTGAACCTAGTTGATAAGGATTCATATAGAGTTCGTAAAATAATTCTAGACTTAGTAGGATCTAGTCCGGATAACGTTGTTAGAGATTATGGTGAAGCTTGGAGGAGGGTTAAGGGGTTAAACAACATATTATCATATATATCTCCAACTAAAACAAGTAGGGTATCGATAGATCCGAGTAGTAAGGTGATAGTGTATAAAGCTCTACCAACACCTAAAGAACTTTTAGAGAAGCTAAAAAGGCTTAGAGAGATCTATCCATTAAATATGGATGAACTACTATTAACAAGCGGTGTTGGCGCTAAAACTATTAGAGCATTAGTGTTGATCAGCGATCTAATATATAATGAACCACCCAGCACTAGGGATCCGGTTGATACACCATACGATCCATTCATATATTCATACGCTATAGGTGGGAAGGATGGAGTTCCATACCCAGTTAGAAGGAGGGATGCCGAGAAAGTAATTGAAACATTGATAGACATAATACAGAAAGCTAAAATAGATAGAAGAGATAAGTATAGAGCTCTAAAAAGATTAACCAAGATAAGATTTAGAATGATAGCTATCTAAACATTCCCCCCGGGGGATAGTGGAAAATATATGAACTATGTAAATAATTCATATACTATGTATGTGAATATATAACATTAACCTTTCTCCCCCGGGGAGACTTCCTCACTAGAAACCAGTTGGGGGAGTGGGGGGTAATGTTTAAATTCTCCCCCGGGGGGAATAATATATGGGGGTGATTAAAATGGCTTTCCAGAGTTTAGTTGATTTTGTGGAGAGGGAGAAATTGGTTGTGGGGAGGCATGTTTATGGTGAACTGTATGGATGCGATCCGGGGATTTTGAGTAGTGAGGATAGATTGATAGAGGTGGTTAAGAGGGCTGCAGAGATCGGTGGTTTCACATTACTCGATGTTAAGGCTTGGAAGATTAATCCAGGTGTTAGTGTTGTAGGTATTGTTTTAGAGAGTCATATATCCATACATACATGGCCGGAGTATGGTTTTGCGACTGTGGATGTATATACGTGTGGGGAAGTGGGGGATCCTATAGCATCATACATGTATATTGTCCGCGAACTTAAAGCTAAGAAGTATACTATTAAGACCAGCGATAGAAGCTATCAACCCGTATAGCTATAAAAACATTCGTGGTATTATGGGGTATGATCTAGTAGTAGTTGGTGGTGGACCGGCTGGTTTAACAGTTAGCTCGATCCTCAAACATTATAACATCCTGGTTGTTGAAGAGCATAGTAGACCCGGCTATCCAAAACACTGCACGGGGCTTGTCGGTGAATATACTGCTAGATTCTATGTATCCCTCCTCGGCGGAGACATAATCGATAACAGGTATAGAGGAGCTATATTCCATATAGGTGGTAAGAGATATATTATCGAGTCTCGGAGCGGTAAGCCTTTAGCATATCATATAAATAGACCCCTTCTCGAGGAGAAACTATATGAGAGGACTATTGGTTTAGGACATGAAGTATTATTATCTACCAAAGCCAAACCAGATAGTAATAGTGGAGTTGTTGTTGAAGATAGGGTCCTAAAGCCAAAATATATAATAGCCAGCGATGGACCACTAAGTATATTCAAGAAAAGGATTATAGGGTCTAAACCGAGATATCTCGTTGGTGTTCAAAGGGTTTATAGAGGATATGGTTTTAGGAGGGAATACTTCCACATAACATATCTACCAGGCATACCGGAGTTTTTCCAATGGCTAGTACCTCTAGACGATGACATAGTCCTCGTAGGATATGCAGTCTATCCGTATAGAAGGTTCGATCCGGAGAAGATCTTTAGTAGTATAGCTAGAGTTACCGGTGTAGATATTGGAGGGGTTGTTGAATCCTATGGTGGATTGATACCATTAAACAAACCCCTTAAGAAACCATTCATTAACAACATATTCTTCATAGGGGATAGCCTACCAGCCAGTAAACCATATACTGGTGGGGGGATCTATGCAATAGCATATCTAGCACCAAGTCTAGCCAGATCTATAGAATTAGACGATCCAGAGATCTACATGGAGAGATACAGTTCTTTGAGGAGGAGATTATTATTGGAGCGTAGAGTTGTGGAGATATTTAGAATGATCGATTACTCGATACCGGCTAGGGTACTTAATGCATTGTATAAGTCATCCATTGATCCATCCAAGTATTATGATTATCATCTCGGATTAATAATTGAAACGATTAAACATCTACCATCAATACTGGTTAACTATATGTGATAATACTTAAGTATTCGATAGGGTTAATACTATAAAACTGGTGCACACATTGTGACCGATACTATAAACACCGATTATCTCCGGAGAAAGATCGTTGAAGCAACGGTTAAAGCCTTAAAACTGGCAGTAACCCATCTACCACCAGATGTCGAGAACGCCCTCCGGAGAGCATATCTCGAGGAGGATAGTGAAGCTTCAAAGTCACAGTTGAAGGCTATTCTAGAAAACGTTAAACTAGCTAGATCTATGGAGAAACCAATGTGTCAGGATACAGGATTAATACACTACTATGTGAATCTTGGAATACGCTTCCCGGCAACCCATATTGTTAGAGATGCATTGATCGAGGCTACACGTATAGCCACGAAAGAGATCCCTCTTAGACCAAATACTGTTCACCCCTTCACCCATTATAATCCGGGAGATAATACCGGTCGGGGGGTTCCAATCATACACTGGGAGATAAACGATAGCGATCGGCTTGAATACTACGTTGTCCCTAAGGGTGGGGGTTCTGAAGCTGTATCAGTATTAAGACTACCACCACCGGGTAGGGGTTTTGAGGAGTTTCTGAAAACGGTTGTAGACGCTGTACTGGAGGCTGATGGTAAGCCCTGTCCACCTGTAATAGTTGGTATAGGTGTTGGAGGGGGTGTTGATACAGCTGTCTACCTGGCTAAGAAGGCTGCCAGTATTAGGAGGATTGGTAGTAGAAACCCCGATCCATACTTAGCCCTCCTCGAGGAGAAGCTGTATGAGGCTTTGAACATGTTGGGGATAGGTGCTATGGGTTTGGGTGGGAGGCATAGCGTTTTAGCCGTTCATATAGACTACGCTTATAGACACCCCGCAAACTACCCTATTGCTATAGTCTTCCAATGCTGGGCTACCCGTAGAGCCCATGTAACAATATATCCGGATGGAAGATACGAGGTGGAACAATAGGTCTCCGTGGAGGTGACTACCATATGGCTACATATCATTTAAAGACACCCCTAACCGATGAGGATATATCCAAGCTACACGTTGGGGATATAGTCTATGTTTCCGGGATAGTCGTTACAGCCCGTGATTCAGCCCATCGTAGAATGATCGAATATCATAGGGAGAATAAACCCCTCCCAATAGATCTAAGGGGTGGAATAATATATCATTGTGGACCAGTGGTTAGGAGGAGGGGTGATCGATGGGAGGTTATAGCTGCTGGTCCAACAACTAGTACACGTATGGAGATCTATGAGGCTGATGTTATAGAAAAATATGGAGTTAAAATGATCATTGGTAAGGGTGGTATGGGTCCTAAAACAACCGAGGCTTGTAGAAGATTTAAAGCTGTATATACGGTGTTTACGGGGGGTGCTGGAGCATTGGCAGCGAACTCTATCAAGGAGGTTCTAGGTGTTGAATGGCTCGATCTAGGTGTTCCCGAAGCATTATGGATCTTCCGGGTCAAGGATTTCGGACCCCTACTCGTAGTGATCGATAGCTATGGGGAAAACCTTATGTCTCATGTCATGGAGGAGTCTAGAAGGAGGAGGGATACGGTTCTCAAATGGTTAATGGAGAATATCCCTCCACCCCACCACTAGATTCTCCTAAGTAAAGGGGTGATATGTTGGATGGGATAGATTATAGTGAACCCCGCATAGGTGTATTCGTTTGTCACTGTGGCACAAATATTGCGGCTGTAGTTGATGTTAAGAAGGTTGTTGAAGAGGCTAAGAAGCTCCCCGGAGTTGTCCATGCTGAAGACTACATGTATATGTGTAGTGGTATAGGACAACAATTGATCATCAACGCTATCAGGGAGAAGAAGCTTAACGGCGTGGTGGTGGCTGCATGCACACCAAGCCTACACTATGAGACGTTCGCACGGGCGGTTGAATCAGCCGGTCTAAGTAGGCAGAGGTATAAGATCGTATCGATCAGGGAGTATTGCAGCTGGGTACACTTCCACGACCGTAAGAGGGCTACGGAGAAGGCTATAAGGATCGTTGCAGCAGCCGTAGCCGAGATCAGGGATAACAAAGTGTATGAACCCATCCGGAGGAAGGTTATAAAGAAGGCCCTAGTAATTGGAGGCGGCATCGCTGGTATGACCGCTGCACTAGACCTAGCTAACGCCGGTATACCTGTCATACTTGTCGAGAAGGAGCCAACCATAGGTGGTAAGATGATACAGCTTAGCGTTACATTTCCAACACTGGACTGTGCACAGTGTACTATAACGCCTCGAATGGCTGAGGTTGGTAAGCATCCGAACATAAAACTCTACACTCTATCTGAGGTTATAGATGTTAGCGGCCATATAGGGAACTTCCATGTAAAGATTAGAAAGAAGCCCAGAATGGTTGATCCCGAGGAGTGTCGTCTATGCGGATGGTGCGCTAACGCCTGCCCGGTCGAGGTCATCAATGAATTTACACGTGGATTGAGTAAGCGTAAAGCAATATATTTACCATTCCCACAAGCTGTACCAGCTAGCTTCGTGATCGATGAGGAGCACTGCACCCGTTGTGGTATGTGTGTTAAGGTATGCCCCGTAAACGCGATCAATCTTGATGAGAAGGAGGAGATTATAGAGGAGGATGTTGGCGCGATAATCCTAGCAACGGGCTATGATCTATATGATGGACGGAAGCTTCCGGAGTATGGTTATGGGATATATAAGAACGTCATTGATAGTCTACAGTTCGAGCAACTCATAGTTCCAAGCGGTCCAACCAAGGGGAGGATCGTTAGGATCAGCGATGGTAAACCTGCTAAACGTGTAGTATTCATACAGTGTGCTGGTCAGAGGGATGTAAACCATCTACCCTATTGCTCAAAGATATGCTGTATGTATGTTGCAAAGGAAGCTCTAATGTTTAAATCAAAGGTTCCAGACGGTGAAGCATACATCTTCTACATAGATGTGAGAACGGCTGGTAAAGGGTATGAGGAGTTCTACAAGAAGGTTCAGGAAATACCAGGTGTTAAATATATTCGTGGAAGGGTTGGAAAGGTATGGGAGGATGAGAATGGAGACCTAATAGTGACCGGGATAGATACATTGACCGGTGAAACGGTTAAGATCAGGGCTGACCTAGTAGTATTGGCTCTGGGCATGATCCCAAACCTCGATAAGAGACTTGTCGAGAAATTAAAGATCTCCACAGATGAATACGGTTTTGCACAAGAGGTTCATCCGAAGCTTAAACCAGTTGAAACGGAGATCGGTGGAGTATATATCGCCGGAGCCGTTCAGGGACCTAAGGATATTAGTGAATCGGTAGCACAGGCATCGGCTGCAGCCTCCAAAGCCCTCCAACTATTAACCAAGGATGAGATCGAGAAGGAGCCCCTCATCGCCGAGGTTGATCGGGAGAGATGTGATGGATGCGGATTATGTGTAGCTACATGCCCCTATAGCGCGATAAAGCTTGAAGACGGATATGCTAGGGTTGACGAGATAGCATGTGAGGGTTGTGGTATGTGTGTTCCATCCTGCCCAACTGGTGCTATTAATCTTAGGAATATGACGAATAAACAGATCCATGAGATCATAAAGGCTGTTTACGGGGTGAGATAAATGGATTGGGAGCCTTGGCTTATAGGATTCCTCAGTAAATGGACCGCTGGGATAGCTGCTGAGAGTGCTGGTGTTAACCGTGTCCGATATTCTCCGAACATAGTATTGATCAATGTACCATGCTGTGGATTGATCAGTCCGATACATGTGGTTGATGCCTTCCTACAGGGTGCTGATGGAGTATATATTGGTGGAGCCCTACCACCGGCAAACTGCCACTATAAGGTTGGGAACTTCAAAGCCTTCAAGAGATTCTATCTATTGAAGAAGCTTATGAAGCAGTTCGGGATAGAGCCTGAGAGGATAAGGCTTGAATGGTTTGTATCTCCGCAATACCGTAAACTAGCTAAAACAATAGACGACTTTGTAGATGAGATCAAGAAACTTGGACCAATAACTGGAGGTGTAGAGGAGTGACTAGGTATGCATTCCTAGAATTAACAAGTTGTGGAGACTGTCTCTCAGAATTATACATGAATCCAGAGATCAATAAATTGCTGGAGGAGGGGGAGATAGTTTACTGGCCGGCATATGGTATAGTCGGCGACCCCGAGGAGATCGGTGAGGTTGACGTAACTTTTATCGCTGGAACAGTTAGAACTAGGAGGGATCTAGAAGAGCTGGAGAAGTTTAGGAGGATATCGAGGATAGTCGTAGCATATGGTACATGTAGCATATATGGAGGATTGAATGGATTAACAGCCCTCCTAGAACCAAGAGCGATCGCTGATGGCGAGTATGTGAAATTATTGATGCCAACTGTAAAACCCGTAACTGACTATATAGAGCCAGACATACTGGTTCCAGGATGCCCTCCAACACGTGAGGTAATGGCTAGGCTGGCTAAAACCCTTAAGAAATATATTAGTGGGGGTAAACCGGAGAAGAAGATCTTCCTAATACCGGGGGAGGTACTATGTAAACACTGCCCACGAAGACCGAGTAATCCCGAGAAGGCTGAGATGCCAGGTATAAGGGATCCTAACGAAGTTGTTGATGATGGTAGATGCTTCATAGAGCAGGGGATCCTATGCCTTGGACCAGTTACAGCTAATGGTTGTAACCACCTATGTATAAGGTTTAATCATCCATGTATGGGTTGTATGGGTCCCGCCCGGGGGGTTGTTGATCAGGGGTTGAACATGATAGGTTCTATAGGATCAATATTATTGAAGAGTCGTGAGGTTAAACTATTATTCCCCGGTCTGGCTAAAGAGCTAGATAAACTAAGAGATCCCATGGGATACTTCTACAGATACACATTACCCAAAGCAATGCTCACAAAACTAGCATTGAGGAGGAGGGGTGTTGAATAATTGGGTAAGGTAATAGTTGATCCAGTTCCATGGGTAACCGGATACTCTAGGCTAACTGTGGAGACTAGTGACGATAATAGGGTTTTATCCATACTATTCGAGCCCTTGGAGAAGAGGGGTCTGGAAAAGGTATTGAAGGGTAGAAGCGTAGAGCTATTACCAACTATAACGCCTAGCATATGTGGATCTGATTCATGGAGTCACTATATAGCCTCCATAAAGGCTCTAGATATAATATATGGTAGGAAACCACCACTTACAGCAATACATCTTAGAGAAGCCGGATTATTACTAGATATACTGGAGAGCCATTTGAGATACCTGGCATTAAAGTTTGCTCCAAAGTATATTGGTGGGGATGTAAAGCCTCTAGTAGAGGTGATCAATGATGTTAGAGTTGTTAAAGAAATTATTGGTGGTAGAACTAGGAATCCGATATATGGGATTGCGGGAGGGGTTACAAGGAAGCCAGGTAGTAGTGATGTAGAGGTTATCATGGATAGATTATCGAGAATACTAGATATCCTAGAGAAAACCTCTAAGTCATATATGGATAAAATATCTAGTAGTAGGGAGTATACTGCTAAGCTATCCAACGATAAATACCGGTTGAAAAACACTGGTTTCATAGCATTACTAGATGGCGACGGGAAGATAGGATATTACGATGGTAGACCAGTAATACTTGGACCGGATGGTTCTAGGAGGATGGTTGATGAAGGAGAACTGATTGATCACCTAGTTGTCTCCAGCAGGCTTGGAACATGTGAACTATATGGTGGGAGGAATGGAGAAGTTTACATGGTTGGAGCGATCTCTAGGATCAATCTGGGTAAAACATATTCTGAAGATGCGGAGGAGATTATTGATAAACTCGTAGAGCTATCCGGCGGCAAACCCCTCATAAACATATTTGTAGAGCCTATTGCTAGACTTGTGGAATCCCTAGATATATCTTATAGGCTGAATAAATTATTTAGAGACCCGTCATGGCTGAGCGGTGAATCTATTAGCTTTGAGGGTAAGAGGACTAATGCTGGACTCGGAGTTGTAGAGTCCTCTAGGGGATTAGTGATCCATAAGTATGGAGTGAGTGGTGATGGGTTGGTTGATGATGTTGAAATACTTGATCCATCTGGTATAAGGCTTCCCGTATTGAATAAACTATTGGAGAAATACCGCGGATCCACCTATAGCTCCGAGCTACTAGATGATGTCCTAGAGATCGTGAAGATAATGGATCTATGTATTCCCGGGGCATCCAAAACGTTGAGACTGGGTGGTGTTCGTGGTTGAGGAGTCTGTTATAGATAAAATTATACGTATAAGCGGTAGAAATCCGAATCTATGCTATCAATGCGGTATGTGCACAGCTGTATGCCCTATGGCCGAATTCATGGATGTTAAACCCCACCAGATCGTTAGGCTTGTCCAGATGGGTAGGGAGGATGTATTAAATATCGACGCCGTATGGGTTTGCGCCTCATGTATGGCTTGTGTTGATAGATGTCCTAGAGATGTCGGTCCGGGTATAATATTTGAAGCTATAAGGCTTGTATCGTTGAGGAGGGGTATTGATAAGCTAGACTATAAAGCCGTTGAGGAGATCGAGGCTGCACCAACACTGGCTCTGGTCACAGCTTCTAGGAAGTATACGGGGTGATCGAGGGATGGCTGAGGAGAACTATTTATACTTCCCTGGATGCAGTGTTAAGAGGGATGCTAGAAGCTATGAGAAGACAGCCTTCGACGTATTCGAGGCTTTAAAACTGAACGTTAAAGAGCTTGACAGGTGGTGGTGTTGTGGGGCAACCTTTGGATTAGCCGTAGATGATGTAGCAAAACACCTCGGAGCCGTTAGATCACTCATACAGGCTGAGATCGAAGGAGCCGGTATGAAAACTAATAAACTATTAACACTATGCCCGATGTGCTTCAATGTATTAAAGAGGGTTAACTATCTGTTAAGGAGGGATCCGGAGAAGCTGGAGAATATTAGGAGATATCTTAGAGATGAAAACTTAGACTATAACCTCTCAGTCGAAGTTGTCCATGTCTTAGAGGTTCTAGACAGGTTTAGGGATAGGATCAAGAAGGCTGTTAAGAGGAGAGGTGATGGTTTAAAGGTTGCACCATACTATGGATGTACACCTCTGAGGCCGAAGGAGATCGGTATAGATAATCCGGAGTCTCCAAGTATTATGGAGAGGATATTTGAATCACTAGGTGTTGAATATGTCCGCTACCCGTTCAAGACGGAGTGTTGTGGTGCATATGTATCGGTTTATAATAGGAAGGCTGCAATAGCTAAGAGCTCTATGATAATTATAGGAGCCTTTAAAGCAGGTGCAAACCTCCTTGTAACAGTCTGCCCATTATGTCACTATAATTTAATGTTAGCCTATAATTCTATGAAGAATAAACCACCTATAAAGATCATTTATTTAACGGAGCTTATGGCATACCTCATGGGTCTTGATCGGAATATTCCTCCGGATATTAAGAGTTTTTTGGATTCGCATATAGGTTCTCGGGGTGAGAACGGTTGAGTAAGAGTAGACAGGTTATAGTTGAATCACCTGAAGCCGTTGTTGGTAAGAAATTCGTGACGATATACTATATGGGGAAGAAGTACCGTGTACCAGCCGGTTTAACGGTAATGAAGGCTCTAGAATACGCTGGATACAGGTTTATACGTGGTGTTGGTTGTCGTGGCGGGTTCTGTGGAGCATGCTCCATGGCTTACCGGCTGCCGGGAGACTATAAGTTAAGGACGGGATTGGCTTGTCAGACTGTTGTAGTTGATGGTATGATCATAGCCCAGTTCCCATATACACCTATGCATAAGCCTAGGTATAGGATCGATGATATGAAGCCGGATGCTGGGCTAGTTATAAAGCTCTTCCCAGAGGTTACTAGGTGTATCGAGTGTAATGCATGTACTAAGGCTTGTCCACAGGGATTGGAGGTTATGGATGCTATACAGACTATTCTAAGGGGTGATCTAGCCAGGGCTGCCGATATGGTTTTCGACTGCATAGCGTGTGGATTATGCTCTCTTAGATGCCCGGCCGAGATAAGGCATCCACATCTATTCCAGCTTGTCCGTAGACTATATGGTAAATACATGGCGCCGAAGGCTAAACATGTTGAGGAGAGAGTTAGGGAGATCCTTGAGGGTAAGTATGATGAGGAGCTTGACAAACTAGTTGAACTGGCTAAGACGAACGTTGAAGCTTTGAAGAAGATGTATATGGAGAGGGAGATCGAGAAATAGAGGGGTGAGAGATCATGATCGGATACCCGCCCGAATTAAGGGAGCTAATAAAGGTGGTTGAAGAGACCCGTGAGGAGAGAATGGAACAGGTTATGAAGAGACTTAGCCTCGAGGAGAGGGATGAACTGGTACATAGATGGCATCCTGATTACCGGAAGGATACTAAGAGACCCTTAAGGATCGGGCCAAATAAGGGTGAGATCGTATATAATGAGATAGCCGATCTCTTAGAGGCTTGGCCAGCTGAGGATCCCGATGAGGTTGATCTCTCCAAGATAGACTATGATGTCGACGTCCTAGTTATTGGGGGTGGTGGGGCCGCTGCAGCTGCAACCCTATGGGCTATATATAGTGATGTCGAACCGGACAATATAGTTATAGCTACAAAGCTTAGATTCGGAGATGCAAACACTGTTAAGGCTCAGGGAGGCATACAGGCTGCCGATAGACCAAATGACTCCCCAGCAATACACTTCCTAGACACCTTCGGTGGGGGACACTTCGCTAATAAACCTGAACTAGTCAGAGCCCTCGTAACAGATGCACCATTCATCATCAAATGGCTTGAGGACCTAGGGGTTATGTTTGATAAGACCGGTGAGGGAGAGATGATCGAGAACGCTGGTGGTGGTGCCAGCCGTAAAAGGCTCCACGCCGCCAGAGACTACACCGGACTAGAGATAATGAGGGTTATGAGGGATGAAGTCTGGAACTATGGTGTCCGGATCCTAGAGTTTCAGCCAGCTATAGAGCTATTAACAGATCCCGAGACCGGTGAGGTTTCCGGAGCCCTCCTATGGAATATGGAGACCGGTGAATACACTATTGTCCGTTCAAAGGTGACAATACTGACAACTGGTGGTTTTGGAAGACTACACTTAGCAGGGTTCCCGACGACCAATCACTATGGTGCTACGGCTGATGGTATAGTTATGGCTTACCGGGTAGGTGCAAATCTCAGAGATATGGATTCAGCCCAGTTCCATCCAACCGGTGTTGCATGGCCTGAAGCGATCGTTGGTGAGTTGATCACTGAGAAATGCCGTGGATTGGGGGCTCATCTAGTCAATGTTGAGGGTAGGAGGTTTATACGTGAGCTTGAACCTAGGGATGTTGTTGCTTCAGCTATTATTAGGGAGTGTGCTGAGGGCCGTGGAGTAGTCACGCCGACCGGTAGATGTGCTGTATGGCTCGATCTACCGTTGATAGATATAATTAATGGTCCTGGAACGATTAAGAGGTATCTACCAGCAATGTATAGGCAGTTTATGAGGCAGGGTATAGATATTACTAGGGAGCCAGTATTAACTTATCCAACACTGCACTATCAGAACGGAGGTATAGAGATCGATCCATACACACATGTGTTAAGACCGGATGGGTCATGGATTAAGGGGTTGCTGGCTGCAGGAGAGGTTACCGGTGGAGTTCATGGTAAGAATAGGCTTATGGGTAATAGCCTACTAGATATAACGGTGTTCGGACGCCGTGCCGGTATAACAGCTGCAAAGATCGTTGGCGAGAAGGCTTCCAAGCCTAAGATAAGCCTAGCACATGTGAAGAGATATATGGCTGAGTTGGAGAAGCTTGGAATACCTAGGACTCGTAGAGCTCCAAAGATCCTTCCGGACTATCGCGGTAAACACGTCTTGGAGAGATATATAAACATACTTTATTAAACCATGTTTTTACTATTATAAACTATAGCCTATTATTTGAGGTGTATGCTTATTGGGTAGGATCGATTGGTATGAGATTTCTCGTAGGATTCATCTAGACTATAAGGGTAAGATCGAGGTCGTTCCTAAGGTACCGGTTAAAACCCTAGACGACTTCGCAATATACTATACACCGGGTGTTGCTGGTCCTAGTAAGGCTATAACGTCGGATAAGGATCTAAGCTTTGAATACACTCTAAGATGGAACTATGCAGCAGTTATAAGTGATGGAACGAGGGTTCTAGGACTGGGAAACATTGGTCCTGAAGCTGGCCTACCCGTTATGGAGGGTAAGGCTTTATTGTTCAAATATCTCGGAGGGGTTGATGCAATACCATTAGTAATAAATGCCCGTGACCCGGAGAAGTTTATAGAGGTTGTCAAAGCTGTCGAGCCAAGCTTCGGTGCAATAAATCTTGAAGACATTGAAAGTCCTAAATGCTTTTACCTACTCGAAAAACTCAATGAGATCTTGGAGATACCGGTTTGGCATGATGATCAGCAGGGTACAGCGCTGGTGACGTTAGCCGGACTACTCAATGCTTTAAAGATCGTTGGTAAGAAGCTCGACCAGGTTAGGATAGCCTTCATCGGTGCTGGAGCGGCTAATCTAGCAGCTATCAAATACATTAGATTAGCCGGTGCAGATCCTAAGAAGATGATCGTTGTTGATAGTAAGGGCATACTACATCCTAATAGGAAGGATATGGAGATCCTTAAGGAGAAGAATCCGTGGAAGTATAAGGTAGCTCACGAGACAAACCCGGAGGGTAGGACCGGTGGAATACCTGAAGCATTAAAGGATGCTGATGTAGTTATAGCAGCTAGTAGGCCGGGTCCGGGTGTTATTAAGAAGGAGTGGATCAAGCTTATGGCTGACGACCCAATAGTGTTTGCGGAGGCTAACCCGGTTCCAGAGATATGGCCTTGGGAGGCTAAGGAGGCTGGTGCACGAATAGTAGCTACTGGTAGGAGTGATTTCCCGAACCAGATAAATAATAGCCTGGGATTCCCAGCAGTCTTCCGGGGAGTATTAACTGTACGTGCCCGGAAGATGACTGATGAAATGTTTCTAGCAGCAGCATATGCTATAGCTAGATATGCTGAGAAGAGGGGGATCCATGAGGAATACATTGTTCCAACGATGGAGGAGTCTGAAATGTATGTTGAGGAAGCGATAGCTGTCGCCGAGAAGGCTATGGAGATAGGTGTTGCCAGACGTAAGCTTAGTAGGAGTGAGCTTGAGGAGGAGATTAGAGAGGAGGTTTATAAGCCTAAGAAGTTTATGGCTATAGCACTAGGCTATGGATACATACCCCTCAGGGAATCATATACTAGGAGGACTGGCTGAGGCTAGACAATACCTCCCTGATCAAATCTATTATTTTTCTAACCCCCATATCAACCTCTCGAGAGATCTCCTCCCCGAATCCAATATCCTTAACAACTACGCCCAATACATAGATCTCTCTAACACCTATCTGCTCAACAATACCCTTCAGTACTAGGGTTAATGGTATATTGTGGGTTGTGGCAATGCCTATTCTCTCGCGTATATTCTCATAGCTTCCAAGAATTATCGATCCAGGCTTAACACCCTCGACAAATACCGAGTCTATAAGGATTATCTTATCCGGTTTAAACCCGATTATATCTGTATAGCAGTTCTCTAATCCATATATACATTCAACAACCCTTATCCTATCATTGTTTAGATCCCTCAACCTCTCATATACCACTAGGCCAGCTCGATCATCCCTACGTAGTGGGCTACCTATACACGCTATAACGATCCTCCCCGATCCAAGAATCATCCTCAAACTAGAACCTATCCGATCAATACCATCAATATACAATAGATACACACCCATATAGGATGAAGGGATTAATAAAAAATATTTTTATCTTGGAGCATTGGTTGCTCTATTTAATAGGTCCTCCCAGACGGCATCAACCCATTCCTGAAGTTCTCTTAGGAGATGCCTATTCTCAGGCTTTAATAGGTGTCTGAACCTACCCTGAACCTCTACGAATTTCTCGATGGGTTGCTTCATTTTTGGATTCCTAGCTATTGATAGGCTGCGATCCGTGAGTCTATACCCTGTCTCCGGTGTCCATTCCCATAGTGGGAAGTAGCATGTATCGACAGCTCTCCTCGAAACCTCTATCGCTAGTGCTGTATCATGTCTCCATCCACGATCACAGCTGCTTAGTGCATGTATGAATGCTGGGCCTTCAACCTCGATACCCTTCCTAACCTTCTTCATAAGGTCTAGCCAGTGGGCTGGTGTTGCTGTAGCTACATAGGGTATTCGGTGGGCAACCATTATGTCCGCTATAGGCTTCTTATGCTGTGTCTTACCCGGTAGTACTGTTCCTACAGGGCTTGTAGTTGTCCATGCAAACTTTGGTGTCCCACCGCTACGCTGAATACCTGTATTCATATAGGCTTCGTTATCATATAGTATGTATAGGAAGTCGTGTCCACGCTCGGCTGCACCGCTTAGGCTTTGAAGACCTATATCGAATGTTCCACCATCACCGCCAAACACTACAACATCGACGTGAGCCCATGGTAGCCTGCCGGTCTTCTTCATAGCCTTAATAGCTGACTCAACGCCGCTGGCCGTTGCTGCAGCGTTCTCGAAGGCGTTGTGTATCCATGGTACAGCCCAGCTGGTGTATGGGAAGATCGTTGTTGCAACCTCTAAACAACCAGTGGCATTAACAACTATTGTCGGTCCACGGAAGGCGAAGCTAGCCAGCTTAACGATTATCGGTGCAGCACATCCAGCACACAATCTATGACCAGGTAGTATGGCTGGCCTCTTCTGCTCAGCCAATTGTCTAGGGTTGAGTATTAGTGGTAGTTCACCCTTCCAGCCTGGCTCAAATATCCATAGCTTATAGGCTGGTTCACCCTTCTTAATCGGGACCTGGGGTAAGGTTTGTTGAGCCATAACCTATACACCCCCTCCTCTACTCTCTAACACCTAGGAATCTGAGCTTCTTCTCCACGAATCCCTTCTCGGCATCCCTTAGCAACTCCTCAAACATTTTCTCGATCAATGCTGGTGGTGCATCCCTACCTCCAAGCCCGTAGACATAGTTTACTAGTAGAGGCTTCTCCTTCAGATCGTATAGTGCAGTGTTTATTTCTAGGAAGCTTGGACCATAGCTTCCGAAGCTTATAGCCCGATCCATAACTCCTACAACCTTTGTACCCTTAAGTATCTCAGCCAGCTCTTTGTGTGGGAATGGGCGGAACATCCTGATCCTAACCATACCAACCTTCTTACCCTCCCCTCTAAGCTTCTTAACAATGTGTCTAACCGTTCCAGCAGTGCTTCCCAGCACGGTTACTATTACATCTGCATCCTCAACCTCGTAGGGTACTAGTACTCCATCACCATATCTCCTACCGGTTAGAGCATACCATTCCTCGTTAACCTCGCGGACAACCTCTGGGACACGCTTCATAGCCTCGATCTGGTGCATTTTATGCTCGAAGTAGTAGTCGTATAGGTCTAGTGGTCCGAAGCTTAATGGTCTAGCAGGGTTCAGCATTAATGGAACCTCTTCCTCGAAGTAGTCGACCTTAACCTTTGGAACCTTACGATAACCTCCTAAGAATTCGTGGACAGCCTCATCAGGCAGTATATGGATGTTCTCCAACGTATGGCTTAGGAAGAATCCGTCGAGATTCACAGCTACCGGTAATAACACCCTCTCATCCTCACCGATCCTGAATGCCTGTATAGTTGTATCATAAGCCTCCTGAACGTTCTCAACAAACAGCTGAACCCAGCCAGAATCCCTCATACCCATAGCATCACTATGATCACAGTGTATGTTGATCGGTGCAGAGAGTGCACGGTTGGCAACGGCTAAGACTATTGGTAGTCGAAGGCTGGCGGCGATATATAGGATCTCCCACATCAACGCTAGGCCATTAGCAGCTGTAGCTGTGAATGCTCGGGCACCAGCTGCTGCAGCACCTACACATGCACTCATAGCTGAATGCTCCGATTCAACGGGTACAAACTCTGTATGAACCTCTCCATTGGCTACGAACTCCGAGAACTTCTCGACAATGATCGTTTGGGGGGTTATTGGGTAGGCTGCAACAACATCTACGAGGCTCTGCTTAGCAGCCCATGCAACCGCTTCATCACCATTAACTGTTAACAGCTTCTGCTTCTCGAGGGGTATTTTGGGTGTAACTGCTTCAGTCACGACATATACACCTCCTACTCGGATGGTTCTGGAACCATGTCTATTGCTTTAACCGGGCATTCATGTGCACATATGCCACAGCCCTTACAGTAGTCGTAGTTTACCAGGATCTTCTCACCATCCCATATGATCGCCATATCGGGGCAGAATATCCAGCACAACATACATTTAACACATTTATTCATATCAACAACTGGTCTGAGAGCCCTCCAATCACCAGTCTTATAATCCGTTGATAACCTAAAGGGTACGGCTCCTATTGGGAGCTCCTTCCAACCACGGGGTTGACTCATAAATCTACACCTCCCGGGCTTCTTCATAAGCCTTCTTGATCAACTCAACGTTTCTCTCAGCTATGGGTTTGGGGAATCTCTCATATAGAGCCTTCTCAATACTCTCAAATCTAACAAGTTTCTCAGCCTTCAGTAATGCACCGATCATAGCTGTGTTGGTTATAGGCCTCTTAAGTATCTCTAATGCTAGCTTCGTAGCCGGGGTTATCACAACCCTATACTCACCCCTACCTATCCCCAGCAACTGGTATAGCTTATCCGGCGAACCCTCATAGTTTACAACTATTAATCCACCCTTCTTCAACCCCTCAGTAACCTTAACGTTTTTCAGTAGTGTCGGATCTAATACGACAACAATATCTGGATCATAAACCATACTATGCAGATCTATCGGTTTATCACTAATCCTGGTAAAGGCTAGGATCGGTGCACCGGATCTCTCTGGTCCGAAGGCCGGGAAGCTTTGAACGTGTTTTCCATCAATAGCTGCAGCCATAGCTAATAGGTTGGCAGCCGTCCAAGCACCCTGACCTCCACGTCCATGCCATCTGACCTCGATCATCAATACCCTATTACACCCCACAATCTACATGGTTTATTCTATCGTATAAATTATAAAGGGAGTGGTGGTTAAAACATTATCTATGATTAAGATACAAAATGTATCTATTGAATATAGCGGTAATACCTCAACAATATAAAGACAACTAATAAACCTCTCAAATAGAGTAGGAGCGGGGACTATCTGGAAATGATGAATGAAGTATTTCTTACAAGGGAACAATTACTATATATTATAGCGTCAAGTAGCGATCCTAAACATAGGCTTATAGCTGATATATTGAGATTACTAATAATATACAGGATATTATCGATAAACGATATAATAAATAGAGTAAATACGTTCAAGATAGCTTTAAACGAAGAACCAGTACTTCGAGAGAAAATAATAGAAGCTGTAAACTTCCTAATAAGTAGGGGTTTTATAAAGATAGAATCAATGGGTGGAACAGACTGGGCTAGGAGGGTAATAGGCGAATCAATGGTCTCAATACAGCTCACCAAACAAATGATAATGTTTCTACAGGATAAAAGATATCATACGATAGCTGAGGAACTGGGAAAAAGAGTCTAGCATAAACAAAATAATACCGTGATGTTATTTTATAGGGTGTAAATATTCAATCCTAATATTTGGGGATAGATATGCTTAATGAACTACTACTCATCGGTATTATCATGATATTTATCGGCTTTATAGTGATGATAATAGGGTTAATGTCCAGTGCTAGAAGAAGTGGAGGGAGGGTTGAGGGTGGAGGTATTATACTTATAGGTCCGATCCCAATACTATTTGCATCCAACGCTAAGATCGCTATATTATTGATAGTTTTAGCAATAGTGTTAATGGTTATAGTATACTTATTATTCTACTATCCCCTTCCAAGGTGAGATTTATGAAGGATATTGATCTAGTATTCATAGGTATATTGATAATAATTACAGGCTTTATACTAGTATTCCTAGCATCAATACTAGCTGTCGGAACCCCGTCAACACAGCCTAGCCATGGTGGAGGGGGTGGGAATACTAGTGTAGGTGTTGGTGGATGTATAATAATATTCTTCATACCAATATGCTTCGGCGCCGGAACACCCGGTCTAACCAGTATAGTCCTAACACTAGCAATAGTTCTATCCATAATACTGGTAATACTCTTCTTCATAGCACCACTAATAATATATAGGAGGATTACTAGGGAGTTCAGCTAAACTACTCTCTACCTACGACCATGAATATACCTATTATTACAAGGATCATACCTATAATTTGCTCCAACCCCAATACCTGGTTTAGGAAAAAGTATGATATGAGCGATGCACCAACGGGTTCTAGCAAAGCTATGGATGTAAGCATGCTGGTCTTATAATACTTTAATAGATAGTTTAGCAGTGTATGTCCACCGAACATAGGTATTACCGCTAATAGTATGAAGTATATATATGTTGTTAACGGATAACCGTATAGCTCCTCCCCCACAGCTAATACATATATTAACGCGATCACACTACTAACAGCATATACCGGGAAGATATAGGATATAAGCCCTACTCCAAGCCTACCCCTCATATACCTACCCATCGAGAAGTATAGAGATGCGAAGAAGCCTGCTAAAAGTGCTAGTAGGACACCAACAGGATCCAGTATTCCATGGAAGCTCTGATAGAAGAATATGAAAATACCTATAACACCGACTAACACACCGATTACATGTTTCATAGTAATCCTCTCCCCGAATATGTATCTATCTATGAATAAACTATAGATCGGATAGGATACAACTATAGCTGTGCTAACGCCTATCGGGATATAAAAGAGGCTTTCCATCCATAAAGCCATATGTAGTCCGAGCATAACGCCTGAGAATATTTGTATGATACTAAAATACCTCTCCCTAATCCAGAATGGCAGGATCATTATGGATGATAATAGCAGTCTCCAAAATGCACAAACCCCTCCCGGAGCACCGGATACATATACTAGGGGTCCAGCTAGACTAATAGATACAAATATTATAGTTATATATAGATAGAATAAACTCCTACCCTTCAACCCCTCTCTTCAACTCCAATATCCTACTTCTAATTCTGCAGAATCCACATGGATCTGTTGATGAAGGCATACCGCATACACTACAATAGACTAGTCTAGACTCCTTAATCTCCCTGGAGATCGCTGGCTGTAGCTTATCTATGAGGTTCCTCATATACATCCTCATAATACCCGGATGCCTCTCCTCCAATCTGTGGAGCATGGCTTTGATCTCTGAAACCAATCCCTCCTCAACTGGTGTGTAGGGGCATTTAACCCTTAATACCGGTAGATTCCTGGCTTCAACATACCATTTGGTCTCAGCCTCATATGTAAACAGTAATGGTTTACCACGGGCTATGAGTTTATGGTTTCCGGGATTATATGGCTTGATCTTTACGAGTTCGTCGATCCTCCCCGATAATATGTTTACTAGTGTGAAGGCTGCAGCATCATCTAGGGTGTGACCCGTTAACACTAGATCATATCCCTCCTCATAAGCTATTCTATTCATAAGGTATCTCTTCACCATCCCACATATACTGCAGACCGGTCTCCTTAACAACTTCTTAAAGTATAGCTCAGCTACATCAGTTATAGTGTATCCATAATCCCTCAGCCTGGAGACTATTAATGGTATTTTGAGCATTGATGCATTCTCCTCAACGATTTTCAGTGCTTTACTAGTATAGCCCTCAATACCTAGATCTATGAATAGGATCGATACATCAACCCCCTCAGATAAGAGTTTTGGAGCTAGTATGTGTAGGAGGGATACACTATCCTTACCACCACTCACAGCAAATAATACCCTCCTATGCCTCCCCCCAATATATTTCTCGTAAACCCTAAACACACTCCTTTCAACATATCTGATGAAGTGCTCCGGGCAAAACCATGCATTACTCCATGGAACATAGTATTTAGCCCTCCTACCACATACACGGCATCTAGGCATAATATACACCGCTGTGATCGAAGACTATAACTAAGTAATCTTAATAATCAGAATAATATATTTAGAGTCAGTGGCGAATAAGTATGAGCCATATAAGGAAGATCATAGAGAGATCGGGACTGCCATCACCGGAGAACATCGTCGCCGGAATAATTGATAGG
>JALVIT010000138.1 GCA_027028545.1 Desulfurococcales archaeon
GAGTATATACTGGTCTAAAAGGGCAGGAAATAGCTATTAAGAGAATGTTTTCGAGAGAGATAGAAAGGTATTTGAGGATGAAGAAATGAGTGAGAGAAAACCGTATAAGAGGAGGATCCAGCTAGCTATAAATCTTTTAAGCGAGATGATTAAGAGGGGAGAATTAATAGATCGGAGTAAAGCCGTCGAGTTACTGAGGAAAACATATGAAAGATATAAGTTGAAGCCATTGAAGGGTAAAGCAACACCCCAGGACATATATGATAAGGAGATGAGTAGCCTCTACGTCATAGGTAAGTATGGTCTGGGTCTACATGAGGAATATCCCGGTTTATTCAACAAGATCTTCTACCTTGAGAGAATCTATGAGGAGGTCATAGATAGGATCCTGCAGGGGGATTACGAATCAGCTAGAAACATCTTGAAGGGTGCATCACCATCCGGAGTTATAGATAGTAATACGCTGGCTAGAATGCTGAGGGTGGAGTTTACAAAGGCTGTGCTGGGATTCACGGATGAGGAGCGATTCTCTAGAATACTTAAGGAAACCATGAAGGCGTTTCCGGAGGAAGAGAAGACTATTAGAAACTATGTTAGATTCTACATAGCCTTCAAGATAGCTGAGGGTATATATAGGGGTGAGATAAGGAATAGAGCCTATAAAGAGGCTTATAAGAGAGCACTAGCCCTTAGACTGGGATTCCCACAATCAACACCCAGCGATGAATACGTAGCTATAATCGCTAAGGAGGTATTCAACATACCGGACAAAATCATTGAGAAAACACTCAGCATTAAGAAGGAGGAGAAGACTGAGACCCCCTCTTCATCCTAATATATTCTATAACCCTATCATGTAGCTCGGCTAGTAATCTACGTATATCCTCCATCAACACCACATCGCTATATCCATGGACAACAATGCTATGGGCGAAGGGGCTTGGTAGATTATTCGGGCCTATAACTATGAGCTCTATATCTCCGGAGTGTATCCTCGATAAAACCTCCTTTGCAGCATCAATATGCATATAATCCTCCAATATCTCCCTATAGGTCTCCTTCAAAACTGGGAATCCAGGTATTTCTTCAACTGCTTTGAGGAGCTCCTCAGCATTTAACTGTATCCTTGTAAGGCTTCTCTCATGACCTCTATACCTTCTAAGGATCATTAGTGATCTGACAGCACAGTGTCTAAACCTCCTCTTAAGCATCTCAGTCCTACGTAGAACCCTCTTCAATATATCCTCTATATTATCCGGTCTCAGCCTTAGGAATAGCTCCTTCCAGTCAGCATTGTATCTCCTAGGTATTGTCAGCATGAATCCATTATCCGTTACAGTAACCTTAACATTCTCTCCGAGCTCCCTACCAACAATGTAGGCATATGCTCTACTGAGGGCTGCATTAACCCTCCTACCAACTAGGCTATGGACAATTATATTCCGAGTGAGGGGTTCATCGAATATCTCTATTAATATATGTTTATCGTCCGGAACGATCCCTGCAAATAATAGCTGCTCCCTAATATACTCATATATCGACTCTGCAGCATGCTTCTGCAGTCTATACCTCCTACGTAGGATCTCCACCACCCTATCCCTATCCATACTCTTAACCATCTCAGCAACTAAACCCCTGAAACGTGCAACCTCCAGTGCTGAATCATATGCTAATGGTAGCATCTCGCTAAACCAGCTTGGAACCGTTGGTTTAACGCCATCGGCGGGTTTTACTAGGGCTTTGAAGCCATAGGCATTTATGAATTCGAAGGTTCTACCGGCTAATACGAATATGTCTCCGGGGAGTAGATTCTCCACGAAAGCCTCCTCTAGGTCGCCGACATATTTCCTATCAATTGTGAAGACGTGAACCTTACTTTCATCGGGTATAGTCCCTATATTTTCGTAATATATTGGTCTAACGCCCCTCTTCCGGCCGAACACGCCCTCCTCTTCATCAAACCATATCTTCGAGTAGATCTTTGCATGCTCGAACCATTCACCATACCTACCGGATAGATATCTCAATACATTGATGTAATCCTCCCATGGTAGTGTATGGAATGTATAGCTCCTCCGTATAACCCTATATGCTTCACGAACATCCCACTTCTTCTCTAGGGACATGCCAACTATATGCTGTGCTAATACGTCCAGCGGGTTTCTAGGGATCCTAACCCTATCGATCCTATGCTCATATGCAGCCCTGGTTAAAACAGTGCATTCAACCAGATCGTCTCTATCAACAACTATAACCCTACCCTTACTAACCTGTCTTATATGGTGTCCAGCTCTACCAATCCTCTGTAGTAGTCTTGAAACACTTTTAGGACTACTCAGTAATACTACTAGGTCTATATATCCAATATCTATTCCGAGTTCTAAGCTTGTGGAGCTATTCTTTGATATAAATCCGTTAACGATATAGTTTCCGTATTCCGAATCTATTACTCCATAGACTGTCTTTAGGTAAACTCTATCCTTCCCAACGATCTTGTCGAAGAACATGTTATTTGATAGAGTATCTATAACAGCTACACTATCCCCAACTCTAAGCTCTTCAGCGTCAACCCATTTAACCCCTCCATTGATCTTTGCGAGGAATTTATGTTGGGGTGTGCATTTAATTGTAAAGCCTTTAGAAGTCTCTATCCTATAACCATATCCATTATAATCTATCCTCGAAATATCTCTAAATCCACCATATACTATCCTATTACTTGTCTTATCGTATGAGAGTATTTTCAGATCTTTACCATTCCTCCTATATAACTCCCTTATCTTGAGGGGCCCACGATTAGTATATATTAGTGATTCACCAGGTACACATACAACAACCTTAAGCTTACCCTGTTTAAGCTTCTCCTCGATCTCAAGCCTTAAATCCCTACTTAGACTACTGTGATGGGCTTCAACCTCATCTATATCAGCTATCTTCTCCTTCTCCATGATCCTTCTAAGCTTATATACAACCCTCTCCGTAGCGCTACGGGTGTTTGTGAATACTAGTGTTGTCCTATGCCTCTTTATTAGCTTGATCAGTGTTTTATATATGGAATTGTTTATCTCCTCAGCGGGTGCATGGACTAGATCCTTAACCGGGGATATTACGCGGATATCGATCGGTTTTGAGAACCTAGCATCGATAATGTAGCAGCCTCTAGACTCCCCGTCATCTCTAAATCCTACTAGGAACTTTGCAACCTCTTCTAGGGGGGCTATTGTAGCGCTTAAACCAATCCTTACCAGTTCCCTACCAGTTAGATATTCTAGTCTCTCAACGCTTAGACTTAGATGACTACCCCTCTTACTACTAGCTAACTCGTGTATTTCATCAATAACTATGATCCTGGTATTCCTAAGCCTCTCCCTAAACTTTGGAGCGTTGAGGGCTATTGCGAGGCTCTCCGGAGTTGTTATGAGTATGTGTGGCGGGTTTCTGAGCATTTTCTGTTTTTCATATGGTGTTGTATCACTAGTTCTAACAGCAACTCTTATCTCGGGGATCTCATAACCCATTTCCCCAGCTATCTCTTTAATCTCCCTTATAGGTGTTAGGAGGTTTCTACGAATATCATTATTTAGAGCCCTCAACGGGCTCACATATACAACATATACACCCTCAGGCAGCTCACCCCTCTCCTCAGCGATCCTATATAGGTCATCTAGTATACCTAGGAATACTGCTAGTGTCTTACCAGTACCGGTTGGACTCGATATTAATATGTTCCTCCCCTTCTTAACCAATGGTATAGCGTATCTCTGGGGCGGTGTAAATGTTTTATACTTTCTCCTAAACCATTCGGCAACGTATGGTCTAAGCATTGCATATATCTCTTCATCCCTGTATCTTCTACGGGCGTATCTTATAGGCAATACATCTATGCCCCATCAATACCTAATCTAGGATAATTGTTAAACTAGATGAACCCTTATCAATATAGCCTATGATAACCAGGTTATCAATATATTGATAACCCAGTTTTCTATAGATAGATACTGGTGATGCCCTATGAGGAGGGAGACACTGATAGCGATCATAATAATCATGGTCGTCGTTATAACAACATTAACATACCTATACTACACCGGATACCTAACACCAACCCAAACCAGTGCTAGAGAGAGGAAGGTAGTCATATACACATATGACAGCCTACTAGCATGGGGTAAGGAAGAAGAGAAGCTTAGAGAGAGGCTATTCCAGAAATTCACCAATGAAACAGGCATAAAGGTTGAGGTAAGATACTTCGCCAGTACGGGTGAGATGCTGGCCAAACTTATCGAGGAGGTTAAATCCGGCAGGGTTGAAGCCGATGTAGTCATAGGTTTAGATAACATCCAGATAGTAAAGGCTAAGGAGAACAATGTATTGATGAAGTATACTCCGAGAAATATAGATGAAATATATGATTGGCTCATAGAATCATACGATCCGGAACACTACGCTATACCATACGATTATGGACTCATAGCCTTCGTCTACGATACAAAATATATTAACGAAACAACGATGAAAAACCTAACATTCGAATCCTTCTACAACCCAGACCTAGCATCAACACTAATAGTTGAGGATCCAAGGACTAGCAGTGTTGGTTTAAGCTTCCTATTATACGAGATAGCAGTATATGATAAATATTTGGGAGAAGACTGGAAGGATTGGTGGACCCGGGTTAAACCTAAGGTTGAGAAGGGCTGGGGAGATGCATATGATCTATTCCTGAAGGAGCAATATCACATAGTCGTGAGCTATGGGACAGACCCAGCATACTCGATGTACTTCTACAATTCTACAAGATATAAGGCTGCACTAGCACATGTAAACGGTAAACCGGTTGCATGGCTACAGATCGAGGGTATAGGTATAGTTAATGGAGCACCCCATCCCGAGGAAGCTAAGAAATTCATCGAGTGGTTCCTAAGCGTAGAGGTTCAAAGGGAGATCCCGTTGAATAATTGGATGTATCCAGCTAATAAGAACGTCGAACTACCCGATGTATATAAATATGCTGTAAATCCATTAAATGTAGAAATAGCTAATATCAAACTAACACAGAGCGAGATAGAGCAGAACCTCGATAAATGGCTTGATGAATGGGAGCAGGCAGTTGCGGGTTAAGCACTGGATTAAGAATGTTTTTTATGGCGGGGTTTTTCAACATATAATAATATTATCTATCCTAACCCTAATGATCTATCTCCCAGTTATATATGGTTTAAAGGATGCATTTATAGATGATCATGGTGTTCCAACCCTAAGGTATCTAGTAGAGGTTTTGGGTAAGCCGAATATAAGACACTCCATATACTTCACATTCACACAGGCGTCGATCAGCACATTATTATCGGTGGCAATAGGATTCCTAGTAGCGGTAATGATGACACTAACTAGTATTCCGGGGGAGAGGATTATTCGGACGATAAGCTTCCTAGTATTCATGGCTCCACCAATGATCGTTGTAACTGGTTTCACACTCCTATATGGTAGGTATGGATTCCTAACATCTAGAATACCTGGATTCATCGTATTTGGTGAGGGTTTTTGGGCTATAATAACTGCACACACATACTATAACATACCACTAGCTATGAACTTCATATACACCTCACTCACGGGGATTCAGAGACAGTATGTCGATGTACTAACACTGTTTTCTAGGGGTAGGATACTAGGTGTTATTAGGAGGGTGATCCTCCCAGCCTCCTATAGGTCTATAATATCTTCATCCATAATAATATTCATCTACTGCTTCACAAGCTTTGCAATACCGTTAAGCCTAGGCGGTATAAGGTATTCAACCCTTGAAGTCTATATTTACCGCTACTATAAACTATCATTTAATACGCATTTCGCCGCAGCGATAGCTTTCATCCAGTTCCTAGTGCTATTTGTATTAGTAGCGATCCTTGTCTACATGAACATATTTGCCGGTGGGAAAACAGGGATACCTGTAGGTAGGTTTAGGATTAAACCAGTGATTAGCCGTGGTAAGCATTTATTATTCATGGTTTCAACATATATTGTATTCATATACTTGATCGCTCCACTACTAGTTATACCATACTATAGCTTTATAGATCCCTATCGCGGCGTGTTTAGTGTTGAGGGTTACTTGAAGATGTTTAATCCAAACTATGTAATCCCGGTTGGAGTATCCGTTTCAAGGATCTATATTAACACTATATACTTCGCATTCATGACAGCAATCTTAACATTAACCCTTTCAACAATACTAGTGCTTTATGGTTCTGAGATTATAGATCCGTTATATCTGGGGCTACTGGCTATAAGCCCTCTAACGCTTAGTATGGGGTTGTTAAGGACGTATAGCTATACATTACCCCTCCCACTACTAATAATATTTGCCCATACAATAGTTGCTCTACCAATAGCTCTAAGAATACTTAGATCGGGGTATAACCGTATACAAAGGATATATTTTGACATAGTTAAACTATTCGGTGAGAAGGGGCTGCCCTTCCTATTCAGGGTATTATACCCCTTAATGAAGCCAGCTATAATAACGCTGATAGTATTCAGCCTAGTGATAAGTATCGGTGAATTTTCGGCAACATACTTCCTATCATCAACCGATACACTGACCCTAAGCCTCTCAATATATGCCTTCCGTGGAGTTAGGGATTGGCAGGCATCTGCATCGGCTGCCACCATACTACTACTATTCACAACAACACTACTCCTACCAATTATAAAGAGGGGTGAGGGGGTTGAGATCAGGTGATTAGACTAGTAAATGTATCGAAGAGATATGGAAGTATATTTGCTCTCAAGAACATAAACATACTCTTCTATAGGGGTAAGATAAATGTAGTCCTCGGACCAAGTGGTGCTGGGAAAACGACGCTATTAAGGATAATCGCAGGACTGGAGAAGCCCGATCGTGGGAGGGTTTTTCTAGATGGAGAAGACATAACGGATCTACCGCCGTGGAGGCGTAACCTAGCACTGGTATTCCAGGAGACAGCATTATTCCCACACATGACTGCATGGGATAATATAGCCTTCGGATTAGAGGCTATGGGTTATGACCGTAGAAGTATTAGGGCTAGGATCGAGTGGGTTTCAAACCTTCTACACATAAAGCATCTACTGGATAAGTATCCGGAGCAGTTGAGTGGTGGTGAGGCTAAAAGGATAGTTTTGGCTAGGGCCCTCGTATTAAAGCCCGAGATACTGCTTCTCGATGAACCGTTCAGTAATCTCGACCTATTGTTGAGGGAGGAGCTTCGTAGAGAGTTGAAGAAGCTACAACGTGAGACGGGGGTTACGATAATACATGTAACACATGATCTTGATGAAGCACTTGAATTGGCTGATTATATAGTATTGATAAATAATGGTAGGATCATAGATCATGGTGATCCATTAAACCTGTACTGGTCTCCGTCGAAGATCGAAACGGCTAGATTCTGGAAGCATAATATTGTATCGTCTGAATGGTTCGCGGAGCAATTCGGTGTAGATGTAGAGGGGGGTTGTAGTGTAGTCATACCATCCTTCTCCCTAGGGGTTAGAGAGGGTTCGAGATGTATTATAGAGGATAAACTCTTTAGGAGGAACTATATCCTCCTAGTTGTGAAGTGTGGTGATGTATTCCTAGATGCTGCCTCTCCATATATGGATTCTATGAAGTATAGTGTTGGGGATAGAGTTGATGTGTTCCTCATAGAGTCTTTGGAGAAACCATATACGGTTATCTGTGAAGAACATCGTGTATAAACCTTATACATACATATATGTATCCGAGGGAATAAGTTATAGACCATATACCAGTATATGTTAAACCAAGTACCAGCTCATACACCCCTACGGATAGAATGAATAATCCGAATAATAGCTCCCATGGAACCCTATAGCTACTCCTAATACCCTCTAAACTACCCTTAGGGGTTCTCTTATATACGAATGGTCTCCTGATCAGAGCCCTAAAGATCGCTGCAGTTAGTGTCGGCGTTAATGCTGTAGTTATAGCTGCTGACCTGCCCAAATTTACGAGGCCCATCCATCTAGAATAACCCATCTCGCCTAGACTCCTAATATAGAGGTATGAATATATCGCGGCGAATATAAGCCATGGTAGTCCAAGCCACCAGAAAACACTAAACATGTCAACAACTAGAGAGAAGGCTGAGACTGATAATAGTATGAAGCCGAAAAAGACTAGAGAGGCAGGCAGATACTGGAGGAGGAAGTAATAGGCTTCAAGCTTCGCATACCATGGCTGGGGGCTTCTAAGAATATCCCAGAACCTAGTAATAGCTACATCCGTTGCACCATAACTCCACCTCTCCTGCTGGATCCTTAGGCTACGATATCTCCGTGGGACCTCTACATATACTGGTTCATCATCTATGAACAATATCTTACCTCCAAGCCTCATTATCCTAACACCTATATCCATATCATCCTGGATCCTCCTCTCATCCCAGCCTTTAAGCACGTTCTTGATAAATTCTGTATTATATACTGTCCCCGTCCCGACCGGGAATACTGGTAGTCCTAGACTACTCCTACCCCTATACAGTGCATCTACAACAAATTTCATCGATGCAGCTATAGCTTCAGCTATCCTACTATCCATATTCTTACCCGTCCATCTAGCGACAACTGCTACAACCCCCCTCTTTATCAATGCTACAGCTTTATGTATGAAGGATTCGTTGAGTCTACTATCGACATCCATTATGTAGAGGTATCTACCCCTAACAACACCTAGAGCATCATTCAACGCGCCACTACGGAATCCACGGGGTTCTTCGCGCCACATTAAGACTATGTTTAATCCACGGCTCCTCCAATCAAGTATAAGTTCCCTAATCTTCTCGAAATCCCTTAGTTCGTCATCGGATATAAGTATTATTTCTAAACGGGTATTCCTCCACTCGGATAACTTCCTCAGCGCATCATCCATTAGCTCTAAAGGCTCCTTCCTCACCGGTATTATTATTGAAACAAGTTCATCCTGATACCTGAAATCCTTTATAGGGGATACATATCTCCTCCCATAATTGTAGAAGACAATGTATAGTAGGAAGAATATAGCGGATGGAATAGTGATCAATATGATCCCTAAAACACCGAGCAAATACATTACATCCACAACCCAACACCTAGAGGGGAATAATTTAAAATAACCTCGGAATTCGTATCATTTATAGAGGAATCATCCATGGGTAATATAAGGATTAACCATCTCCTAGGTGGAAGGTATTGATCATTGGATGGTGTGGTCATAGCTGTGTATATTTGAGGAGGGATAATGGATACACCATAGTATTCGACCCCCATGACGGGGTTAGTATAGGATTGGAAAAACCTAGGGTTAAAGCAGATCTAGTACTCGTAACACACGATCACTTCGACCACAACTCCGTAAAAACGGTTTCGAAGGAGGATACACGTGTATT
>JALVIT010000139.1 GCA_027028545.1 Desulfurococcales archaeon
TTTTATGTGTTTTCTACTCGATAGAGCCCTCATAGAAGGGGGCTTTAATCCATGCTCGACGTATTCCAATTTCAGTTTTATTTGTTTTCTACTATCTCATATTTGGATTCAGGTATAGACTATCCTTCAGCGATGACAATTTCAGTTTTATTTGTTTTCTACAAGTAGTCTTTGATGTAAATGTCCCGTTCAACTACAGCGGGATCTACGGAGATTTCAGTTTTATTTGTTTTCTACTGGGGTTATTGTATTGTTGTGGTTGTTTAAAAATTTTATGTTAATCTTGATTTGTTGTTCCAACGATCCATAGTGTTCATCGCGAACCCCTGGGTTCGGTTGGTATAGATCACATTTATAGAGTATAAGATTTATGAACAATGTATTAAGGGATATTTTAGTTTTTAACTTGGTGGTAGGAGTTGTGTCTTCTTATATGTCTTGATTCTATATCTTTGTGTTAGTATCATTATAGTCTCTGATGTAGTCGTAGGGAAGCTTATTTTGTTTTATGTCTCCACCTTATTTTGGCGTCGGGAGTAGTAGGATGTTTAATCCCTCTATTTCCGAAATATGGGCTAGTTGTTTATCGGCTGTTATGAATAGTGTGCTTTTGGATTCTCTGGCTGAAATGATCTGTAGGGCGTCTGCTATGTAGATGTGATGTTTTAACGCTACATTTATGGATCTCCTAAGTATTAACGGATCTATGCCTATCATTATGATCCTATGAAGTTTCGCTAGGGTCTTGATCTCCCTTAACATATCCCTTAATAACCTCTTCGCGTCAACTCCGATAATCCTCTCATACTTATCGAAGACCACTACTGCTTCCCCAAGATTCCAGTATGAGAATGAGATCGTTTTCACACCCTTATACGCATCATCGAAGACCCCATCAATAATCTTAGTACCAGGTTCTTCAACATATCTCTTAACTAGAGCACTGGTATCGAGATAATAGATCCCCTCATGTATCGTCAATCCCGATCATCCCACTACGTTTATTCCTCAACTCCCTAACTATACGAGCTGTATCAAAACCCTTAGGCCTACCACTAGGTATCTCGGAACTAGTTGTGGGTTCCAGCGATCCAAGCTCTAGATCCCTAGCTAATTCATCGACCCACCTAGTAAATACTAGATATTCAAAATACTTCTCCACAACACTACTTAAACTCTCACCACGTTCCACAACAATCTTCTTAACCTCATCAATAAGATCCCCCCTTATACTCAGGGTAAGCTTCCTCTTATAAACCATAATATCACCCAGTATACGTATATACGTATAGAAGTATATAAAACCATATATGGGAAACATCCGATTAAGTATTATAGTGTGTTTTACTATTGGTTCTAAAGGACTATGGATAACATAGATATCTCGGGAAGTTATCCTTTACGTGGTTTTTGAATCTGTAATAGTGTTACGGGTGTTTCATCAACACTCTTTATGTTTTGATCCATCGTTATTATCACCGCCTTCCTCTGTTTAGCTAATGCTATCAAATAGCAATCTGCTAGTGATAATACGTTATAGTATTTAAGTTTGAGTTTAGCAGCCTCGATAGTTAGGCCTTCATCTACACCTATGATATTTATCGGGCTATTACGTAGTAGTGAATGCTTTACCATAGTTGTATAGAAACTCTGCCACATTAACCTCACACATAAATGCTTCCACTACACCATCATATATCATATCTATATATTTCTTAGCATCCCTACTCCCAGCAAAGTATAATGCCAATACCCCCGCATCAAGAACGTATCTCTTCTTCAACCTCAACCCTCTTAGAAGCACTGATAAGCCGTGCAACCTCCAAAGCCTTTTCACCATCAACACCGAAGGCATCTCTAAGACTCCGGGGGACAATTAAACGTATACTATTATCCTCAACAACAAGCTCCAGATAAGAACCCTCACATATACCAAGCCTCCTCCTAACCTCAGCGGGAATAACGATCAAACCCTTCCTATGCACCTTAACCCTATACCTCCCCACAATACAACACCTATAAAATACATAGTTAAACAAATATAATTAACGTTTAACCCCCACATAGGATAAGAGCTCTAAACCAAAACTATGAGACAATCCGATCCTATTTAATATAGTGGTTAGAATTAAAACCTAGGACCTCCGGCTAAATCTTTTATTTCCTTTAGAATAGGTGAAACGATACTGTCTATAGGAGCTTATATTATCATAGAATAACTTATCGAGTAGCTCATTTTCAAGTCTTAATAGCATTGCGAATGTAATACAAATTGATGGATCCATTATTTTATATATCAGGTATAAATATATTTAATAGGCTTTAAGGATGAAGATGTAAATGGGATGATTCAATGGCTAAAGCTATTAATATAGTAAAAGGAATACATGATAGCGATCTGGAGAATATCTTGAAGAAGCTAGGACTTTACGAGAAATTAGCTCATGGAGAACTTAGATGTGCGATTTGTGGTCGTCGATTATCACTAGAGAATCTAGGTGGACTATATAAGGAGAATGGAGAGGTAAAACTAGTCTGTAATAGGATAGAGTGTCTAGTAGAAGCTGCTGAAAGAGTTAGACGTATCAGAAAAGCACGTATGTAACATCGATTTTCCTCCTCTAAAGCCTACTTGAACTCCATAATAACAACTAAATATGGAATATTGGTTTTACCCTTGTAGTATCTAGCCTTATACTCAAACCTATCAAGCAATTCTATATTCGGCAACTTCTCTTTCATAAATTTAATAAGTCCTTCAGCAGCCTTTGTCTTAAATTTTCCTGCAGAAACTAGGTAAATCCGCTGTAGATCAGGACATTCCTTGAACCTGTTTCTAATATATTGAATGTAGGGTTCCCAAAGTTCAGATACAACCTTTACTAGTTTACCAACCCGTACAATCGTTAGATTAACATAGTAACCGCAAACTTCAGGGATATCTATATTCTCTAAATTAGCGACAATATGTAACAGTTCTTTAAGCTCTTGAATTAACTTATCTCTATCTACTCTAGTACCAAATATGCCTAATATCCTTCGAAGCTCATAAAGAAATACGTGTTTATAGAGAGAGGTATCATCAGCTCTAACTATCATATTCAATATCTCCCTGTATTCACTATCCCTTCCATAAGTTTCGTAAAGAATGTTTTTGAATCTAGTTAGGACTCTGGGATACGTCTGTAAAATGTTTTCCACAATACCAAATGATACAAGCCTAGAGAACTTCTCTCCCAAAGCTGGTTCAAGATACTTTGAAACTAAATAAGGAGCTGAGAGAAAAGCTATTTTAGCTAGGGTATCTTCTATTATATCGGTATATTTTACTCTTACAAGGAGGAGCCCCTCTTCTAGGTCGATGTTAACACTCTCCTCATCTGACCATTCAATCTTTATCTTCCCTATAGCTAGTGGCCATTCAATTTGTCCACGAAAGAGCAAATTATTAAAGTATTCTTCAACATAGTCTTTATGCTTCTTTCTATTTATCTTAATTATTATGGGATAATAGATATAAATCTTGATCTTGGTTAGAAAAAACGCGAGTGTATCAAAGAATTTACTAAGGATCATAAGAAGCCATACTATAACTGATATGAATCCTATTACCGCAAACATCCATAATAGGAAACCAATATAATCCATATTAACCACTCTTACCCATTCATACTGATACTAATTAGTTTCTCTAAACTATTTATTCACTTACCTATCCGCATATAGAAGGAATGATGAAATACCTACTTTGGCATTATAGACCCTATATTCAATCACTATAACCCTTAATATCATGCCAGAGGGATTCGTATAGAGTCTCTCATGTTCCACCGATCAAATGTAGTATTATGAGGGGGTTCGCTTTTCTAATTTCTTCGGGTAGGGTTCTAGGTGCATTTTATATGTAGGTTCTCTCAATACGAGATAAAGGTTTCACATAGCATATAGACCCAACTCCTTAGACGTATCCCTATGATAATTTCTAGGTTTATGTTTATTAACGTTCTTTACTTAGAAATACGGTTCTATCTTGTAAAACACAATAGATACAAAACTTATTGTCATGGATTTTAGATAAGTGATGAATGGAGTGCGGCGGCCGGGATTTGAACCCGGGATCTCCGGCTTGGGGGGCCGGCGTCCTAGTCCAGGCTAGACGACCGCCGCTTGTGCAGGATTGTTTCCGGGTATTTATTTCTGTGTTGTTTCCTTTAAAATCCTTTATTGTTTTATGTTTTTGTCTTTTCAACCCTCTTCTTTTCCTCTTCGATCCTCTTCTTCTCGATCTCTACCAGTTTCTTCGCTCTACGTGCTAGTTCTCTCAATATATCGTTTTTAGATGCTATACTTACTATTTGTCTATCTTCGCTCAGCACCGGTATACCGTTTAGCCTAGCCTCCCTCATCATGTCTATGATCCTCGGTAGTGGCGTGTCTGGCGGTACGTATCTCCTATATGGAACCATGACATCTATCGCTAGTAGTGGTGTTATCTTAACATACCTACCCCTACGGGCTGCTCCTCGGACAAGTTTACGGACCCAGATCAATCGGCGGCTCTTAACACCTGTAACAGCATCCTCGAAGGCTACGAATGGTAGTCTATTGGTCGATATTACTCCGAGAACCCTTGATCCATCATAGACTGTTAATGCGTCGAGGTATAATGCCTTCATCTTATTAACCGTGTGGTATAGGCTGTGGAATGGATGAACACTAGCAGTCTTACCGGGTAAGACTATGTTCTCAGCCAATAGATCAACAAGTAGTTTACGGGCAGCCTCAACAATTTGATCCTTAGTTATAAACCCTATAACCTCGCCAGACCTATCAACAACGAATACAACTTCAGACTCGGAATTAACCATCCTCAAAGCAACATCTTCAACCGGGGTATCCGGTGAAACCCTTGGAACGTTCCTAGTCATAATATAGTCTATGAAGTATCTATCCTTGGTACGCCTCCTCCACAAAGGACCCTTAAGACCTAGAGCATACAGCATATTCCACTTAGAAACAACACCAACAATATTCTCCTCCTCATCAACAACCAGTAGATAATCCGTTCTACGCCTCAACATCTCCCTACGGGCATGCTCAACGGTATCATTAATAGTTATAGCCGGAAGCTCATCCAACGCTATCTCCTCAGCAGTAATACCAGCACGAACAACCGGCTTAACCCTCTCAACAAGAACCTGTGCCAGAGTTCTCTCGCGGGAAACATAGGAGAACCTCTCCTCTGCAGATACTGGTACGGGTAGTGGAACCCTAACCTTAACGGGTACACGGCCGGGCTTAGCGCCCTCAATATAAGCCCTCACGATATCATCGATAGTTAATACACCGACAACATGACCGTTCCGATCAACAACTGGAACCATGACCAGTTCTAGACGGGACATGGCTTCAGCAACGGATTCAATAGGCATATCACTGGTAGCAACCAGTACACCACGGGTCATAATCCTCCATATCTTAGCTGGAGAGGTAATATGTTGCTCGCTCTCGCGGTGGAAGAGCCAACGACCCTTATCGATAAAGTTTCGGAAGGTCACAATACCCTGAGGTATAGGCTCCTCACGGCTCCTAACAACAACCACACCATACTGTCCATGATAGACTATACGGCTCCAAACCCTATTAACCCTCTCATCACGTGTGACAATGTATTTATCCAGATCCTTAACCGTCATAACCTCTCCAACACTCTCAGCCAGAGGTTTATATCCAGCCTTGATCAAGTAGTTTAAAAGATCTATATATGATACAACGCCGTGAAGCCTCATATCCTCAAAACTATCAACAACCGGAGCACCAATAACTCTATGCTCTCTAAGCCTCCTATAAACCTCACCAATAGTCATATCATGCACAAGTATAGGATGCTCCCTGAGGGAATCCCTAACCCTAATCCTAGTATGATGACTGGTAGGCATGATCAACTCGAAGGGTGTTAAGAAGCCGAGAACCCGATCCTCAACATAATCCTTCAACACAGGAATAACCAATTCACCACTCCTACGAGCACGAGCACGGACAATAGTCAACGGTAGATCAAGCTCTCGGACAACAAGCTTAGGCTTCCTAGTAATCTCCCAGATCCTCACCATCAACCACCCCTTACAATTCCTAACCCAATAATCCATAAAGACCCATATCACGATACTACTAACACCCTCCACCTAATAAATATATGGATTAAAAATATAGAGGGATGTCTAGAAACAAAGGTTTTAAAGGAAGTAAGAAACTATACCATTATAGACTATGCCGCCGTAGTATAGCCCGGCCAAGTATGCGGGCCTTTCGAGCAAACCCCTACCCCTCTCCACTTCGGATAGGGGTGGGGTGCTGGGAAAGCCCGTGACCCGGGTTCAAATCCCGGCGGCGGCATAACACTAAATAATCTAAACCTTTATATCCTCCATTTCTTCATTAGACATGTAACAAAGTATTAGCGGTGATACGGTCTTGTCTATGAGGATGCTGATATTCATACTTGTATTAATCGGTACTAACGTATTAACTGGTTTCATAGTATATTATACTATGTCGAGGATCTATGTGGAGCGTGTAGAATATCTGAGACAATCAATCCTCCCCCACACTGTTTCCTCAATACGTGTTGTCAGAACCCAGTTATTCATAGTGTTGGATAAGCTTACCGAGCTGAACAATGGCCTAGCTACAAGCAATAATACATCAACTAATATGATCCTAGACGAGATGCTGGCCAATCTATCGATAATATGTAGTAGAATATCGTATATCCATGTAAACATATTAGAGGTGAAAACCTTTAACCCCGGGGACAAAGGGTTGGAGATATCCTATTATATAGTAGAGTATATGAGGGGCTTATGCATGGATCTGAGGGAGCTAGCATACACTCTCAAATTAGAATTAGACCGAGGTAGGGTTAATGATGAAGTATATAATAATACGGTCTTCAAGCTGAGGCTATACATGAAATACCATGATAGGATCGTTAAAGCTTTGAACGGTATCGATCCAATGATAAACTATTTATCGGGTCATAACGTCCCGGTGGGAGAGATAGATGCAGCCTATAGAAGGCTTCAAAACGTTAGAATGGATATGGATAATGAATACTCGATACACATATATGGGAGACCGGCAACACCCACAACCACAATAACACCCCCATAATATCGTCCTAGATTATCGATGGTATTAGGGAGTAGATCTCTACAGCCTTGTATAGGTGTTTCACCGGAACATATTCGTTTGGTTTATGAGCTAGTCTCTCATCGCCAGGCCCTATACCTATAGTCTTATAGCCTCTAACACCAGCTGAATAAACTCCATCCGTGCTAAACCTCCAGACACCGATCCTCATATAGGGGTTATGTGTATGTAGTTTACCATATATATCATCGATCTGGTCTATGGGTGTTAGCCATGAAGGATAATAGTGTTCAATAGATAGCTTAACACCCCTCCAAGTAGTTATCTCCTCCCTCAAAACATCGAGTTCGGAGGAAACATACATACTCTTCAAAGCATATAGTTCACTCCTAAGAGCATTCAATAGATTACCCCTCTTAACCTGTATCGGGAAACGGGCATCAAGGATAAGGATGCATTTATCCGGTATCATCGGTGGGAATCCGGGGCTACAATCTATAACCGTTGGTGATAGCGATGAACCGCCTAGAACCGTATGGCCGGGTAGACGCTCCATAACCTCATCTAGGCGAACGATCAGTCTAGCTATCGGCTTTAAGGGGTTTAAACCCTCCCAAGGCATAGATGCATGAGCTGATCTACCCCTAACAACGATCCTTATAACAGTCCTACCCCTCTGACCCCTATATAGGTTTAGATTAGTAGCCTCACCCAGTACTACTAGATCAGGCTTTATCCTCAATGTTTCATCGAGGGCTTTACCGAACAACACCCCCTCACAGATCTCTTCGTGGGGGACGAATACATAGTATATATCCCTATCCAAACCCTCGCCAAGCATACCTATGGATGAGATCATTGCAGCTATAGCCCCCTTCATATCCACAGAACCCCTACCATATAGTTTATCGTCGATTATAACAGGTCTATATGGATCGGTCTTCCATTGCCCCAGATCGCCGGGGGGCACGTGATCCATATGACCCTCAAAGACTATTACATTATCACTCCCGCCCTTAACAACGCCTATAACGTTCCCATATTTGTCTATGAAGGACCGATCAACACCAAACTCCTCAAGCCTATCCCTTATAATATGGGCTATCTCACCCTCAGAACCAGATATGCTCGGCGTGGAGATCAGCTCCTTAGCGATATCGACTACATCCCTATGAATATGTGAATTCATAGCCTATAACCCCTCATAGAATCATTATTATACTTATAGATGTGGATAATATTTATCTAATGTAGCGATACTTTACGGGTTAATGGGTCTTGGATAAGAGGATTAGGATAATACTATTAGTCATAGCCATACTGCCGGGCCTAGTCTTAAGAGGGGTGTTAGCACCCTATACTACTGGTAGCGATATACCTCAATTTGCCGGATTCACAGACACCTTCCTAAGACATGGATTATGCTTCTACATGTATAGTGATGGGAGTAGAGCTCTCGAAGAGGACTGGCCCTATGGATGGCCGTACGTCTACGGTCCAGGATTGATCCTACTACTAGCACCCCTAAGACTACTAGCACCTACACCGGTTAAACATTATTGGAAGGGTAGCACATACTATGTCTATGCCCCGATGGACTGGATCATTGCATCAAAATCATTATTCATACTATTTGACACATTATCAGCGATAATAACCTACATTATAGCACTATATATGACACGCTCCTATAAGAGATCATTGTTGGCATTGATCATATATTATTATAATCCCATGACTATCTATATTTCGAGCATCTATGGAATGTTTGATCAGGTTGCATTAGCACCTTTATTACTGGGTTCATATCTCTACTTGAAGTATGGTTTGAATAATAAATATGGATATACCGGGTTATTCCTAACGGGTCTCTCAATAGCCATTAAGCAAACCATGCTATATCCCCTATTAATATTCATAATACACATACTAGCTAAAGAGGGGGGCTGGATACGTAGAGTTAAGGGGTTAACACTAATAGTTATCGGAGCATCAATACTATTCATACCATTCTTCACAGCATGTCCACAGAGTCTACAGGTCTTTATAAAGGCTATGGGTAGTGTCTCTAAACCGGGATACACCTACCCGGTAGTCTATAGTTTTAATGGGTTATCGAGTCTAGCAACATATATTAATGGATGCTGTGGTAAGGATACACTATTCATGATTGAATACTGGTACATACCAGCTGTAACACTGCTAGCATTGGTGCTACTAGGGTATCTGTATAGGAGGGATCTACCGTTATACATGGCTTATGCATATATAGTATATACAGCAACTTATTGGAGGGTTAACCACCAATACCTAGTACCAACAACCGCGTCCGCAATCATCATATTATTATTGGAGCGTAGAGACTCTGTAAGGATACTTTCATCAATACTATTAATACTAATAGCTCTATGGCCCCTAATGTTCCCGGTAAGCTGGTGGGCCCATGCACATATCGAGAAGCCTAATAGGGAGTTGATCGAATTTATGGATATGTTCTCGCTAATGATATTTGACGATCTATACTATCTACTATACTCACTAACCCTAACAACCACACAAATACTATTAATACTGCATGGTGTTGGAAGAGATGCTATTTCAACCCTAAACTCCCTAGGGAGATACCTTGAAAGGATATTTGAAGAAACAGGGTTTTGGAGGAGAAAATATTAAAGATTAACACCTAGATTAATCATAGAACCCGATGACAGGCCGTTGGGCAGCGCCCGCATCGACTGATACGGTGACGAATCCCTCGGCTAGGAGGGTTTCACCCTAATTTAATAGGATCTACATATTCCTTATGATCTATCTAAGGAATTCGAGGAATTCTTTGGGAGTATTAACTACTATATTAGTTCTAACTTTTATCATATTATTAACCAGTGTAAGAACATTATTCTTTAGTAAATTATCCGATGTAATGAGAAAGATGGGATTTCTGTCTTTACTATGCATAGTAACGTAGATGAGGATTGAAACAACTTCTTTATCCTCCTCTTTAAAGTTTTTGTCTATATAGCTAATGATTTTTACCATATTTCTATCCTTAGATTTCCTTAACATTTCATACGCATTTCTACCAACATAGTGTATCTTAAACAATGAACCTCTTTTTATTCGGACACCCTTCCCACACCATAATCCCTTAATATTTTGGCATCTTCTGTATTGTATATCTATAGTGTTATATAGTATTCTCTGGAGAACTGGTAGGGGAATATGTCGTTTCAATATAGGTTTGCATTTCGATTTAAAAACCATCAAATATCTACATGAGGAAAAACATGTAGCATCCATTTCAACTAATTTATCACCCAATATCCTAATACTTTCCTTCTCCTCTAATGGTTTATCACCACACGGTATAAGAGCGCTATGATCGAGCACTAGCCTCAAAATATTCTCACCGTAGCTTCCTCGAAGTCTCGGAGCTCCTCTATAGTACCATCCTCGTATACATGAAGTCTTTTAATCCTAGTCCATGGTTCTTCGCTACTTCTATAAGTATAATATATGGCGACATCCCCATGACTGATCTCCTTCTTCCCGACTAGTCCGAGCAGGGTATGTATTACTAGTTCATTATGTGTAGTAATCAGTAATGTTGAATTCTTCTTAACGGTCTCCCTATATATCCTGGACAATAGATCTATTAATGCTACTGGATTTTTATGATTCTCAGGCTCCTCAATGACTATGAGGCTTTTATGAGGTGTTTTATCAGATAAATATCTTATGAGTAGTGAATCAACCTCCCCATCAGGCGCAACAAATAATGGAATTCTTAGGCTTGTGAATGGATCTATATATGTAAACTCTATAATTGAAGATACAAATGATGCAGAGACTAGAAATTCGCCTGATGCAGCCATAACTTTTTCAGCGATTTTCCTCCCAAAAACAATACTACTATAATCTTCAATAAACATCGGCGATGGAGGTGGAAAAGTTATCATTGATAATATGTTAAATGCAGATAGAAGGAATGATAGAAGCTGTATATTTTGGGCTTGTTGAGGCTGTGTTCTTACTATGTGTGAAAACCTCGTTATCGATCTAAGTATGTCTATTCTGTTAGACGGTAGTAGGACTGTTTGTTCCCATAAATTAGCAGTATCAATAACTATACTTCCATCAGCATCGTATTTGAAAGGTTTATCATTAACTATTATTTCCATGGGAAAGATTCTTTTACCATCACTTATCCGAACCAGATCAACTAAGTTGACACCATATAGATTTTGGGCGATCTGCTTAGGATCCCTACCCATTACCTTATTATAGAAATATATAGCATATACTATACTTGATTTACCGGTCGAATTTTTACCTATAAATATAGTTATAGGTTTAATATCGAACTCTATATCATCAATACATCTCCAATTCCTAATACGTGCTTTATACAATCTCCATCTACCCTAATCATAGCTATCATTACTATATATGTATTTACTAATAATACTTTAACTATCTACTTCTCGATCTTAAGGTTTGAGCCATATATCCTATTGAGAACCCAGATCACGTCTAGCCCCTTAACCTCCGATAGATCTGGTGGTACACGTTTTCCGGTGAATGCTTTGAAGCCTTTCTGCCGGAATATTTGGTCGATCTTTTCAGCTAGTTCTTTTGGAGGATCATGGATATTGTTTTTGGCTATCCATTCTATTATCACCGCTATCATTTTGGTCTGACCCTCCTCGATTATCCGGGGGTTATCCCTTAGGTCTAGTTCATATACAAATCCGTTCTGATACTTGAATACCAGTTTCGAGCCTCTAGGTTTGACCCTATAAAGGTTTCTTATCCCCCTAAATATTCTCCTCTTAGGCTTTTGGTACTTCTTGGGTGGTGCTGTATATTGTTCCTCGATAATCCTTCTATCAACCTTTATGATCCTTGGCTTGTATTCATCCATTAAAACTATCTTATCTGTTTTCGATAGGAATACGGAGGAAGCACTTGATACTATTATGAAGCTCATACCCGTCTCCTCCATGAAGGATTCTATGTTCTCAGCCAGTGTCGTGATTGTGTCCCTGATAAGTATTTTGGACATAACCCTATCCTTATACAATAGGTTCGTAGCGCTTGTATCCTCATCTATGAGGATCAGTTTAATACCCGCTTCAACTGCCTCACTGAGTGATGCAGCCATACTAGTTGAACCACTAGCATCCATTGTTGAAAAATCCCTTGTATCCGCTCCGGAGGGTAGATCGTGTATATGGGGGGATATGTCTACATGGTGTATGAGCCTACCATCCTCAGCTTTAACCAGTAGTGTCTTATCAGTTGATACTACGTATTCCCTTCCATCACCGGGTATGTGGGGGTATATACCCTCCTGTATCGATTCGAGTAGTGTTGTCTTACCATGGTATCCAGCCCCTGTTATAACCGTTAACCCCCTCCACACTGGCATACCTCTAACGATCCTACCGCTCGGCGTTTTGAATTCAACAATACTCTCCCTTGGGGGTTTGAATGGTACTGTATTTCTAAGTGGTTTATAGGATACGCTTGATTCGCGTGGTAATATGCTATTTTCGGCTATAAATGATACAATATCCCTCCTCTCCATCTCCTCCCTAATATATCTATAATCCCTCAACTGTCTAACCCATTCATCGATCATATTGATTTCTCTATAGAGTTTGAAACTATACAGTATCTTGGGTATTTTCACAGTTAGCAGTTTAGCGGCTCTATCCCCAACAATCCTCCTACCTATTGCTGGTAACCCGGTGTAGAATCTTAATATTATATCCTCACCGCTGATCTCCACGGCAGATCTCTTAATCATCGCTGGAGATGGAGAGGGGATTCCTAGATAACAGCTCTTACCAGAACCACACTTAACCCTATACTTTCTAAGTAGATCGTGTAGTTTCCTATATATGTAGTCTTCGACAGCTACTAGATCCATATAACTATACCGCGATAATTTTACACCGTGGAAACTACGGGATATTAAAGCCTCAATTATTGATGGTGTAGCATAGGGATCGCTCTGAACTTTACTGAAGTAATATATGATATCACCGAATACTATCCTATACCTATACAATTCCTTATATGATCCGTAACCCCTCCCATTCATCCTAATGCATAGTTCACTCAATTCCTCCGATGTAATCTTGTACAATACTATCCACCAGGCAAAAATCTTTATTAAATCCAGCTAATTTATTATACTAATAGTATTTTGCTAGGTGTTATTATGGATATCGAGGATCATAAGATCTATGAAGAAGCCGTTAGAAAATTCGCTCAATATACTTATCAGGGGGTTGAATACGGTAAGAAATACGTTATCTATATGATCATAGTGTTTATCTTATTGTTTATAATCACATTCATATTCCTATTATCAATCGCCGGCCCTACGGTAAGATTTGCTTCTAAATATAAGGTTGATCCATCGAGGATCGGTATAGATGATCGATTGATGTATGTATATCTTAGAATGATCTTTCCACAATTCATAACGTATCTAGTGGTTATATTCCTATTATCCCTATTAGTACTCTTATACCTATATAGATCGATAAAATCTATACATATGGGATTGAAAGCCTTGGGGATTCTCAACAAGAACCTGATCGCTAATAGTATCGATCCATATATTGCAGACTCCTTTGATAAATACATTAGATCCACATATATAGCTAAATATTTCCTCCATGTAGTTATCATAAGCACGATCATAACGATCATAATACTAACACTGATTTATGCCGGGTATATATTTCAGCACATTATGCTCGTAGATATAATTATAAGCTTCACAATATTGCTATCCTCATACATACTACTAAGCGGATATTATGGAGCATTATCGGATATATACGGTGCATCATCCGCATGGACAGCCTTCCTCTTCTACATAATATTCAGCATATTAGACAACCTCGGGCACTTCTTCATATTCAACCCAATACTGGGTTTAATAGGTCTAATATCAATAATACTATACCTAGTATTCTTCTATAAGGCTATGAACGAGGTACGTAGAAACACCTATGCTATAAAGGATAGCATATTGAAATTACTAGAAGTATACCATGTATCGGAGTAAAGCAAAGTAATAGATATAACCCACGTAAAAATAGACTAAATCATGTAGGAGCCGGGGTGCCCGAGCGGACTAAGGGGGTAGGCTCGAGACCCTTCATATGCCCCTCCGTAGAAATTTTCCGGCTCAGATAGGGGCTGAGAGACCTACTGCCCCGTGGAGGGGCGCGCGGGTTCGAATCCCGCCCCCGGCGCTAATTATTCCTACTCCTGTATTCAAGGTAGATTATTTCTCAAATTTAACTCATAAACGCTTGATCTCCCCTCTATGTACGGTGGTATAGCCTTATCTATACCTATGAATTCTATTGTTTCCCCTAGATGGTATGTTCTCCGACATTTTACATCATAAGTAAGTATATTAATAGATTAATATCAACAAATATCTTTACCATCAAACTCCTCCTCGAGATCGATCCTAGCTAATTCTCCCAATCTAGCTTCTTTACTCCCGATCCTCTTCTTCCTATCTCTAATCCATTGTAATATCTCCCTCGAATTCTTAATACCTCTAGTCATAAGTTTATCATCTTCCTTGATCCTAAGTTTAATCACAAATTTCACCAAGTATAATTATTGGTTGATAGAATATATACTCCAGGTTTAACCTAGGGCATAAAGATTTTGCTATGGAAGCATTTTATTTTCTAAGTTTATGAAGGGTTTTGAAGGCATCTATCGTCAAGATCTGATAGGGGATTATAAGTATTAGGAGAATTATCCTAGTATATATATCTATATCTCCAAGTATTGCATAGGATAATGCCGTTACTGTTGCAAATATGTTTCCAAGAAGTATCTTAGGTATGATCAATCTTCTAACTACCATGTAGCCGGCTATATTGAAGGGTTTCTCGACTAAGACATATTTTCCATCACTATTCTTCTCAGCCAATCCAGCTCTAATAAGTCTATCAAGAAATCTCTGAGCTCTACCTGGACTTCTAAATCCAAGGATCCTCTGTGTTTCACGTATACCCACAACTCTACCATGCTTAATTAGCTCAATATATTTCATAATAGTATCCCGATCAACTATAACGCTCCTTCCCATAGACCACGCACCTCTCTATGTTAGAATCCTTTAATCCTCATGAAGACCCATAGAATGATCGTGGATACTGCTGCTATAGTTATGCTTAACAGCATATTATACATATTAGTATTATACAATACATTACTCACTACCGTAGCATTGGGCGGTTCACCCGGTAGTTTAAGATTCTCCAATAACCTACCAATATCCCTACAACCACCAGCAGTTACCACCCCTCCAATATATCTGACAGCTTCATAGTGCTGTATCCATCTATTATTGGCATATACGATCCTCCCATTCCATCCAGCCGTCCCAGGTTTAGCAATACTTCTAATCTCAACTATATCGCTCCAGGACAAACCATTAACTACGCCGATACTGCTAAGCCATTCGAGCTCATATATCAATGCCTCCACAACCTTGTCCGGTTCAACACTTGGCTCCATAATTGTTGACGTGGTTAATCCTCCAGAATATTTTATCTCTACGTGGTGTCCAATGATCTCTCTGATCAGTGAATGTATTGTTTCATTAACTCTATTGGTAATATTCCCCCTGATATCGATGAATACTGTTAGATATACTCCTTGATCCATATATGCCCCCTTAAAATCGATCCTGATCGTAGCGTTATCAATTACCCGCTCTAGACTACCGCCAAAAGTCCCGCCTTTCTTACTACCCATAGGATTATATGAGTATGAAATAACCTTCCAACCCATGCTTCTAGCAGTATCTGGTATATTTGATGGATTTATATGTAGATTCTTGAATTCAAGATTCGATCTATATTCGATATATGATATATTCCTATAGACTATGGAGGGCTGGACACGTATAGCCAAATATTTAGGCTCGGAATTCGGATACCTGATCGAGTCCAAGAATACGATGACAAGTATACTACTGTTAACATGTGATCTATAAACATAGGTGTCCCCTCCAACCCAGACAACACCCTCAGCACTCCTAAGCCTATCCAGGTCATATACTATACCAGGCTTATTTAATACAACCTCTATAGCCACAGAATCCTGTGGACCCCCATAGCATGAATATACATCAATACTACCAACTACTAGGAGTATTATCGTGAGGAGTATGAAATACCCCGCTAAGTGGATCTTCATTGAAGACCCCAATACATCCCACCCATATACCTCTACAAAAACATTCCTATTAAAGATGCCCATGTCTCAGAAGTGAGACGATGAAACCCTCTCAGAGTCCATACATTCTAAACAATATGATACCAGTGGTTAAGAATAATGCTAGAGATACACCATATGGTAGCGTTGGATCTATAGTTGCTAGTAAACCGGCTATGAATGGTGTAATAGTTCTGATCATTCGACGATAACTTGATAGTGCTGAGAATAAGGTTGTAGCTTTATCCTTAGGTATCTTCCTAAACAGCCAGCTACGATAGTATGGGAAAATCATTGTACTACCAAGCTCCATGATGAAGTATGCTGGTATGACAATATGTATTGGTGGCTTCAGGAACATTATAAGGCTCCACATAGTTATCAATAGGTATCCGGTGAGCATTACTTGTGAAGCCCTACTCTTATCGATACGTTCAACAATGTATGTTGCTAGTATCGAGCCCAGAGATACGGAAACCTCGGCCAATACTGCCTCGAAAAGTGTTCCACCCAGAACATTCACAATGTAGTTCAGGAAGACTATCGTGGGCGCAATGCTCCAAGCTATAGTTGTCAAGGCTTCAACAAGTAGTATCACTCTAAAACCCTTATCGATCCTAAAGGTTATCCCACCCGGCTCGATCCTCTCCTCCCTACCCATCGGCGGTAGATACTTATATAAATAATAGATCGTGAAGATCGATAAAGAAGCAAATAATATAAAGGCTACACGGTAATGTATCGGCTGGTTGAATATATAGCCAAAGAAATAGCCTAGAATCAGATATCCTATAACCTGGCTGATCATTGGAATCCTCATATGCCATACAAAAACCTCCTCCAACCTATCCTTAGGATAGAGGATCCTCTCAGTAGCCTGGTATAATGGATACAACATAAATGATAGATCCTCGATCAACAACCCAAAGAATATTAGTAGAGGGGCTATCGGTCCATACGCTAACCCATATAATGTATACGCTATACCATCTAAACCATCAATGATCACCAACCCCTTCCTAACATTAACCCTCTCAAACAGTTTACCGAGGAGAAAAGTTAACGGTATTGATACTATATGAACCACTGTATAGATTAACCCTACCTCCAGAACATTATAACCAGTCATATATAGGTATAAGGGCAACATATACCATACGATCAGCATCGGTGAAACAATAGTATGATACAATATATATCTCCTGGCGGATACCGGGATATCCTTCCACCGCATCCCTCACCACCATCACCTTCCATCAATATCCTTAGCAACTATTATCGGAGATGATGAAAACTATTTTACACCTACCTACTCCCTACATTCATTTATAAATATATCTACTATGTTTGATCCCCTCAACTAGTAGTAGGAGGAATGTGGCTAGTGTAAATATTATCAATACTATAAACTCTCTAGATATAGGTTCATTATCGAAAATATTTATTAGTAATCCTATAAGCTCAACCAATAGGAGTCCAAAGTATATGAAGGAGTAGAATATTAAGTGGGGGATTAGCCTCCTACCGATCAATATGTATCCTTTAAGCCTATAACCCGGGACGGCAACATATCCACCATCTTTACGTGTAACCAATCCATATTCTTCAAGACGCTTCAAATGGTAGTATACGAGGCTGGGAGAACTTAGCTCCAGATCCCTCATAATTTCCCTAGGCCCCATAGGTTTAGCTTTATCAAGCATGTATAGGTAGATCCTTAGAGCTGTTTTCGACAGCTCAATATCATCCTTCAAGGCCATATACCACCGTGGAATGTCTCAATAGTATCTCCAACCAGCTCTATACCTACACCATAGCTTATCCTGTTAAATACATAGGTATGGTTATCAACCCTATACAGTCTTACAATACCGATCAACTGACCCCCGGCTTTATCGATACTATCTTGGATATCACCGCTAAACCCTACTATGAAGTAATAGGTAGTGCTATTTCCTTTAAGCGTGTTTTTGGCATAGTTCGGTAGCTCGATAACCCCCTTCAAAACATAGTATTTACGAGAACCTATCCTGTCTCCCCCGAACAACCAGTTATTAACAACGCTTCTATCTATGACTAGTTTACAGCTACCTCTAAATAAGTCGTTGAGTGCTGCATAGGATGATATCTTTCCATCCCTATAGGAGTCGTGAATGATCCTATAACTATCGTTAACCCCTCCAATAGTCCTTATACCATTTACACTTAAAGACTCGTAGAGTCCAACATTAACCTTCCCGGGAACTATAACTAGGTTTTTATATGGGTTCTCAACCCTAACAATAACGATATATTCCAGTAGGGTCTTACCACCAATCAACGGTGTATTACTAGATGCATTATATACATGTATATAGATATATTCTAGATCGATCCTAACATGGTAGACCCTAGCCCCCCTCCAACCGATGTTGAAGAGGTTCACCCCAGATACATAGCTATAACCTATAAGTCCCAAAGAACCAATTAGGAGACCCACTAGAAGACCCAAAACCATATACTTAACCGGATACCTCGGCAAAACATATCCCCCATAAACCCTTCACTTCAATAAGTGGATACTATGGAGAAATACTTATAGAGCTAGAGTTAGAACATAGTGTTCAACCAGTAGAACAACTACGTTAATTCTCCGGAATATTTTAAATAATAAAATAATGGAGTATATAACTATGAATAAAAATGGTGATGATAGTATGGCGATGATAACCGAGATCGAGGTCAAAAATTTTAGAGGGATCAGAGAAGCAGAGATAAAAGATCTAGGGCAAGTAAATATATTTATCGGGAGAAATGGCGCAGGTAAGTCAACTATATTAGAAGCAATATATCTAGCATCAGCATGGTGTAATGGAGAAATAAAGTTACTTGAAAAAGTGAATAATATTCCTAAAAATAAGATCAATTATATAATTTATCGAAGGGGGAGAAGAGGAAACTGGAAAGAGATGCGGGATTATCTATGGTTCCAAACACAAACATATGAACCTATCGAAATATCCTTACTCTTCAAATTTTCAGATAAAAAAGTGAAACTACTATACACTCTATTCAATAGGGATGATAATGGAACAGTTTGGCTTGATACAGATAAGAGTAAATTCTTAGAAAACTCAGACAGATTTTCGTTAGCTACTACTTTAAGGGAATTAATTGGGGATGTAATGGAGAACAAACCCTTATTTAGCTATACGAGGAAGGCATTCAGCGATCACAGTCTTAATGTTACCTTAGCAGTAGAATCACCAGAACTTACTAAACTCACAGACAGAATCTTAGGATATTTAAATACAAAGTTAAAAGATGTAATAGAATATTTAAAACAAATTATTTTCATAGATGATCTCATTATAGGATATACTAGCGTCTTCGAACGAATCCTTTGGAAGAAGATTTTAGGGATAAGAGCTGATAAAATACTTATCAAAATGCTTAACAATGGATTGGAAAAAGGGGTTGAAGGATTAACGTATATGCCTATTGACGACGAGTATGTATTAATGGTTCTATTTAGGAATACGAGCGTCAAGATCGATGATCTAGGTGCTGGTTCTCGCGATGCCCTTCTACGGATAATGCCTCTACTAGTATTAAGAAATACAGCCATACTGTTAGAGGAACCAGAGACACATCTACATCCAGGTGGATTATATGTTTTTCTAAAGTATCTATTAGAGATAGCTAGGAAAAACAACCTACAATTATTTATATCAACCCATAGTATCGAATTAACAGACTTCACACTTAGAATATCCGAAGAAGAAAAGATCGATTCAAGGGTCTTTTTCCTAGAAAGGGACGAGAATGGTAAGGTCTCATATAGGATCCTGAAAAAGCTAGACGTTGATGTTCTTAGAAAGTTGGGGATAGATCCAAGGTTTCTCGATATAATATAATAACATGCAGTGGAGGGAACATATTGAATAGTACAGATGTTATTCAGCTAGATCCATTCAGCGAACCATTCTATGAGATCGCTAAAAACGCTACTGTTAGGCTATCAGCGATAATAATTTGTGAGGGACTTACTGAAGCGGAGATCGTTAAAAAGCTTAAAGCCAAATTAAATATTAAGTATGGGGGAACTATAGGAGTATGGCATGGAGGAGGCCAACCTAACATATATGAACTAATTGACTACGTTATGGTTTTAGCTAGATTAAGTAAACATGTTAAAGCCATAGGCTTAGTGATCGATGCTGAAGATAAGGATCTTAATGAGAAATATAGGCAAATATATGGTTATCTGGTAAGGAAAAGTGGTGAATATGGTATTTCATCTATTGAAGAAGTCTCATGTAATCAAGGTTTTTACCTTGTGAAAGTCAGAATCAGAATTAATGGTCAACGGGAGATATATGTTCCTATAGCTATAAGTGGTTTACCGGATCTAGATCTGCAATATCATATGATCGAGGACCATGCATTAAAACTAGCTATTAAGATCGGGATGAAGAATAGAAATATTGTTCATAGGATTAAACGTTCTAAAGATGCCTTTAGTAATCGTAATGAGGTATTAGAGATCATCGATAATGTTAGTGTTGATGATGTTGTTAACGTATTCAAACATATTGTTCTTCTTTTAAGAGAATTACAGAAAATTTAGGGGAATGGTTCAGTTTGAGAGCTCTTCTTCATCCCTCCATCCGGAGTCCGTTGGTTTGCTATTCATCACCTCTATTTCTTAACTTTATCTATTAGGTATTTAATAATGTGCTCTGCAGGGTTTACATGGGTTGCCTCCATTAAGCCCCTCCATAGGGGGAAGGCATTCGCCTCTATGATCATGTGTTTACCAGTATTCCTATCAATAACTATATCCACACCGGAGTAGTCTAGTCCTAGTATCTCCGTAGCCTTCAACGCCAGCTCGAAGGCTTCCGGATCCTCACTCTCCCTCAGAGGTATTCCCCGTGCACCCTGTGCGATATTAGTCTTCCAGCCCCCCGGTGAAACCCTCTTCATAGCTGCAACAACCTCTCCACCGACTATGAAAACCCTTATATCATAGCCCGGCTTCTCAATGTATTCCTGGAGGTAGAGGGGCTGGTTTACGGCTAGTAGTGATCGGGCTATCTGGAAGGCTATTTCGGGATCAGTTATAAGGGTTGAACCCAGCCCCAGGCTACCCGTAGGCGGCTTATATACGGCTGGGCCATGTTCCCCGACAAATCTTTTAGCAGTGAACGGGTTCTCGGTGAAAACAGTATCTGGGACCGGTAGGCCCTTTAAAGCTAGTACGGTTAGCGTCAACCATTTATCCCTACACAGCATTATGCTCTCAACCCTATTAATGACGGGACGCCTCCTCTCAAGCACGTATAGGACACCGATCCTCCTCATGTATTGTTCTAGGCTGAAGGCTAGCCCCAACCCCCTTATAATAGCTGCATCTGGTTTGAAGGGTTCTCCATGCCTGTAAACCATTACCTCTCCATCAACTATGTATCCATCGAGATCTGATACCTTAGCATATATTGGTCTATGACCCATAGACTCTATAGTCTTAATAAGCTCGGCAGCACTCCATGGAGGTTCCCTCCTATAATGTATGACTGCAATATACATAGATACTACACCGTGTAGTATGGTGTGTTTTCTCGGTGGAAATAGGTTATTCTAAAACCCTTCTATATTTTAAACAGTTTTGTTGCCGCGTATAGTGTTGCTATTAATGCAACTGTTAGGGAGAATACGTAGGCTCCAGATAGGAATGAACCGTATCCACCGAGAACAATCCCGGTTAAACCCCCAAGTATCATAGATATGGCTGTAAACGTTGTCAGCGTCAATACTTCGCGGGGGCTGTGATGTCTGTGTGCATAGTATGCTAGATAGGATAGAACTATGACTCCAACAACTGTCCCGATAATGATGCTATCCCTACCAATACTCCTAGTCATCAAAGCTATATCGAGGTATAGTATGAATAGCATTAGGAACATAAACTTACCCGAATACGCCAACCTCTCCAATAAACCCATACCATGACACCCCTATGGCCGAATATTTCGTTAACCATAGACTCTTCTATACTATTACTCCACCGGATATAAAAACACTATTAAGACCATCTAGAACCGTATATTGCTGCCCCTAGATAAGTAGTAGGCTAGGAGGGGGAAGTATATTAGGGCTTCGAGGGGGTCTGTATTCATGTTTATCTCGTATATGTGTGCACCGGTCATGCCTAGTCTAAACCTCTTCTCCTTCAACAAGTACTCCTCAACACTTGTCGACAATAATAATATGTTTCCGGGACCGGCTACGTATTCTATGGGTTCATAATATGCCCTAACCCCTCTACGCCTCAGGGCTTCAACGAAGTATAGACTCACCGGTTCATACATGTGTGATGATGTAACCCTAACCTCACCGAGACCTGTCAACTCCCTAAGAACACCCATATACTTGGATAGGAGCTCCTCAACGATCACGGCGAAACCCTCAACCGAGTGTCTATATAGTCTCTCACCCCTCCTACCCATAGCCTCCCTATACTCTCCAGCTAGTGCATGGTAGACCGACATAGCGTATATTAGTGAGGCTTCAAGCTCATCCCTAGAATCAATATAGTATGGATTATACTGCTCGAGAATATCTAGAAGCCTCTCATCGCCTAGTTTAACCGTGTAGATGTATATTCTGTGACCGGTTAGACTCGATGATTGGAGTAGGTGGAGGGTTGAAGAGGATCTGGGGTTAGAGGTGTAATATACTATGTTTGTGGGCTCACTATAAGCGACGAGATAATAGGCTAGAGTTGCAGCTTCAACCAGATGCGTCCTACTCCACCTATCAAGCACAGCCTTCATCCAGTAGTGTATAGAGGCTGGTAGATAACCCTGTCTATGATAAGCTATTATAGCGTAGTCTAGACCCCTAAATACCTCTACGAGGTCACGGGCTATCCGGCGGGATTTCTCTTCAACCTCTTCTATAATCCTCCTATACTCCCCTACATCAATGCCGTCTCTAGGCTCCTGCAACAACTACACATCTCCGGATCGGGCTCCTCTGGAATCCTCTTAATAATCTCCGGTAGGAGTTTTTTAGCCTTAACAGTATTCTCCTCCATAGTCTTAATAACCTCTTCAGCCGTAACAGGTTTCTCAGCCCATACATCATAGTCTGTAACCATAGCTACTGTAGCATAACAGGTCTCAGCTTCACATGCCAGATTGATCTCTGGTACCAGCGTCATACCTATAATATCCGCTTTAAACACCTCCTTCCAAACCCTACTCTCAGCCCTTGTCGAGAACCTAGGACCCTCAATACATATATATGTTCCACGATCATGGATCGCTAATCCCTCAACACTCTTAGCAGCCTCCAGTATTATCCTCCTCAAATGCTCACAGAACGGATCAGCCATAGATACATGAGCTACAACACCCCCCTCGAAGAATGTGAAGGGTCTAACACCCTTAGTCATATCGATGAATTGATCGGGGACTACGAAGTCTCCAGGCTTATAATCCCATCTAAGACTACCCACAGCCGAGAAGGCTATAATCCATTTAACGCCTAGACTCTTCAAAGCCCATATATTAGCACGATAGTTAACCCTATGGGGAGGGATCCTATGACCCCTACCATGCCTAGGTAGAAATGCTATCCTCCTACCCTCAAGCTCACCTATAATAACCTTATCGCTAGGCTCACCATAGGGCGTATAGATCTTAACCTCCTCTAGAACTTTAAGACCGGGTATCTCGTATAACCCGCTACCACCAATAACACCGATCCCGATACTTCTACCCGGTTTAGGCGGGAACAATACTCTATCCCTCCATGAGGTTATCTCTATTCTATGAATAATTCTAGTTATGGTATAAATGAAAAACTTATTTGAGACCCCGAATACAATATGTCATAGGTAGCGGGTTTTTGACTGTGCTAATCATAATGCTTATGTATATTATGTTAGTTAAGGGATGTATTATAAATCAATTATAGTTTTTCTAGACTCACTACTATACTTAGGGTCTATGATACTAGATTTCAGGCTCTCTGAGAAGTTCATACCTTTAGGTTTCTCCACCTATTCCTCCCTACAACCTCTACACCGTTAATATAAGTGTTTACATATACTGGTTTGAGCATTCTAAGCAGAATAGAGTTTGTTAGGAATCTGGGTTCGATATTGTTTATTACAAGTTTGGTAGTGATGATGGTTACCATTATTTATACTTGGAGGATTATGAATGAAGCACTTGATGAATACTTTAAATCTAGAGCTGGGGCGTTATTCACCTGGTGATTCTAAGACTCTTTAACTCCTCATAGTATTTCCTTCCCGGTCCCTCTAGGAAGTATTCTCTAGCTGGTTTAAGCATCTCCGTTAAATACTCGATGACTGCTTCCTTTAGGTCTAATGGATGTATCTTACCCTCTGCATAATCCTTTTCGAACATGTTCCAGCTACTATATGTCTTTTCCTCACCAGTCTTCTTATTTACCACTATGAACTCCTTCCTCAGTCTCTCAAGCCATGGGAATACTATATATTTCGCTATCTCAACGACCGGATTATACTCTATGATCCTTGGGGGGCAGTATGCCTTCCTGATCTTCCTCCTAATAACCTCTGGTGGATCATGTATAAATATTGCTGTCTCCGGCTTAGACTTGGACATTTTAACATCTATGATCCCCTCTTCAAGCTTCTCCCTATCACCAGTCTCCCTAGCCTCCTTGATCAACCTCCACTGATCCTCTGTAAGCTTTAAACCCATTAATAGATGGTGGTGTAGGGCGACCGGTTTATATCCGAATGCATCTCCAACATCTATAGCTATTACGTGGGCCTTCCTCTGATCCATGCCTCCATGTGCTAGGTTTATATTCATCGAGAATATGTCTGCAACCTGCATCGGGACATAGAGGAGTTGGGCGAAGGTTATCGATTCACCCATCTTACGCCCCATAATAGTTACGCTACGACGTATACGTGACAGCGTCGTCTTCATCGATACACGTATAACGTTCTCAAAGTATTTGAGCCCCAGATCCCCGTATAGTTCTGAACCCATAACGTATTCAACCCTATCAGGATCACCACCTACACTCTTCAAACCGATCCTTAGAGCCTCCTTAAAGTATCCTCCCGCAACACGTTTAATTGTTTCAAGATCGCCTCCAAGCTTCCTATTAATCCATGAATGATAATCCGCTAGGAAGACCGTTGTCTCGAATCCAGCCTCCTGTAGATCGGCTATCTTCTGCATAGTTATAATACCTGTTCCTAGGTGGACGAAGCCCGAGATCTCGAACCCAATATAGTGTTTAATATGGACACCGGTCTCAAGGTATTCTCTAAGCCTATTCCTTGTTAACAGTTCCTCTGTGGGGGGTTTCTCGACTAGCCTGATCTTCTCCTCAATATCCATTATAGTATCACCACGGCTACTCTCCTATATCAACTCCTCTAAAACATGGTTTATTTTTAGGGCTTATATGGTATGGTATTATCCGGTTATCCCTAGGTTATTAGGATGTATTTATCCCTATCCCTATCATACTCTATGATCCTCTTCTCAACCAGTATTTCTAGTGCATCCTTATAGTATTCCTCTCCAACATCTATACCATACCACTCCTTAAACCCCTCGACGATCTCACTATAGCTCCACTCCCTCCTACCGGTCTCCTTATACGTGTCCAACATCATCCTCTTAATGAACTGATAGGTGTCTTCAAGCCTTGTCCATGGGTATTGGAACCATGTCCAATCCTTAACCTCTATATAGTAGTAGTCCGGCTTAAACTTCGCCACAGGACTTATCCATTGGAGAGCTGCAGTTCTAAGCTCTCGGGGCTTCCAGTTCTCCTCGATAAACTCCTTAGCCAGCTTCAACGTATCACCAGTATCAACAATATCATCGACAACCAACACCCTATAACCAGATAGATCAACAGTGTATGGGAACTTTATAATAGCCCTCTCCTCAGCCCTAGCAGCCTCAGTC
>JALVIT010000140.1:0-1513 GCA_027028545.1 Desulfurococcales archaeon
CCTTAAGACAGTCTCAGTATTAATTGTTTTATATGCTATAATAGTAGCATCCTTTACCACACTCCTCATGGTAAAGGTGGGCCCAGCTATGTTCTTCCTCATCTTAATAACTTTATCTGTTATATCCAGCCCTCTAGAGCCACTCATTAATACATTAGTCTCATTAACCGATCAAGCCCCAGAAGCCTCAACTATTATCTTAAGCTTCAACTACATAGGAGGAGGGATTGGCTACACTCTATCCTCAATTCTACTCGGGGTATCATAACTTAAACATACAAGCGCTTATTCCTACTCGATGAGTAGTTGGTAGGAATAGTTTCTCGTTCTTCATAATAACTAAATAAAAGAAGAGTGAAGGCTAGCATTTAGAATTCACGCACTGTATTCATGTAAGGATGGATGGTTTTAGTATGTCACCTTTTTAACACTATGACTATTAATGCTAACGTTGCTGTTATTATTATTATTCCAGCTATAATGACTGGTGTTAGTAGTGGTGAGGAAATATCGTTGTTAATGGTACTGTTTAAGTTTTGCATGGTTGATTTTAGGGTTTCATCGTTTGTATCTACTAGTTTAATTGTTTCAACGATTTTCCGCGTATACTGGTTACTGTTTCTTTTTGAGCTACTTTCTTCATCGTAGGTTAGTTTTAATAGCCACCCGTTCTTAGAGTATAATGCTTCTCCAGTTATCTTGTCTTTGTATAGAGTAGTTGTTTTGGATACTAGGAGCTTATAAATGTAGACACCGCTTCTCTCATCTGCTATAAGGCTTAATCCTCTATTGCATAGGTACTTAGTGTCTTCGCTGAGTCCTGCAGCTTGTATGTCGAATATGAGAAACCTGTAGGCTGCTTGGGGGAACATACCTTCCAGTATCATTTTAACACTTGTATCATTCCATAGCTCTCCAAGGATCTCTTGTCTTCTACTGCGTTCTCCACCACTATTGCCCAAACTGCAAAGTCTGCTTAACGCATTATTTATCTTGGCTACTGCTTCCCTACCCCTACTAAGATTCCTAGGATCTATCCATATAGTGCTTAAACTAATTATAGAGGGCAGATAGCCTCGCTTAACAAGTACAATGCCTCCCGTAAGGTTTTCCAGGGTCTTGATCCTTTCCTCTATGTATTCCTTAATATTTTCTGGGCCTTGATAATTCAATAATTCCAACCTATACGCCGTATCATTGACTTCTACATACTTTAACGTAACCGTATAATTAAGGGATAATTCCCCATTCTTATATTCGCGGTGTGTAAATTCATATATGTAGTAACTACCCGTTACCGAACGTATAGGAGCAGATATTATTGGTGAAGATAACAAAATGGATAGCATTATGTAGGGGATGAGGCGAAACATAGCGGCCCCCTAAAATTATGATTTTTCCGGACACAATACTTAAATGTTTAAGACATTATTTTTTGCAGAGATTCGTAAGTCCTCAAGGCCTCCGGAGGCGGAGCCGAGTACTTGAGAACTCCTCTTCCGTCCAGTAATAT
>JALVIT010000140.1:1523-3270 GCA_027028545.1 Desulfurococcales archaeon
ATATTATTTGGTGCTGCCATTTGCCAGCTTATGCCTAGTAGAGTAATCCTTAGGGCTTCCAGTACTCATACGGATTATACTATCACACAGTAGCCTTCTACGTACAGCATATATAGGCTTGGCTTCCTCAATTGCTGCCTACTTATGTGGAGGTTTAATAGTAGTGGTAACAGTGTAGCTATTGTTTTTCCAGCAAAAAGGTATCGAATGCTCCAGGGATAATTTAAGAGATCATGAGAGAATCCGCTACAGCTTCTTTCGGGGTATTTGTAAGATTGTTAAGGGAGGTTCAATCATAATCTCTCCTAGGAGGATTATTTGGTGATCGTTGTGGTAATTACTGTTTTCACCGTGGAAACCTTAATAGTCAATATTAAAGTTAAAAGTTTTTAATAATCTAGTGGTATTCTCACATATTTATCTAGTTTTTATCCATGTTTAGGGTTGAATATTTTTAGATTTTCTTTTTTAGAAACCATACCATTACAACGGCTAGCATAATACCGCCGAATACAAGCCCTATAGTTATTTTATCGCTTAGCATAGTTTCTCCGGTACCAGTCTCTTTTTGTAGAGATTTCATACCGCTAGTATATGGCGGCACGCCTTGAATAGTGCTATTGCAGAGAATTATGGTGATCTTATTCATTGACCCATCTTGACGGCTTCCATGGGATGTCACCATGTTTGTGTTAATATTATTCATAACTAGCCATCCCTTAAGGGAGTATACAATAGTCTCCTTCCCACTATAGGAAATCCCTGTCACATCGTTGTGGAACGAAGACTCTATAGTGTAGCCTATAGTATCATTTATTCTCAGTATTTTTAGGCTTGCATCACCATACCTAGAATCGATAGAGATATGGCCGATGTGGCTGGGCGCTTTCCTCTCCTTCACCTGGTTAAATAACGATTCTATCCCTTGTACGAAGCTATCCGTGGATTGTATAGGTGTATATAGGTTCATAAATACATAGTATTTAGGGAAAACTGGCCTCGTCTCATTACTTTTACTGTTTATGGTTGAGTTCAAGAAGACGAGCGAGATAGTAAAGTATGGACCCTTTTGCATGCTTATAGTCTTCGAGAGATCTGAGGAGTAGTATATACCTGCCCCACTATATGTTTTTGATAAGTATGCTTCTAATTTTTGCTCCAAACCGTTTTCCTTAATAGTAACCTTATTGTCAACTATCTTTAGAATAACGGTATTATTACTATAAACGTATATTTTTATCTTGACACCGCCACTAATAATAGAAGAATACTTGATGGCTGAATTTTCGGTGATTCTATAGTTATTACTTATATCTATACAGTAAAGAAGTGTCTGGTAACCAGTACCCTCGGTAGTAGTTATTACAGAGGTAGCCGCTTTTGAAGATAAAGCAAATATGATTAAGATGAGTAGAATCTTTGCAAAATACGAGCCCTGAAGCATCAGGGTACACCATAATTATCCTCACTACGTAGTTGAATATAAAAGATATGTTCGGCTGTTCAAGACTGGTACTCAGGGTTTTGAAGTATTGATTGACTTTAATATTACTCAGGCGGAGAGTATGCTATTAATAATATTAATGATCTATTTAGGAAACTAGTAGTTCTGCTAAACTAACTTAATATAATCTAGCAGGTCCGACGGGATTCGGGGTTTCAGCTCCGGAAGCCGTCACTTAACCATTATTGTCCCAAAGAGTATTCTTGGAAATTATTGAACGGGAATTATTGGAGTCCATATAAC
>JALVIT010000141.1 GCA_027028545.1 Desulfurococcales archaeon
TATAGATCGTCCCCCCATTGGGTCTCTCCTTCTTCAAAGCATTTATGATCTTTTGATAATCCGGTGTTGGCGGTATAGCCTTCTTAATATCTCCGTCGAAGGTTATAAGTCCTAGTAATACATTATCCCCTATGTTTTCAATGAAGCTATCCACGGCTTTAACGGCATAGTAGTATTTTATACCAGCCATACTACCACTCGTATCGAGAACTATTACTACCGGGATCCTCCTACGGAAGGATACCCTCCCATAGATATTTGATTCCTCGAAGACGTTTCTATGCTTTATAATATATGGTGTGCTCAATGCTATGAGGAGGGATGCTATGATCGCTGAAGCCAGTATCAAGTCTATGATCCTTTTCCAATAGAACCTCCTCTTAATCCTCTTCTTAACAAGCCATGAGTAGGGGTGGTGTATCTCGTGTACTCTATGGTGTATCTTCCTCCACCCATAATAGTATGCTAGTATTAGTCCAGCTATGACGGGTATGGCTAAATACATAATTATTATCGTGTTATAATACATTTCTAGACCCCCTCAAGCTTTATGATCACTGCTAATATTATGGCTGTCAACAATATGATCATTGATGGGGATGGATCTATCTCTCTAACGCCTGTTTCGAGTCTAATTATCTTCTTAGCATAGAAGGCGTCGACACGGATACTCCATATATCCCTCTTTATCAATTTCTCAACAAGATCCTTAGTGTATTCGTTATAGGAGTATACTCTGAACCCATTACTCTTCAACCACCGGACAAGTTTGTTAGCCCTCTCATCGAACCCCACACGTATGAACACCACCGGGTATCCGGAACGGTTCGCTTCTAGGAAGGCATTATATGGTTCACCACCATAATTATTAGCGCCATCACTGATCACCAATATAACCGCTGGTAGCTGTGCTATCTTCAAATAGTTTAACGTATATGTTAGGGCTGAGGTCATACTGGTATATTTCTCGCCAGCCTTTAGAGTTTCCAGCTTCTTTAATGCTTCACCGGGTGAGCATATACATGTCTTATTAACCGTACCCGAGAACTTGATCAGCATAACCTTCTCGGAGGTTTTATTGAGTAGCTCTATATAGTCTCTAGCAGCCTCTAATGCTTCCTCGAAGCGTGTGATATTGTCGTTATCTGTGTATAGCATGCTCTTACTAACATCGATCAATACTGCATGGATCAATGATACATTCACCATGACGGCTCTAGCCTCCTCTAGAATGGCTCTACCGGTTACATTAACCTTCCTCTCAACAATATTCACCGGGGCAGCCGCTGCAATGAATAGTAGGATCACTAATAGTATCTTAGCACCGGTGAACATGTACCAGTATATATTATCCTTAGTCCCAGTGATCCTTAACAGCTTCCTACGATTATGGTATGCATAGAAGAATAGTAGTGCTATGAAGACTATCAGCACCGGATAGTAGTTGAGTATAGTGGGGTTTAGGAAGCTAGTCATCACTACTCGGACCACCGGGTCCTCCGCCTGTCCCTCCACCAGCTCTATTCTTTGAACCACTATTTTGCTCTGGTGAGCCACCATACCCCCTAGTATTATTATTTCCTTGATTTGAAGCCATAGATGTTAATAGGTCTGATACATCACCACTTAACTCTCCGAATTTCGATAGATCTATATTCTTCATTAGGCTTTCACCTATCGTTACATATGCTGTCTCACCATATGTTCCCCTCATAGCTCTAATATAGTTTGCATTCCTCAATAAATACTCCATAAGCCTCCTATACTCTATTAATAGGTTTAAAGCCTTCCTAACTTCATCCTTCAAATAGATATATTTCTCCATGTGTTTATCCGGGTAGTATCTAGTATCCGTTTGTTCTAGTATGGTTAGTGATTTATTGAATATATCTATGAGTTTGAACACACTACCCCTAATCATAACATATATTGTTAGAGCATCATCGGTTCTATTCTCATTCAGTAGTTTCAGCGATGTCTTAATCTTTTGGTAAACACTACTATATTCGCCTAGATTATCTGCTACATATAGTGTTGCCAATGAAAGATTGTAGTATGCATCCGTTCTCCTAAGCCTATCATAGTCGACATTAACCTCTTCTAGAAGCTTATTCCTTCTTGACGACAGCTCCCTGGTAACTAGTTTTATATCATGTAGATAATCCTTAGTTATCGATTTCTTATGTCTTAGATAATTGGCTGTTACACCTGCATTATAGGCTGCACGATCAAATAATCCACCCTTAAACACTGGTATGTTGATAATTGACATATAGTTTAGAATTAAGCCTATGATAAACAGTGCCACGGCTATGAGCATTATAATGTTTGTCTTATTAGACATGTCTATTCACTGGTTAAACTCTAATCCTCTAAGTAATAGGATTATTTTCCAGACTTATATTAGTTAAACCATTAGCTTCTACACCTATAATATTAAAGCCCAGAAACTTGTGAGTAATAGGATTATTGCTAGATTGGCTAATATTCCGAAGATGAGTCCATAAGTCACTAGATCCTTCAATCTAGCCTTACCGCCAGCATATACTATTGCTGATGGAGGAGTTGATATTGGGAGTGCTATCGCATTGTTTAGGCTTACAACCGCTACGATAGTTGTTAGTGCAGCACTGGTCTCGGGTGATAAGCCTACAATGGGTCCAATGATCATTCCTAGGGGGATTGTTAGAGGGGCTATGAATGCTGATGCCGATGTATGGCTCGATATAAATGTGCCGATTATATACGCTGTAAAACCAACTACAGGGAAGCATAGCCATCCACAAACGCTAACGCTTTTAAGAGATCCAAGTATATTATACGCCCATCCAGTATTCATTAATGCCGAGCCTAGGGTTAATCCTGCGCCGAATAATACCATTAGATCCCATGCTAGCTTCTTCCAATCCTCCCTGGGATCGATCAATCCTGTTGCGAGGAATACTAGTAATCCAATACCGGCGGCTACACCGGTTGATACGTGATGTATTGGTTCTAGTAGCCACAGTGCTACTAGGAATAGGATTGCTAGGAAACCCTTCAACTCCCTCTCGGTTAAAGGCTTTGATTCCCTAGCTCTATGTCTTCTAAGCCTCTCCCTAACAATCCCGATCTCTCCGGGGGCTATCATGCGGGCGTAGATTATCGCCAGTAATATACCGATCGAGAACCCTATGATCCATGCGGGTACCCCTATCAATAACCACTCCTCAAAACCTATCCTCTCATATCCATAGACAATATCGTTTAG
>JALVIT010000142.1 GCA_027028545.1 Desulfurococcales archaeon
GTACCGGACATCCTAGCAAATGCTGGCGGAGTAACTATGAGCTGGATAGAGTGGAGCCACAACCGTATGGGATGCTGGCTAACAGACGAGGAGGCTTTGGAGAGACTAGACCGTATAATGACTAGAAACTTCAACCGCGTATACGATGAATGGCAGAGGAGATTCAGCGAACACCCAATGAGGGCGGCAGCATACGCCATCGCTATAGATCGTGTAGTCCGTGCAATGAAGCTCCGTGGATGGATCTAAACCTCTTTTTACCCACTATAAACCTGTTTTTTACCCTTCCCTCTCCTATATAGGAGTTTACCTTCACGATCCCTTATCTCAGCTACGCGGTGGTAGGGTATCATTGTATCACCGATATATATGTATCCTCCACGTATATCATCGATTAGTTTAACCGGTATGGGTAATAGTTTCTCTTCTCCAGCTTCTCTAAACCTTACATATATAATGTATTTCTCTCTATCACCACCGAAGAATACTCTCCTAAGCCAAATCTCTATCTCACCACGCTTCCTACCCATACCCCATCAAACCCAAAAACTCATACCCATTATACTACGTCGACTATAGATTTATCTCAGAAAACACTATGATTAATCTAACTATTTCGATCATTCCTGACAAGTTAAAGATCTATTTAAGCGAAAAATAAAAATTATCCTTCTCAAAGTTTATATTAGGGTTGATAACATGTATACTCGTAAAGGAGCATTGCTCATAATACTCCTTATAGTGGGTCTTTCATCACTCATATATCCCATATATGAATCTAACTACGTACAAATTATAGTTGACAAGGCATTATTAAATGACTCGTATAAAGCTTATCTATTCATCGTTATGCCTACACCCTACAATATATATCATTATAGCTTTGAAGTGGATTCAAGTAATAATGTCGTGAGATTAGACCTAGATAAACCACTCAGCGATTTTAAAAAGTATTATGAACTGCATGGATATTTAGGAGACTATATTATTCCTACATTAACGATTAATCTCTTAATATATAATAACAATGGCGGTTTAACCGTTCGTCGACTAGTATATGATCCCCTAATATATTACCTTAGTAAATATGGTATAGAAGCATTTAATAAAGCGATCAGAGACCCTTACTCAGCGTTTAAAGGACGCAAAATATATTTCAATAGTAGAAACACCTATACAGTATATACCTATAAGCCATCTATAAAACACATCAATACTATACAAAACATGATCGTATCCAAAAGTACTGATTATTTCCTAGTCCTCAAACCTGGTTTAAAACCCTTATATAATTCTAAAGATAATCCACCGGATGAATGGTTTCAATACATAAATGTTAAGGGTGGAGATAAAGAAGATGTTATAAAGAATCTATGGAACCACTTTGCATTACAATACTCTATAATACAATACTATAATACAGAGTATTACAGCCTAGACTATATACTCGAAGAGGTAATACCAAGTTTCGGACATAACATCTATCCTAATACCCCCACGCTTATCTTAATTGAAAATTATCTCCAAGATCTTGCGTCAATGATGTATGGTGATACTATTGTAATAGATTGGGAAGAGGAAAATAGAGAATATACTTTGGAACTAGCGATAATAGGGGCAAATGTATCCTACAAATATGAACAACCGATCCAGGTCCTTATAGGTGCTATGGGAAATTCATTCTATTATTGTGGATGGGTATTCAATGACATACCTATATTTGAAGAACGACATTGGGGGAGATTACATGGTATACAAGTGGCATCTATAACTCCTGGAACACCTAATACAGCTTATATCGTTGTTCCAACAAGATACAAATACTTAGGGAGTGGACTATTCATAAATATTAAGCTGGATAAAGCAGTAGTTAATGGAACGGAGTATTGGGTTATAGATCCCGTATTTGTCCCCATACCCTACTACGTTAAATTAATATCCAATTTTGATAAGATCTATGCTACCCGTTCCTATGACCCAGAGCTATTAGAAAATCTTACATGGAGTAAATCTATCGTTAAAATATTCTCTAGTACAGTAACTGGAAACTATCCTCAGCCAGATAGTAATCTGCCGCAGAGGATATATAGTAGACATATAAAGGATGAAAACCTAATGGTAGAGAAGCCGGGTATAGTGACTAGCGTTGCTAAATGGTTCTTATTTACTACTTTAAAGTATGTTATGGGGAGACTTCTCAGTAATAGTAGTCTTCTTGGATATCTACTCGATACCGCGGCAAATATTGGATATATGGAGTTTAGTGCTAAATCAACAACTTTAGATACTGAGTTACTGATTGGGAGGATAAGTTTTGATAATCTATTTGCCAATATGGATGTATATATGGCTACCCTAAATACTGTCAATGAGTCAGGATATACACCGTTAATGATAATGTATAATATTACTATCGATAAGCCATACATATTAAGTGGTGTAGGGATACATAGAGAATCTATAAGGGATATTGTAGAACATAGTGTGGGTCTCTATGCTTATGCTGAAGCTATGCAATCGAATTACTCCGAATCGATGTTTATATATAAACTTGTATTATCGAATAATACAAATATAACTCTATGTATAGAACAAATAAACGGAGAGCTAGAATATAATATATATCCATCCGGAAAGGTAATACTGGAAATGAAGATCGATTTATACTCTGAAGATGGTAGGAGACTATATCACGATGAAAAAATACTATTCGGAAAGACCATAATTAATAATTCATCCCCCCTCCCAATACACTCATTAATAAATATAACCAACATTAAAGCACCTACGGTAACAAGTGCTCTAGAAGGAGTATTCTATCTAGTAATATCATTCAAAGCTATTGCAGAATCCTATGGTGGATATACATATCTCGACATATACTATGACAATAGAGGACTGGAAGCAGTGATCCTAATCGAGTTATCGGAAAATACATAGCTTAGATATTTCATAGGGATTTTTAATATTACGTTAGATTACTAATTATTCATCAATTCTGGCGATCTCACTACTTGGCTTAATCCAGGTATTCGTGTAGATTCTTATACTGGTTACTTTTATTTAATCGGCTTCTCTGTTTTAAATACTGAGGGAGGTATTATCGATTCATGGGCAACGTTATCCGCCTTTCGAACTCGCATAATATTCTAATTTAATGTTTCATATTCCTTCTTTCATCTCAATTATTAGTGGTGCTAGGTTTTCTAGTGCATAGCCTATTTTTCTACGAGCATTATCCAGTAGT
>JALVIT010000143.1 GCA_027028545.1 Desulfurococcales archaeon
GTTTTATATAGTTTTTCGATCATTATTTTTACATTGTTTATTAGTTCATCCGTTATTTGAAATATGTGTTTCTCCCCGCCGTTGTCTATCATGATCTTCTTTATACCGTGTATTCTTCCTCGTGCAATTATGTAGGCTGTTAGTGCTTGTAGTAGGTGGCTGTGTATGCTTCTAGATTTATACCTCTTCCTCTCGATGAGTATGTAGCCATTTTTCTCCCTTACTAGTTCATCTATACGTGTTGAGCCATAATTGTTTGAGACATATATCTGACCCCTACCCTTAACAGCTCTTTGTTCATCTAGTGCGATACTCATACTATCGGTTGGCGGCTCCATGACATTATACCTGGTTATTATCCATGGTATTACGGGGCAGTAAATATACTGTTTTACTAGGGTTGGATTGATACGGTATTCGATCCTAATCCTATACATCTAAACCATCACCAAAGCCTTCTCCTCCCTGATAATATTTGTGAATGGCTTACCATAATACCTCATATATTTCAACGTGTAATCGGTTATAGGGAATACATGGACAATATCTCTCCCAGGATCAAGATATCTAGGAATAGCCCTTAGAATATCCTTAAACGTCGAACCAGTAACCCTACCGATGAAGACGCTACGCTGGATCCTCGATAAACCTTTGGATTTTAAATAGTCTGCAAATCTCTTCCTCTTAACGTTATCACCTATATCATAAACTATGAGAACTCTGATCAAAACCTACCACTCCCATATGAAGCCTCTGAACAATGATTCACCGCGGAGGAAGGATGCTAGTAGATAGGCTGAACGCTTCATAGCCTGACGTATACTGATCGGCTGCTCCGTATAGAATCTAGTCTTGGTAGAATCCATAAACTCCTCATAATGCCTTATAAGGTATCTACGGGTATCCAGTGTCAATAAACCCTCCTCTATCATAGGCCTCCAACCCCTCCTAACAATCCTCAATATTATAAAGTCTATAAGTTGTCTAAACTGCTCGACAAAATCATATACCAGTACGGGCTTACCACTACGATCAACATGCATATAGCCAGCGTAAGGGTCGAGCCCAGCTAAGACTAAAGCCCTCCATACATCCTTATAGAGTAGACCATATCCATAATTTAACAATGTATTTATGGGATCGGTAGAGTCTTGATCCCTAGAATCAAAACCGCAGTCTCTAGGTATTAGTAGGGAGTATGATGACCAGTAGATCCTAGCTGCTTCAGCCTCCATGTGCCTAAGCTTATTTATAGCATTATCATATTCATCATCAACATCATATACTTGATCAGCCAACTGTATGAGTTGGAGGGATGAATCCCTTAATGCTTTATCCCTAGTTATACCATAGTATCTCTTCAACAATCCAGCCTGATTCATAATCTTCGCATAAATAATCTCCTTAACAACCTGAATTCCCCGATCACAGCCATATGCTCTATACTGTGCTCTACGTGTCTCAACAGTTCTACTAATATAGGGTGGATAAACCCTACCTATAGGCATTCCCCATGTATCAAGTATTACCAAGTCTATACCGTAGTCTATCATCTTCCTAATAGCCTTACTGCTGATCATCACGCCACCAGTGGCTATGATTACCTGCTCAATGTTTAATGGAGGTATCTCCATCTTCTCACCATTCTTCTCCACTAGGAATAAACCATTCCTAAACCTGATCCTAACCCCGTAGTCGCTTATGACTAGAGTCTTCATGGATGACACACCCTGTAGAAGGGGCATGACTCTCTACACCTATTATCGATTGGCGGCTCCTCATCGTCTAGTAGCATATCGATTATGTTGTTCCTCTCCTCGAGAAACCATCTCCTAAGGGTGTTTGATACATATATTGGCTTCGTGTTTACTCTTAGGAATCCATTACGGTTATTAACATATATTAGCAATCCATAGTCGAAAGGTATTTCTAGATCTGCTTCCAATGCTAACGCGTATCCAGCTATACTTAACCTATGGAATTCCCTCGGCTCGCCATACTTATAATCTATGATCACACCCTCAGATAATGCATCTATGGATAACGTATTTGATAATCCTATAGGTGTTCCATCTACGTGGTACTCGGTCACGATTATTGGCTGTGGATTTGAGCCTGTGGTTAGTGATTCATATGTGTATTCTCCGAGGAGTGATAGTAATGTTGATTTATATGTGTGGATTATTATCTTGTCATTTTCATCTATATAGATCATGATCTTACTCCAATCATCCTTGTATTTCTCATATATATCCCATGGTTGGAGCCCCTCTGCTATACCCTTTATAGTGTTTTTGACTGCTAGGTTTATAGCATCGTGTAGGAGTCTACCGGTTTGTATTGGTTTGGTAGCCTCCGGCTTAATACCCATCTTCCTTCTAAGCCATATATCCCTCCGAGTGGGGCAATATTTTGAGGCTATCTCATAAACACCTAACCCTAAATACGCTCTCGGCTTGATCGGTGGCTTATCCCAGTTCCAACCCCTCAATTCATCATCCACTGGGTCGTTTCGAGCCCAGTGGTATAGTCTCCTTATTGTTTTGAACATTGACCTCCTACTCAGCATCCAATCACACCCAATTCTTCTTCTCCCCATAGATTCCTTTATTTCAGAGGGTTCATCGGGATAGTGATCTTCCCGATCTTAGATGGGAAAGCTAATTATATGAGGCAAATAATATAGTATAATGGTGTAGGAAGTGGGGACAATATATCTCCTACCAATAGGTTTCCACGAAAACATACCATATCGAATATTAACATCTAGGAGAAGAACCACGATAAATGATAAAGTGATGATCTATACATGCGAGCCACTAGCTAAGGGTGTAGAGATAGCATTTGAAAAACTTAAGGCTCAATGCCTAGCCAGTAATATTCCGGAACCCTCTCTTATTAAGCTTCCATGTACAGAACCATATGAATCCCTTAAGGTGGTAATTAGATCCATTAATGAAGTGGGTGTTGAAAATAATAGGGTTGTCATTGGGGTGGGTGCTGATTTAAGGATAATCTCCCACTACCTAGCAATAGCATTACAAATAATGAATAAACCGTATATAATACACTATATACCGGAATCAGGTATGGCTGAAGAAGTCATAATCGATGAAGAATTCATTAAGATAATCATGGAGGGACTGACAAGACAGGAAAGGAATATACTGGAAATAATCGTTGAGAATCCTGGAATAACTACAAAGGAGATAGCATTAATACTAGACAAGAAGGAGAAGAC
>JALVIT010000144.1 GCA_027028545.1 Desulfurococcales archaeon
TAGGTTATAGGGTTTTCGGAGTGCTGGATACATTACTACATGTTTAAACCCTATACGATTAATCAGTTTCTCAGATTCCCTTCTATATCTTTTCAGGCGTGGATTATATAGGCTGTCTCGATCAACTAGTAGCATCGCGTAGGGTGAACCCTTCGCCACCGGATTATACTTCTCGATCAACCCATAATATTTCTTCACAACCATTAGGGCTCGGCGGAGGCTTGGATGGGCTTTACTCCTATACTCTAAATACTCCCATAGCCTACCCTCCTTGATAGCCTCCTTTACAGACACGATCTCTCTATGGAGCATGTATAGGTTATGGATCGCTAATAGTCTAACCCTCTCCTCAGTGGGTGCTTCTATTAGCTCCCTCACACTATACCTACTACATACCGGGCAGTTGCATGGTAGATAGCTTAGTTCTTCAAGCCTCCTAGTCCCTGATTCAACCATGTATCTATTATCTCTAGCGTATAGTATGTAGCTGGCTGAGTCGAAGAGGTCAGCCCCCACAGCTACTAGGAAGGGTATTATCATTGGATGCCCAACACCGAATACGTGGAAGGGTTTATGTGGTGGTAGATATAGTTTAGCGATAGCTGTCAACTCAACAATACTAGCATAATCATACTTCTCCAACAAAACCGTGGGTGATCCCAGGGCATGTATATGGTAGGGATATCTCCAAGCCCTTAAACTAGAATATCTAAGCAGATCCCTATACGGTGATCCCTGGACTGGTAGAACCCATAGTTGATCGGAGTCCATTATTAGTGGTAGTGCTTCTACAGCCCTCTTATACGTTGTTTCTACAGCTCTACGAGCCTCCTCCCAGCTCATCATGGTCCCTGTGGGTATGTCGAGTATAACCCCTATATCTACATCGATCCCCTTCTCATACTCTACAATAGTCTTATTATCAACTTCTACATCTCCATATACGAGTATCTGGTATCCGCCGGAATCCGTCATTATTGGTTTATTCCATTTGAACGCTGTATGTATATCTTTTACCTTACCCCTATTCCTACGGTAGAATAGATAGGCGTTTGTTATGAAGGCGTTAAATCCTATCTCCCCAAGCTTATCTAAGCTAGGTTGTTGACGTAGAGGATCAACTACTGGAAAAAGATAGGGAGTTTCGATCACTCCATGCCTAGTCCTAAGCTTAGCTATTCTACCAGCTAGGTCGTAGTCTCTGGGGTCGAAGTATTCCAATCCTGTCTATCCCTGTAGGAGCTTCTTCCTCTCCTCAATATATTTCTCGTAGAACTCGTGTAGTATTTCGGCGAAGGGCCCGGCTCCTTCAACACCCTTCTCGGATACTCTATATCTGCCCTGAACCTCTACGATGCCTGCTTCAGGTATCACTTTAACCTGGTGTTCCTTAAGTTTTAGGGCTTTAAGTATGTATTCTCGGAAGTCTTCGGGATCGAATAATGGGATCTCTGTTGTCAGTATTTCTGAGACGCTGTTACCGCTAATAATAACCTTAGGATACTTATTACCGCTATTATCGACGGCGTTCTCCAATAATATGTTTAGTGATGGGTGTTCGAAGGCTACTAGTGTCCCCTCATACCATTTACCATTATTCAGTATTATCCTAACCTTCTTATCGATTATACTCGATAATCCCGCTATAAACCTTCTAGATGCCTCCATTAGAGCCATATCTATACACCATATAGTAAAGCTAATATCACTTTAAACATATATGGGTATACCACTTATAAACTAGTGAGATAGTCTAGTTAGGGGTTGTTGGATAATGGTTGAGTATGAATGTATTGTCAAGGATATAGAGTATTTGAGGCTGCCAAACCTATATAGGGCTAAAATGGATTGTGGAGACACAGAGATTATTGTGGAGATGCATGACGAGATAATGACACTGTCAAAGAAGGATAAGATAGGGGTAGAGTTCACGGAGAGTAGGGATAAGTGTTTGGAACATGAGTTCTGTGGGAACTCATACGTGGTGAAGATAATGAAGATCGAGGATAAATACAAGATCATACTATCAATGCATGGACCCTTAGCAATAATATATATGGGTGAAAAACCCCGGAAGCCATTCAAGATCATGAATAAAGTCTATATAGGGATAACGCGGAGGAAGTAACCCTCTCCACCCCGAAACTATTAGTATGAGTATATCCTCCACCTTTTACCCCCTCCCCCTCCTATAACTGGGTGCAACTGGTTTGAAGAGGTATCTATACCTAAGACTATACCGTGTAATAGATGAACCCATAGAAGAGGTTAGGAGGGAGCTAAACGAGCTCGGAGAATTCATAAAGTCTAGAGCCGAGCAGAAGAGGGATATATCATATATAACGCTAACATTCATCTCCGGGAAGAGGGTTGATGGATTAATAACATTATCCGGCGAAGACCTTGAAGAGTTGGAGAAAGAGAGGGAGATCATACTAGGATTCATAGATTCAAGACTTGAAGCATTAACGGCTGAGAAGATCGAAAAACCAAGGATAGGGGAGACAATACCAATACCAAAACCACCGGGTTTTTTCGGAGAGGGAAGAGTGTAGGATTACTAATACCAGAATTCATAACTCCAAGGATAAAGTATCCGAGACAGGATATACCGGTAGAGAACAACGCTGAGGGCGTGTTGATCGGTGAGGCGATAAACTCCATAATACCCCTACAAGTCAAGATCCCATACAAAAACCTAACGCAACACACCATAATAATAGGGTCAACTGGCTCAGGGAAAACATATACAGCATCAAGACTGATCAGTAGATCAAGGGGGTTTAAGAGGATAATACTAGACTGGCATGGCGAATACCATAAACTAGTACCAGGGGCTAAAACGATAGATCCGTATAGAGCATCCATAAACCTACTAGCCCAAGACATATACGATACAATAACGCTATTAACCGATCTACTAGAACTAACACCGCCACAATCATACATACTAGAAAAAATAATTGAGAAGGAAGAACCCGGAAACATAGGGGAGTTGAGGGATAAGATAGAGTATTGGATTGATGAATCAGCATGGATGAGGGAGAGTAGATTATCACTACTAAGAAAGATCAACCCATTAACATGGAGGAGATACCGTAAACTATTCACAGACAATGGCTTCCAAGAACTCATAGATGATGGAGGCGATGAAGTATACATCATAGAGTTGAATAGGGTAAATGATCCATATATAAGGAGGATATATGAAGCCGGAATACTAAACCAAGTAT
>JALVIT010000145.1 GCA_027028545.1 Desulfurococcales archaeon
GGCTTGATGAGATTAGGAGTGAGTATCAAGATGTATTAGAGAAGCTGAACCAGATCCTACATAGTAGCGGTATAACTATAGACCCCGATAAGATTAGGAGGGTTATTGAGGAGATAACTAGGTAAAATTATTTCTCCTCAAACTGCCTCGTATAGTATGGACAGATCTTCTGAAATATACAGTATTTACACTCCCAGCTCCATCTAGGATGTATCTGATCGTTTATCAAAGACTCCATCATAGATTTAATATTGATCTTCTTATCACGTTCAAACTCATACTCATAGATCTTTTCCGGAGTTATATATATGAGTATACCTTTCTCAGCCTCCATAAGCTCTAGATAGATCTTCAGCTGGAGTATATGGTGTTCTCGGGGTAAATTTTGCGCAGTCCTCCCACTCTTAATCTCCACAACGATCTTCTCCTCGGGATTATAAGCATCAAGCCTACCCTTCAACACGTACTCCCTACCATGGATCTCAAACTTCTTTTCAACGGATACTTCAACCTCGTAGTTATGCTTCTTCAAATACTCCTCCAAACCGACATGAACCAGGTCTCCAAGTATTGCCACAGGTTCGAATCTTAGAGTTAGCTCTGGAAATATCTGTCTCAGCCTCCTCTTATGGGTACATGAGACTAGGTCTGTCACATATATTATCGATGGATCCCTAGCCTCCTCGATCTTCTCCAACTGCTCCTTCATCAACACATTATAGATTAGAGATGTTATCTTATAAGATGGCTTTGATTCAAACAATCTACTCATAACCCATCACCGGGATACATCTCCTACCACTAATATTCTCCCTCAAATACTCTATCAATCTAAGGGTTGAAGACGTTATAGGTCTCGGGGGATTGTTTATGGGGAAGAAGCCCGCATCCAATGCATCACTACCAGCTTTCACATCATAATTCTCAGGTTTAACCAGTATATCTATTAATACATAGTGTTTATGGTCAACGTTTCTACAACTTCCCTCACCGGGTAGTATTTCATCAACCCATACAATACCCAGTGGTTCACCTCTTATACCTGTCTCCTCCTCCAACTCCCTAATAGCTGCTTCAGCTAGTGTTTCACCATACTCTAGATGCCCACCGGGTATCGCCCAGTATCCCCTTCCAGGCTTCTTAGCCCTCTTAACTAGTAGTATCTCCCTATTATTCCTTAATACAACTGCCCCAACACCAACAATTATATCTCCACTCATACCCCCACACTCCTCAGATATATTTCTAAATATGTTTCTCTAATCGGTTTTAACACTATATCCCTGGATCTAAGTAATTCCGCAACTTCATTTATTATATCCGGTTCAGCCTCGATCTCAACGTACAGCTTACCCATGAATAGATCCAGTGTTACCTCCACATTATCCCTACGCAATACAACCCTCCTCTTAACAAGCTTTGCTACTTTTCTGAAGCCTAGACTCCTCAGTATATTCTCAATAACGCCTGGATCCCCTATCGTCGTCTCATACTCGATCCTCCTCTTAATATTCCCTACGTATATCTTCCTACCCTTATACGTTATCCTACTCGATACTACTCCCCCACCGCTCCTTCTAACTCTAATCCTCAGAGCTTCATCTGTCTCATGGAAGTCTCTGCATGGATGGTTATAATATGTGTCTTCCTCGATATATTCACCAATAGTTTTAAACCCTAATTCCTCGAGAACACTCTTAACATATTCCCTACTCTTCGGCTCTAGGACGAGGTATTTAGATTCTATCTCTAAGCCCTCCCCCATAGCTTCATAACCGCCTCGATAGTTGATTTATTTATATCCATATATCTCCTAAATAGATTTGTCCGAGTCCTAGACCATGCCCCTTTAAAACCCATATTTCTTAGACCCATTATATATGCTGGAAGACCCTCCTCCAACCCTCTCGAATAACCACCCTCTAAAACCGTATATACTGGTTTACCTAGCTCCCTCAGCCTTACCCCTATATAGTTGTACGTCTTCATCGTTAAATGGGCATAGACTAGCCCATCATCCATATATCCATCGAATCCAGCCGATACAGCTATGGCTTCAGGATCGAAGACTTCAACTAGATCTATAGCTTCATCAAATAGGCTAGTATATAGGTCGTCTCCAACACCCTCGGGAACTAGTAGGTTTATAGAGTACCCCCTACCCCTACCAGCACCGATCTGTTCCGGGAACCCGGTGAAGGGGTAGGAGTATGAGGGGTCTAAATGAATATCTACATGTAGGACTGTATCGTCACGGTAATAGATCTCCTGTGTACCGTTACCGTGATGTATGTCGAAATCTATTATAGCGATCCTTTTAAGCCCCCTATCCTTCAAGCCGGTGACCAGTGATGCTATATTGTTGAATATACAGAACCCCTGTGTCGGAGCACCCATAGCCTTACCACATCTACCAGCATGATGCCCCGGGGGCCTGATTATTAGGAATGATTCACCATATCTATCAAGCCCCGCATAATACGATAATAGTATAGCCTCCAATGCCAGCTTCAACGTATCCCTAGACACATATGTATCAGGATCTATCTCCGCCGGAGCCCTTTCTGAAAGCTTCTCTATATACTTAACGTATTGTCTACAATGTATCCTCTCCAACACCTCATACGCCCTACCGATCTCTTCCGGGTCAAAACCCTCCTCAACAACCATGTATTCTAAACCCGTCTTCTTCAGACCCTTAAGGATGACCTCTATCCTCCCAGGATTCTCGGGGTGTTCATACCATGGATTATGCATCTTCAACGAATGTGTAAGTAATATTATCCTCAACCACATGCCCCCCAATTGGATAAGGTTGTACTGTTAAGAATAAATTTTTAGATAGGAATACTACCTTAATAGTATTTATAGAAAGTATGCGGATTTAGCAGGGATCGCGACGGGTTAGGGATTTGATTAAGAGGATCCAGGAATTCATACTATCCCTAGGGCCGATATATATACGTGTTGTAGTTGGAGCCCTACTAATAATGATTATAGGATTGATATTCTTCAGCATAGGATACTATGTCCTAGGTAATAGACTCGTTCTAATACCTGGAAGACCACAGATCTATACTGTCTATGCTCAAAACCTTGAATATGTTATCGGAGGTGTTGAAACATATACATTAACACTATCCTCAGGACCAATAACCATTACAACGGTTAGAATGCCTACTCCCGGATACATATCGATCGATTTATCATCGTATATGTCCGGTA
>JALVIT010000146.1 GCA_027028545.1 Desulfurococcales archaeon
CTCGTGTAGTGTGAAGTTCCATGTAAGACTTGTCTCGAAACCTATTATTGCCGCGATCATTATCCTCAACATATATGTTAGGGTTGATGGTAGCAGTGAGAGAGCCGTATATACAGCCGCTAAGTTCACCAATACACCACTTAAACCCACCAATGCGAATTTTACGAGTCTAGTCGTTTCGAGGAGGGATAGAAGTATTGGTTTGGGGAGCCTACCATAAACCATGTAGAAGTATTCGTGGAGGGGTTCATGCATTACTATAGTGATTATACTTCTAGCGTTTTCAACGATCCTACCAATATCATCTACATACCCGATCCTCCTAACCAGCTCACCGGATATAGCTATTGCTAGGCTGAACTTACTACCAATAATATTAGAGAGGGGATTGTAGATCAGTCTCTGGAGTAGGAGGTTTAGGGGTGAGGATGGTTTAGCCGTTAAAACTACTAGATCACGATGCTTTATCCTCGATATGATCCTCTTAATATAGTTTACATATGGCGAGAAAATATCGAGGACAACTATATATGTATCAGCATCAGCATCGTTAAGCTTCCTACCAAGCTCATCTATACCAATAGCTCCGAGTGGGGGATTTAAACCAAGCTTTTCTAAAATACCCGTCTTAACAAATATAACCCTATATCTATCACTACCCAACTATAACCAACCCATGAAACAATAACATGTTAAACCATTATAAAACCAATCCCACAACCCAAAAACAATAACTACCCAGTATTCAATATCAAAGGATAAAGTTTAAAAGACACGATATAAAGGAAATGTATTGAAGAACCAGTAATGGGCCCGTAGCTCAGCCTGGTAGAGCGGCGGACCCGGCTGGCCTCCCCTCCTTTATATGATCCTTTATTATAATCTATACTATTAGGAGGTATAGGATTATAGGTGTTAGGAAGACGTATGAAAGAATTAGTGATGCCGATAATATAAACCCCTTCCTGATCATATTCTTTAATACTATGATTTTCTCATTTATTATTTTGACATCGTGGTAGCTCTTCTTATAGTATAATTGTTTAACTGGTTTACTATCCTCTAACCTATGTATTAATTCTCTTATAGAGTTGAATAGTTCTGTAGAGCCTAGCACTGGAATATATGCTGCCTTAGCCGATATACCCGTCTCTGTATGCTCATCGTTTGTCAGCACCTCGATGTTATCCGGTGGATGACCCGTTTCCCTAGAAATAATTTCCTTTATACGGGTCCTGAGTCCGGGTTCCATATTATTTCCCGGTAAATATACTAATATAATACTGTTCTTCCTTGTTTCGAGTTTGGATATTGATATGTAGCCATTTATTATACCCGGAGCATTTGTATGGGTGCTTACAGCGTACACATGGTATTCTATGGGTTCTCCACTTCTAATCTCAGCTATAAGATCCAATGCTTCACCCAGCAACCCCTTGAGGGATTCTAGATCTGGTTCATCGGACAACTCGTGGTTATGGCAATCTATCAGAACTATATCACCCAACCCTTTCTCCATAGCCTTCCTTTCGATCTCAACCTGTAGACTGTAGGGTAGGTCATCTATACCCTTCTCCCGAGATATTAGGATTAATGCGATCTTATCGAAGGCCATTATTAAAAGATCCCATCCATCCCCTCCCCTCAACCGTTTCCAACCATAATATTTTAAAGGACCCCATCCTCCACTCTCCACATCTCTGATCAATTCTTCTATATACTCTAAAGTATGCCTATACGTAGGTAGATTTCGATCATGGGAACCCATTCCATGGAACACTACTATATTATTATATCCTATTCTCTTCAGCTTCTCCACGAGTATTGATGGTAGCATACTGCTACCTATATTCGAGAAGGGTCCATAATGTATATCTGTATAGATAAATATCGTTCCACCCCCCATGATTATCCGGGGATATGCTACTTCACTGGATGCTATATGATCGAAAAACTCTTCTATCTCCCTACTCCTCATAAGATAGTTCCTCAGATACATCGTACCCAGATCTGGCAGTTTATATCTGTTAATTCTATAAATACCCATTATCAAGTATATCGAATAATCGATCAATACGGGGATCAATAACAATAATATATATCTCATGTATCCATATAGTATGAGGATTATTAATGGTGGTAGAATAGCTACCAGATACCTATATAGTTTCGTCCCATCAATACCGAGTATAGCTAATATGAGGAATACCGATGAATAAACAATTCCTAGAACGGGGTTTATTAAACCAGTTATAAACGCTATTGACTCAACTATCAGCGATAGTCCTAAAACTCTTTTAAACCTCCTAAAAACACTATCACATAAATATGCATATGTTGATACAATAGTAATTGTCGCTATGAAATATATGATATAAATTAAAGACTCTCCGTGAAGCATAATATATATTAAAATATTGAGCAGAATGGTGAGTATTGCCAGTGAGAGTGTTGAGGGTAGTGAGAATAATATGGAATAATACTTCGAAATTTCACTACTGGGCTTATACCCCTTCACTCCACGATCCCTTTTCTAGTTGCTATTTCTTTCTGAAGACTTTCCAATATATTAGGAATATGAAGAATAATACTGCAATCCCTACAGCGATCTCGTATGGTATGAAGTGTTTTAATCCGTAGTAGAAGAGCAGAACCCCGGCGATCGATATGGCTAGATCTAGGATCTTATCCGCTAATAGATACATTATACCAATAGATATAAGCACTGTTAATATGAGCATTGGTATATTGTTTGAGAGTCCAAGATATACGGCTAGGAGCAACCCTATTCCTATTCCAGCAATTATTCCTATTCCAAGCTTTATGAGAGCCCATGATAGGAAGTAACCTATGATAAATGCCAGGAGGGCTAATACGTATACTGATGAACCGGATACGCCGAAGAATTGTGATAACCACCATGTAGCGTAGGCTAATAATCCGCCACCGATCAAGCCGATAACGATCCTTAGAAGTCTCTTCCCAACAAATCCAACCACTATACCTCCCAAGATCATTAGGAGGGGGATCAGTAACTCGGAGCCATCCATTCACTACACCGATTAACTTTTATCTTAAATACATTATTATGCCCGGCATAATATAAGTTACTAGGTTAAGTCGCCACATGTACAAAATGCTTCATGGACGAGATAGTGTAGATCCTCTAAGCCATCATAGTTCTTAGCTGAAACCATAACGGGTCGGTAAGCACCCTTAGTCT
>JALVIT010000147.1 GCA_027028545.1 Desulfurococcales archaeon
GTCTATTAGTCCATGCAAAGTTTGCGGCTGCAGCCATTGCTTTGAAGTATTGTTGAGCCTCCGGGGTCTTGAAGGGTAGACTGGCTAGTTCTCTATCGGGTGGGCGTATACCGTATTTCCTCATAGCCCTCTCCATTATTAATAGGTAGTCGCTTGCAACCTGGTGTCCAAGCCCTCTACTCCCGGTGTGTATCATAACGGTTACTTGTCCGACATGTGTTATACCCATAGCCTTAGCTACTTCTGGATCATACATTTTATCAACAACTTGTATCTCGAGGAAGTGGTTTCCAGCACCCAGTGTTCCGAGCTGGTTATGACCCCTCTTCTTAGCCCTATTAGACACCTTGGATGCATCTGCAACCCTCCACGATCCATGCTCCTCTATATGCTCCATATCCTCCCTCCACCCGAAACCATTCTCAACAGCCCATTCAACACCTCTATTCAACACCTCGTCAAGCTCCCTAAAGCTAAGCCTCAACTTACCAGTAGCACCAACACCACTCGGAACATTACGGAACAAAGTATCAACCAACTCCTTAAGCCTAGGCCTAACATCCTCCTCATCAAGATCAGTCCTAAGAACCCTAACGCCACAGTTAATATCGTAGCCGACCCCCCCAGGACTTATGACACCAGTCTCTACATCAAATCCGGCAACCCCGCCTATGGGGAATCCATAGCCCTGGTGTACGTCTGGCATCGCGTATGCTGCTAATTGTATTCCTGGGAGACACGCTACATTGGCGAGTTGTACTAGTGAGAGGTCTTCCTGAGCCTTTTTTAATAGATATTCATCTGCAAACAATATACCGTCTACACGCATACATGGTTTAACTCCTTTCGGAACCCTCCACTCATACCTATCTACTCTTTCGATCCTTATAGAACGGCTCAATACTATTTCCCTCCAGTTTATAATCTGTATCTTAGGCGGGATAATGTATTCATTTAGGATAATAGGATTAGCACCTAATAATATTTTTATTTCGTTAGGACATCTATATCTATCCTAAAGAATTGATCCATGGTGATTGATGTGGCCGGGTCATTGAGTATTTTCTGGGTTAGGGTTGCGGTTATAGCTGCAGTGTATGCTGCTTTAACGATTGTTATTGCACCAATAGCTTATGGTGAGGTGCAGGTTCGTATAAGTGATGCAATGCTAATACTACCACTACTACCTGGATTTGGCTGGGACTCAGTGATCGGTTTAACTATTGGTGGATTCCTAGCTAATCTAGCCAGCCCCTTCGGATACATTGACTGGGTCTTTGGACCAATAGCAAACTTCATTGCTGCATTTGTGGTTTATCTATCGAAGAGGCTAGGGGTTAGAGCCAGATTTATAGTTGGCTCATTATCAGCTTCAATACTCATAGCATTGATCATAGGTTATGGTGAGCTCCACATAGTCTTCAATATACCAGAGATCGTTGTGCTATATATATTAGCCGGTGAGATCATAAGCATAGTCATCGGCGGTGGAATAGTATACTTCGCCGGTTTGAAGAGGCTGCAAAGATATGGCTAGTGAAGTAATACTTGAGAAATCAGTAATAGGTTATCCAGGTAAACACCTCATAGAAATACCCGACCCGATCAAGCTAGGGAATGGATTACACGTCCTAGTGGGAGCTAATGGTAGTGGTAAAACAACACTACTCAAAACAATAGCTGGTCTATACAAGCCTCTATCCGGCAAAATACTGGTAAACGGCTATGAACCCTACAAACTTAAAAGGAGGGATGCTGCCAGGATAATAGCCTATACATGGCAGAACCCATACTATGGCTTCATAGAAGCCCGCGTAATCGATGAGTTAAAATTCATACTAGATGTAACCGGTGTAGAGGGTGATTGGAGCATAGTGGAAAAACTAGTACCAAAAACACTGTATGATAGGGACCCATACACGCTTAGTGGTGGTGAGGCTAAGAGGGTTAGTATTGCGAGCGTCCTAGTAGCTGATCAACCGATCTGGCTTCTCGACGAACCATTCAACGATCTAGACTATGGAGGAGTCAATCGCCTACTAGAGCTGATCATGGAGAGGAGGGATAGGAAGCTGATAATTATTGCAACACATCTAGTAGGTTTAATGGATAGATTAGAGCCGGATACATATTTACTGATTAGAAGGGATAGAAGACTAGAGACTGGTGAATGGGGTAGCTTAACCGATGATAGATTGGTAGGATCAGGTGTATTACCGAGGTCGATGTTCTGTGTCACTACTAGTTGAAGCATATAGGGTTCAACACCTCAATACACCCCTCCACTCTGAAAAACTCTTCTACTATAAGATCGCACTATTATTATTCATAGCCTCCTCCTTCGCATGGGGTGGCATATACATCTACATAGTAGTCTCGATATTCATAGGAGTCCACTATCTCCTAGGAAAAATAGCCAAATTGATCATACTCGAACTATACATGTATATTCCGCCAACCCTCTTAATAATCGGGATAGACTATTTAGCTGGTACGCTTAATATAAGGGTCATCGAATTACTACTATTCGGCTATACGAGCTTTACAGGAATGATATTATTCTATGCAACAACACCTATCCAGCAACTATATGATATGTTCGGGAGGAATCCATTAACGATGGCTATGCTTATGCTACACAATGTAGTCGCCGAATTATATAGTATCGTTGAATCAAAGAAAATTAGAGGATGGGAGCCAGGCTGGAACCTATACCGCCACTTCATCATAGTCTTCGAAGCCATACGTCTCCTAAACATCCGTTTATATGAGATAACCATAGCACTCAAATCTAGAGGTGTAGAATAATATATAGGTAGGACTGGATTGTATAAATAATTGAAGATATGATATGGTGGAAGATATGGGTAAACTAGCTCATGGAGTCATGGCTAAATTTCCAGTAGGATTTGATAGAATAGTTGAAGCACTGAAGAATATAGATGAAGCATCTAATGTATTCTGGGAAATATACAACACAACCCCGAGAATAGCCCTATTCTTCGGTGAGAAATACTTCATAAGAGCTGGAAGCAGTCTAGCTATAACACTATTAGTAATCGAAGCCAGCGGATATACAGTGGTAAAAGCCTTCTCAACTGGTGGAAAATCAGGGCTCCTAGACCTTACAGATCTGGGTGCATCAAGAGCCTATATAAACATAATATTAGATAAACTATCAAGTATCATCGGTGTAAAACCTGTAGAATATAGAGAAGTTCATAGACTAAACATAAATAAAGCCCAAAAGCTAAGAGGGGTATGAGGTCAAACAACAATATAAATATAATGTGTAGAAGAATGAAACGGTCTAATTAATATAATACAAAATTATATCTTAATACTGGGATCACGGCATCTTTATGTATAAGGGATATGAAGGTTGATAGATATTGATCACAAATATTTTGATGGAAGTACCTCAAGATGTTGTAGAGATGCTTGAATCGGATGAGAAGATTCTTTGGTGTGATAAGCCTTTAAGGGCTCACTATGTTCTTAAGGCTATCTTAATTACCCTTATTGGTATTCCCTGGCTTATTTTTCCTATACTCTTTATCCTCTTAGCATTATATAGTTCAAGTCCTCCACCCGTAATAGCACTTTTATTAGTTTTCACTATCTGGTTCGGGATATTTGGGCTGATATTTTTCGGGTATCCAATATATTTAGCCCTCGTATGGAAGAATATCTACTATATCCTAACCAATAAACGACTGATAATCAGAGGAGGCTTGTAGGTATAGATTATGATGTTTTAAACCTAGACCTAATACAGCAGGTGAATTTGAACGTGGGGTTCTGGGATAGAAGATACGGTACAGGAACCCTCACCATCCAAGCTATGGGTGTAAAACCAATAACATTATACGCGGTAAAGGAGCCTAGAAAAGTCTATGAAATGATCAACAAAGCAGTAAAGGATAAGAAGCAATCTATATAAAATATTTTAAGATCTCGATATATCATGTATATGCGGAATACTACTTTTTAGCGTTTAAGTATAAAACTTAGAAAATTATTTAATTAATAGAATACATCAGCTGAGACAGGTTTAATCATACCATAGGGTCATTTTCCGTGGATTCATCATTCACTTGGAGTATATGTTTTTCTAGGTCTAAATAGGTTATTCCTCGACATATCTTATTATTTCATGGTATGTATTCTTTTTACAGTGGGGGCAGTAGTGGTATAGTTTGCTGAACTCCTTTTTCAATGGATAGCTCACGTATAGCTTCCATTCTTTCCCACAGTTTGTGCATTTGAGTATCCAATAGGTCATTTCTTCTCCCCTCTCCCTATAATTCCCCTTTCTATGAGTAGTCTTAATGTCTTCCTCAGTGTTTTCCTAACCTTTATCCTTCTATTTATGTCTCCATATAGTCTATATGTTGTAGCCCTTATACTATTAGTCCTGGTTAGATCCAGTAGTATCCTCTTCTCCTCCTCTGATAATACATGGTTTAAATATCTCAATCCTATCCTAGCTATATCCGCTGGCTTCAACCCGAGATATGGTTCTTCAGGCTCTATATGGTTTAGTCTCTGAACAATGTCGAACTCTATAATTGTAACCCATTCATCATCCCTTATATCCGGGTAAACCCTTCTAAGCTCCGTTAACAGCTCATCTCTACTCTTGAATCCATCTTTTAACGCATCTTCATCTGTTAATTCATATAGCCTTTTATGAATCACTCTAGAAACCCTGATCTTCGCTACTGGCCTCCCACCACCATGTATTATTATCTCGTCATGTTTAGGCTTAACAATACCCCTCCTAATAGTAGCCTTCTTACGCCCCGATAAGATGTCCTCGACATATCTACCTTTAACCATTAGATGTCTTCCGATAAATCTGATCTTCTTCTCCATGTATTTGATCCCTTTTTCTAAACTCTATCACTAACCCTTAATGGATGGTATTGTTTAATCCTCGGATAATCTTTAAGCTCCTTATCCAGATACTCAATGAATTCCTCAATATGCATAACGACTTGATCATTAGTCCTTCTAACCCTTATATTCAAGGTATTACTCTTAACCTCCCGCTCACCTATAACAACTATATATGGTATCCAGCTCTTACCAGCGTCTCTAATCCTCCTACCTAGACCGATCCCTCTATCATCGATATCGACTCTAATCTCCTTCTCCAATAGTTTATTAGCTATCGATTCAGCATATTCGATGTATTCTCCCTTGATAGGGATTAAGCGGACCTGGATGGGTGATAGCCATGTTGGAATATATGGTGTCCTCCCACTCCTTTCAAGCTTAGCTGCAGAGTCTAATATCATATATAGATATCTCTCAATACTACCAATGGGAGCTGCATGGAGTATGTATAGGCTATTATCCTCCTCTAAACTTATAGATGATATCTTAACTGGGATCCCTCTATGATCAACTATATAATATCCAACACTGAACATGATGTTATCCGTTAGTTCAAGTAGTGCTGGTTCACCATATTGTTCTATAAGCATTGATATACTATCACGATGATCCTTCCACATGTTCTTAGATAATCTATAGTATGGTATCATTTTTTGACTATGTTTCGCCGCCTCCCCCAATATAATCCCTTGAATCTTTTCAATAATCCTCCATAGATCTTCCAGTTCTTTTAATACTATATGTATGCATGGCAGTGTAAAATTGTTTTGCCTAAGGCATAACGTGTGCTTATTCCTATCCTCAATCCTAAAGATATTAGCGACCTCGAAGAATCCCAATGGGGACTTATTTTCTCTAATATCAATGTTCTTTAGTAGGTGTCTGTTACTACATGTGTTTCTTAAATATAGTTTCTTCCTCCCAGTTTCAACGCTGAGGAGCCCGTGATCGCTTGTATAGTTTGGCTCTTCCTCTAAAGGTGGTAGATATATGGTCTTTAACGGTATCCCGATCCTATACGCCAGGTTTATCACATATTGCTTAATCAATTCGTAGATCAATACTCCGTTTGTATCTAGATATGTAAAACCCTCTAATTCGTTCTTTAACCATTTTATTCCAAGTTTTCCGCAATAATCTTCAACACGGTTATGTTTATCTCTAGTCCCCCTTCCATACACTAATGTATCAACTAAATTTTTGAGATCGCTGTGTTTTTCGTAGTTGAACTCCTCTATACTAAATAATTTCCCGGCTGGCACTACGATGTAGAACTCTCCTCTCTCAATTTGTTTGGTTATAGCTTCTTTCTTCCTCCTAATTGTTTTTGATAGTTCGGATAGGGGGTGTCCGTAGCATTTTAGTATGAATTTCTTATAGTATCCGAAGGGGGCTCTATGGGTTTTGATCGATGATTTCTCCCTTAGTTCCTCATAGAGTTTTTCAAGTATTTGAAGGGCTTTAGAGGGTTTTGCTAGGTTGTTTGATAGATGGGCGTAGGGGTATAGGATTATATGTTCCGGTTTAACCCTATTGGCTACGTCTAGTATCTCGTTTATCGCTTCATCTATTATATCCTCTTCATCATCCTCCTCGATCGTTGTGAATACTACTAGTGCATTCCTATACTCCCCACTATGGGGTATTCCGGGCTTCTCCTCTATCCTCTTAATAGCCTTCGATGTTGTCTCGTATGAGAATTCCTCAGCATGTATCAATAATATACGCATACCGATCTACCATTTGGAGGTTAGATTATAGCTCCCGGTCCATGCCCCTTCTCGGCTTTACCACGTGCTACCTGTTGGGGTATTCCTGGTACCGGTGGTGGTGTTCCTAGGCTTCTACTGAGTATTATACTTTCAGCAATCATGTTCATGAATACTGTCTGGATTATTGGTTGTGGTATCTTCTTATTCTTAATATCCTTCTCGATCTTTTCAAGCTCCTTCCTTTCTCCGGTTATTAATGCTCTACCCTTCAATGTTATGTTTACTAATGGTGGTAGTGTTGTTACCGTGAATGTGAATGGTATTGTGAATTTATTGTCTTGGAAGTATGGTTTGCTTGAGGGTAGTGCTAGGTTTATGTTGAAGTTTAGTTTTGGAGGGATTGTTTCAGCTAATCTCTCAGCTGTTATGCTTGTTAATTGTATTGATACGTTTATCATGGTTTATCATCTACGATGCTTTTACCTATGTATTAACACTATTATGTGTCTTATAGTTTTTAACCTAATATTAAACCTATAATGTGAGTAGTTGACCGAAACTATTTATTAAAGGGTATAAGTGTCTATTTATAAACTGAGGAATATATTGTAGGGGGTAAAATGGTTAAGGAAATAAAATCCATAAGAGATATTCCGGGTGTAACCCCAAGCATAGCGGATAAACTAGAGGCTGCAGGATTCGTAACACCATGGACAATAGCAGTTGCCAGACCAATAGAGATCGCTGAAAAAGCAGGTATACCGCCCCGAACAGCTGAGAAAATAGTGTTGAATGCCAGAAAACTAATCGGCATAGGATTCAAGACAGCTAAACAGGTTAAACTTGAAAGATTAAATGTTAGAAAAATAACGACCGGGAGCAAAGCCCTCGACGACCTACTGGGAGGAGGGATCGAGACCAAGACTATTACCGAGTTCTTCGGAGAATTCGGATCGGGCAAATGCTTCTCAAAGGATACCGAAGTAATATATTACAATAGCATGACACCCCACATAGAATCCATAGCTGAAATGTATGATAAATATAGTAAGATCTATGGCGAGGAAAGATTTGATAATGGATACATCGTGAAAACGGAAGATATACAAGTACCTACAATAACTAGGAATGGATTAAAACTAGCCAGAGTATCCGGTATCTATAGGGAGAAGGTTGAGAAAATTGCCGCAATCCATCTAGATAATGGTATAATCATAAAGACAACCCTAACACATCCAATGCTAGTCATAAACGAGAACGGTTTGCAATGGAAACCTGTAGGGAAGATAAGGAAGGGAGATATAATTGTGGGGGTAAGACAACTTGAAATACATAGTATAGAGGAGAATATCATCGATGCTGATGACGCATATTTCCTAGGATTATTCGTGGCCGAGGGTACATCTAACCCCACATCTATAAGTACATCCTCTCCGGAAATACTAGAGTTTATAAAAGAATATATATCACGTAAGGACGGATATGAACCAACGATAAGGATCGATAATAGGCATAGAAAAACGTTATACACTGTGCTTCTTAGGAAGAAAACAATAAATAGGATACTTAAGAAGTTAGCCTTCTCTAACTCTCATACAAAGTATATTCCAAAAGAAATCCTTTATAGTAATAGTAGGGAAGTTAGGGAGGCATTTCTAGCAGGATATTTTGACGGAGATGGAACAATCGACAGGACGATAATTGAGATGAATACTGTTAGTGAAAAACTGGCTAATGACTTAGTAATACTCCTGAAGAGTATAGGAGTTACACCGAAAATTTCGAAGAGGAAAAACGGGTTTAGAATATATGTCTCCGGTGAAGACCGGGAGATATTAGGTAGAATACTGGAGAAGTATAGTAGGATTAATAAGAGACTGCCTCGCCATAGATCTGGATATGGTAGATATCCTCCTATAATCGCGAGATATCTAAGCATATTATATAGAGAAGCCTTCAAACTACCCAAAAACATGTTAAACCTCGATAAAGAACAAGCCCATCATTTACTGACGAGGAGATTAAATGTATGGTTTACTGATGCAACCCTCGACAAGATATATGAATACTTTAAGCTAGGTAAGGAGATGCTTGAAGAAGCATTGGAGGCTTTATCTAATTCAGAAACTACTAAGATAAAACTACCTTTCGAATGGACAATACTTCGTAAATATGGATTTACAGAATCCCAGATAAGGAATTATCGTTATAGAGGTTTGCCGAAACGTAAGGATCTTAGAGAGAAAGTCACTAATGCGCTAGTAGAAGAGATAAAGCATAGACTAGAAATAGTCGAGAAAGCTATTAAAGATATAATGTTATTCAAGAAGTTATCCTTCCATGAGGTAAAGAATATCGAGATCAGAGAGTATAACGATTATGTATATGATCTAATAGTTCCAGAAACACACTACTTCATAGCTCCAAACGGCATCATACTACACAATACACAGATCTGCCACCAGTTAAGTGTGAATGTACAGCTACCTCCGGAGAGGGGTGGTTTGAATGGTAAAGCGGTCTATATAGATACTGAGGGTACGTTTAGATGGGAGAGGATTGAAGCTATGGCTAGAGCCCTTGGACTTGATCCCGACGTTGTCGAGGAGAACATATATTATCAGAGAGCCTATAACAGTGATCACC
>JALVIT010000148.1 GCA_027028545.1 Desulfurococcales archaeon
GTATAGGTTTTATAGGCACTATTGAATAAGGGGTGGCAGTTCCTATCGTAATTATTCCTAAACTAGTTTTCCATATTGGTATTAATTCGAGTTTTTGATCGCCATTATAAGATCTTATTTTACTATAACTAATGAATATATCCTCCATAAATATTCCCAAATCATTAACGGAGGAAGAATCTATTATTTCACCCGTATATGGATCTAATAATGCAACGCCAATACTATACATACCTCTCCTCGAAGTATATGGACCACGTAATAATACTGGCCCTATTGGATGCCCATACCCATCGATCCATACCGGCACAGCATATATATGGACACCGTATCTCTCATAGAAATCACTGATAAGTTTATGTATATTCTTATACTTATCGATAGGTGGTTTATCGTAGGATATGAATAACGGTAATACACCTATCCTTGAAACCTCTATATGAGTTGAACCATACAATGTGTTTGACTTTATATCGTTAAAGTCTTGGTGAAAGAAATATACAGGTATCGGAATTGGTACCGGAACCCCTATCATGGGTACTTTAACAAGCTTTATGTGAATAACATATATATCTGATACTAATGCTTCAACATTCAAGAAGCCAGGCCGACCCATTATAAATCTTTTTTGCGTCTTGATCGTTAATGGGACGTAAAGCCACCTGGAATCTTTGCCGGAGGTGAAACAGTAAAAGTTTATGTAGGCGCCGTTATTGTATAATTCGTTGAAGATCTTTCCGAGGTCGGATCCCATTATCATATTTAGTAATGTGTTTAAAACGTTATTGTTATTCAAGCTATTTAGAAACTCCATGGCACTCCCACTATTTTTATCCTCGGAACTATACATTGATGGAAATATGTATAATCTAGGACCTATTTCAGCACCCAATCTCCCTACGCCTATTCCTAAGGTATATAATTCTATCTCATTATCACCAGTTATAAGATCGCTATTTCTAGAAGGATCTATCACTCCCTTAACACCTAAAATACGTATCCTTACCTTTTCATAAAATATCGTAATCATAGAGTTTCCGGGAAAACTATCTACAAGTTCCGACGCATATGTTAGATTAATAAGTGTATCAACAAATACATATCCTCCAACATATTCCCCGGGTGCAAACCGTGCCAATCCTAAATTTATCGATGTACTCTTAATATGTATAGAGGAGGGCATTGGTAATGGCATGTATGCAGGCATAAACACCCCAATAATATCAGCTATATTATCGAAATATCCCCTTAGCTCCGATATGTAGTTAGAAGAACTTCCAAACACTTCGTATTCAGCGATATCGAAGATCTTATTCGGCATACCTTTTCCATGCAGGGGTGCTAATGCCGGTATTATTCTTATAGAACCATTTGATGGGATTGTTTCTACATCATGAGGACTCGGAACTTTTACTTGGTGGACGTTAATGTATATATCTACGCTCCTAAGCAAATTTGTTAAATACTCTGTTGATTCATATTTAAACCCTGATGCAGAAAGTATAACGGTGAATGATGTCGTGAAATAAACTGTATACTCACGTGTCCAATCGCTTCCTCCTTCGCTTTTATGCTCGGTGCTACTATACGTCCATGATTTACTAACACTTCCCACCCCTTCCTTATTATTTATAGAAATATGTATATCATCTGTATATAGATTTTTGATTTTATATGAAAAGTCAAGAAATACGCCATTTTCATCGAATGAATTAGTCTTAAAGATATCCGGATCATGTGTCGGATATATGTTTATGAGCGTAGCTTTACCGCTTAAGTCAGCATAGGGTGTAGATAGATCGTCATCTACCGGGACTATTCGAATACTTTCATTCTCAGATCCAGGTTCATAGTTTGTTCTATTCACCTTATTCCATTGATGCGTGACAGCATAGAGCCGTGCTCTAGGAGTATTTGAGAAGAATATTGATGAGCCTCTGATCCTTACGGGGCATAAAGGCTTCCATGCGGTAGTCACTGGTAAAAGATTATATCCTCCCTCACCATTCGCTGATATATTGTAGTCTATAATATTATTTGTCTCATTAATTAGGTTTATTAATGTCGTATTTGTATATTCTTTATGTAATTCTTTTAAGTATTGGGGCTTCCATCCCCCTAGATCTGGATCGCTGGGATTACCGGTATATTTCTCGTTATAATACGTTGTAGAACGTCTGCTTGAAGCAGTCCTAGAGCCTGCAGATACACTGCATCTCCATGTATCATTAACTTTATGACATGTAGTCACACTATAGTATGCTATTGTGGACATAGTTATTTTTACATCTATTTTTTGCACCACAAATTTAGACCATACTAGAATGCTCTGTATACTTGGCATGCTGACCTTAGATAAATGCCTTTCTATGAGATCAGATGGAATATAAGATGATTCCAATTGACTTTTAATGCTGTTTTTTAGATCGTTAAAGTGGTTGGAGATAAAGCTTACAATAAGATCTGATAAATCCTCGGAATATCCATATCCGGGGGATATATCATCAGTTAATATACTAAATAGCTTTTTGCTTGATGAAGTCCCCGAGCTAAATGTTATTTCGAGGTCTGATACTTTAAAAAATAAATATGAACCTGAATATGAAACATTGTTGTATATTCCTATAGTGTATAAGAAATTGGTAAGCGGGATATTGAAAGAAGTCCTATATTCCTTATAATAGTTATTATATTTAATGTCTTCATCATTTATATTAAATGGATTATTAACATCATCCTCTGCTACACTCCATCCATTACTCTTTAGAAATACCGATAATAATACTATATGTATATCCTTACTAGTATCCCAGTCCTCGGGCGGTTTTACATGTATGTTCAAAACTGTATCGAGATAAATAGTATTGCCACTTAATGGTATTAAACCACCCCTTCTCAACGGTATATCGTTCATTCCCATATAGCGCTTTATAGTGTCGGTTTCGGGATCATATATTAATGGATTAGTAGTATTCACCTGAATGCTTTTACTCACAACTTTGGACAATACTTTACTTATTAAATTGGGTATATTTTTCAGCCCATACTTTACTGGGGTGATTATATTATATTTATGCATTGTATATTTATACATATTTGTTTCATTATATTGATAATATGTGGAAGTAATAGATGTAAATAAACTTAATGATACGAGAATTAATGATGTTATAAAGGCTATGTATCTCTTCATGACCATCACTAAGGAAATAAT
>JALVIT010000149.1:0-4272 GCA_027028545.1 Desulfurococcales archaeon
AGCTTAAACCATTACTAACAAGGGCTGGTACATAGTATATAGCCTTCTTATAATCTTTAATAGTTAACTTCACCTCGTGAAACCCCCTAGTATCACCGATAAACTTGAAAAGATCACTGGAAGGATTCTCGGTGTCAGCCCCCCAGAAGAATCTACGAATCAGGTAGGCGTAGAGTGGTCCGGGGGAATCGGCAGAATAGTGGAGTAGGCTGTCACTCTCCATCTTCTCCTCATTGAGCCGGCGATGTTCATAGAAGATCCTTGGAAGCCATGCGGGGAGTTGAACTAAGCCTTCATCACCTGTAAGATAAACTGCCACGCCTCCAAGATCCTCGGCTAATATACCCGCTGTGTATAGTGTGATTGCGAGGGAGTGGCTGATGGCTGCATGATAGCTTGGCGATACAAGGATTGTGGAGACATTTTTAGCAATGGAATTTAGTGGTGCATAAACAGTTCTAACAATAGCTTCTTCCACTGCTTTGGTTGAATAATCTCTTTCTTTTAAAACGTTTCTTACACTCCTGGCTAAATCAACAATATAATCTGAGGGATCAATTACGCCGTGCATCTTCTTATCGATACCTTTAAATAATAATCCATTAAGTGTAAAGCCCATTTTGTCTGCATCGAACCATATATTATAGTAGTAGAGACGCGGCTTCCTCAGGGCTTCTATGAAAACCCTAACATGCTCCCTACCGAATTTGTTTAAATACTCTTCATTCCTTTCGAGTATATCTGCTATATCTCTAAGGATATGTGATATTTCAGCATCAGCCATGCCGGGGATGAACCAGTCGTAGAAGCCTCTACGATTAAACACTAGAACTGCTTGTACAGCTTTAAATAAATCTCCAACCCACTCCTCACCCCCATATTCCTTAACCAGCTTATCTAATCTATCAATTAGATCTCCATGCTCCCTGTCGAGGAGTCTAGGTAGCCATGGTCTACGTCTTCTATAATAACCTATAACATAGTCTTTACCTGGTTCTTTAATACTACAGATCTTATCGCATAGTTCTACGAGCTTTTCAATAATATCCTTGAATAGAGAATACGATTTTTTAGGATCACGATCACTAGAGATCTTTTCAAGTATAAGTCTAGCGAGCCTAGCTAGGCTTAGCTTAGTAGCTAATGCAGCTAGGTCGTCAGTGCTTGGGAAGCTGGGCTCCCATTCCTCCTCCGGCGGTGTATATCCTAGGAGTTTCTCAGCGACGAGACGAAAGATACAGGGTATTCCTAGAAGCCTCTTAACCAGGTCAACGATACAGAGCTTCTCACCAGGTTTAAAAATTGAGATTATATCCCTCCACTCCTCGCCACGTCTACATCCCCTACATTGTTTTCCACATACTTCACGAATATACTCATCCATATCCCGCGCAAATTTCTTATATTCTTCATTTGGCCCCGCATCAGTTATCCTACCGGGGACATAGAATATGGCAGGCCTCCAACCACAAACAGTACAATGCCTCCATAGTTTACAGTTGAGTTCAAGGTTGTTTAGGTAATAATTCCTAGATCCAGCTGAGCCCTTCTTCCTAGCAACCTCTCTCATAACTTTATGAAAGGTAAACATGTATAGGAACTTTATAATTGTTTCAATAAGAAGGGAATCTTCCGTTTGTTCTTCTTCGGTTTTTCTCTTTCGTTTTTTCTTTTTCAGTCTACGAGTGATGTTACAGTAGATCGAATAAACTATTTCAACGATAGGCTTCCCATATTCTCTGAGAAATTCAGCGAAATCCCTACCTATAGTATCGCCTATGTCTTCTTCAAAATAAGATATTACTGCTTCAAATCCACAATATATTCTGTCCCTATCCTTCTTACCATTACACCTTTTATCTATCTTTTCCCTAAGAGCTTCTCGATCAATGAGGATTTTTCCAGCCTCTATTATCTCGTTGAGAGGAGGTTTTTTGACAACATCCTTTAAATATTCGCTAATGTTTAACCCTATGTCTCCTAAGTCTTCTGATTTAAAGTATTTTCTAATTTTATATAATAGATTCTTCTGAAGCGCTGTTTCGACAACTATCTTCCATGCTTTTCTTATCCTACATCTCAGTATATACTCGATAGTTTCAAAAGGATCATCTACACCTAGCCTATTATTGTTATATAGCTCCTCTCCGTGGCATAGTTCTTCTTTTATTTCCTCCCAATTAATATTTAGGGGTAATAACATGTATGCGTAGGCTGGCTGCCATGCATGAACTGGGTATTGGTGATACTCATCGAAATAGTAGAACTTTATGATATCCCTCCATATGTCTTCTAGGAAGCTCGGTATTTCTCCGTTGTTGAGTTCTTCAAGTTTCTTCTTGAGGAGTGACAGGTAGTGATGATTCCACCTCTGGGATGGTATGAGGACTATGTCGGGTCCTAAGCACCAAACGAGGTCTTTTATAGCATACCAGATCATGACCGTGGCTAGCCACGATGAAACCCATAGATCGCTGAGTTTCCGAGACTCACCTAACCATTCCCTTAACCTACTGAAACCAATATAAACCAGTAGACCACCAACATCTTTATCATCGCCGGGTAAGTATAGGTTAGTTGCTGAAGCAGTAGCCCATAAATGATCAATAAGTAGGTGATGAGGTACACGGGTATCAGCTGGACCGACAAATTCCCCCTTAGTAATCTTAGTCCATATCACCGGTAGTGATGTATAGAGGAGATGGTATGCATAGGTTTTAATCATTAATTCATTATCATGATCTACATGTATGTCTTTTAAGGGTCTAATATAACACCTAAGTGTATCGGTGAATTTTTTGATGTATTCCCTATACAGGTTTACTAATTCCTCTAATTTTATATCTCCTTTTTTATAGGCGCGTGTAAAGAATATTTCTGGATCAAATGGATTTATAAGTCCAGAACTATAACTGACTATGCGCTGAATTTCAGGCTCCATTATTCTATCAAAGGAAGCGGCGGTTCTATCAGCTAATTTAGCTATTCCCCATAACTCCCTTTGTTTCTCCAAAATACAGCTAAGACTATGTATAATTATTCCCTTCGCTAATTTTTCGTGACTGTCTTTTCGGTCTTCCTTATCCTTTGATTTCACTGGAAAATACTTTTTAATCTCATCTTCAGAAACGATCCTCTGTATAACTTGTTCTCTAAGCTTTGCTCCATGTTCCATGAAGATCCATTTTCCCGGTGGGTCGTGTAGTAGTGCTAGTATTTTTGCCTCTATAAGCCTAGATAGTTTTTCTTCTCCCTTATTGTTCATATGCGGGCCACCTTGAACATTATTGGTGTTATCTTGATTGTGTTGATTAATGGCTCTATCCTACCATAGCCTCTAGTTGTTCTCCCACCTATTCCTTCAAGTTTGAGGGCTCGTAGTACTGCTATTGTTAACAGCTTCTCGATCCCCCTAACTAGATCCATGGTGTCTCCAGCAGTGCATTGTAGTAGTCCGGAATCCTTTATCACCTTACAGATCCTTTTCCTATCATTAACATCTATTTCCTCCAGATGTTTTCTCAACATAGCTTCATGTAGGATATATGCGAAGCCATAAACTACGCCCTCATCAACACTTATAAGCTTTGCAGGCCTAGGCTTAGCATCATTCTCATATATCTCATCCCCATGGTAGTGGGGGGTGGTGATGTCTCCTACAACAAAGCGGTTATGAATACCTGGCTTTACAGGATAGGCGTCGTAGAAGGATACAAAACCCATATGACCATGAACATCATCACTTGAACCAAAGACAAACTCCAGGAGATACTCGATATCATCCTTATAACCACCAATATCAAAACCTCTATCCCTGAGAGTCCTTAACAGAAACCTATGTAGCGAGTAACGGACAACGCCCTTAAAACTACTACCAGGAATATACGGAACAAGAAAAACTGGATGAACAAAAATACCAGACTCAAAAGGTGGCAATATAGACCCTATACCACTACGAAGCCTATAAACAACCTTACCCTCAAAATAGACTAGTAGTTCATTGACATTGTTAGAACCAATAAAATCATTAATATAATTAAAAAGGCTTAACGGAGAGCTTATTCTATGACTAGCATTATTAATATGCTTGAGCGTTTGAGTAACTAACTCTTCTCTAAATTTGCATAGTTCATTTTGATCGTATCGTGACATTATTTCAATGAATTTTTGAACTAGTTTTCTATTCATCGTCCGCACCATATAGTTCTTTAATGAAGTCAATAATTCTTTCGATGAAATCCAAGACATCTTTCTTAGAGATAAAAAGAGAAT
>JALVIT010000149.1:4282-9226 GCA_027028545.1 Desulfurococcales archaeon
TTAACTATGAGATCCTTCCATACAAATTTACGTAACTTCTTATTTCTTAACCTAATTTGATGTAGAAAAACTGATTGTCTAAAGAAAAGATATTCTGTCCCATTTTCATCATCGCTGAGGACATAGTATTTCACTAAGGAGGGTATCCTACTCTTAACATTTATACTCCCATGAAGAAATTTTCTAGGAGCACCATGTAATAACTTAAATATGATATCCATGTAAATATAGTTAGTGAATATACCTTTTCTTACCTTGTCTTTTACAAAATTGTAGAATTTACTATAGGATGTTGCTTCATTTATTGCCCAAATAGCCTTTACAATATCCATGAAAGATATTTTAATTACCTCTCTATCTGTAATGTATTCTGGATGTAGAACAGGATAATAAGGATATTCACTTACTACATTGCATTTCATTTTGGAGATCTCTTTACATATAGTATTTGTAATTAATGATTTTAGAACATACAAGATATTCCTAGCTATATTTCCTAAATTGAATTCTCCAGGTTTTATCTCCATTATTGCATTGAATGCTTTATTAAAGATTGATTCCCTAAAATGTTTTGACTTTATCATTCTTATTTTTCCGTAACCTCTATTGGTATTTCTACCTATGCCGGTTACTCTTAGGGCTAATGCGAGGCTGTATCCTAGTAGGGCCTGCCAGAATAGGTCAATCTCCTCCCTTAGCATGGCTTTTATTCGAAAACGATAGGTGTAGGGTGGTAGGGGGATTAGATCGTAGTTTTTGTGTTTACCGAGTAGCTGATGCCGGATTCTTCGTGAAGCTGCGATTGTATTTAGTGATTCAAGTGTTGGTGGGCATATTTTTTCTTGTTCTCCTCTGCAGGATTTATTACTTTGAGGTTTGATAGGTTCTTTGACCTTATCGATATCTATATTAGGGTAATGTATCTCTCTTATTGGGGAGATGTTTTCGATCATGATTACTAGTTTTGAAGCCTCCGTTACCCTTTCTCTTTTACCTATCTTGCCGAAGACCCTATTGATTAATTCATTGGCTGCTCTAAGGGTTGGGAAGTACCCGGTTAGCTCATATATTACTCCGCCTATTATCGCCCGTGCCCACCAGCGGGTTTTACCTATGATATCTGTTGGTCTTGGAGGCTCTATAGTGTAGCCTTCGGGCTCACTACTCCAGCCTTTCAGCCATCCTCCTACCAGTGCTGGTGTTATGTTTGTGAATTCTGCATCAACTAGTATCTCCTTCTCAATATATTGATTAGCCCTCTCTGCTAGTTCCTTCATATTTAATGGTTCATTTATCAATTTCCAGCCTCCGTTTCAAGGAGGTTATGGAGAACCTGTAGATCCTTCGCCAGATAATTTGTATTTGAGACTGGTGAGGTATATATCTATCATCCTCCTCCCAATATCAGCAATACGTAAAACTATTCTTCCACTAATCTCGCCCCTAACCAGTTTCTCAATAAGTAGTTTAAGCATGTAACTACCTAGTTTACCTCCACTAGTTCGACTACTTAGTTCATCTACATTGAGGAAACCTAGGAGGTATAGACTCTTAATAATAAATCCGAGATAGAGAGCATATGAGAGACTTGTTATATTTCCCTTCTCAAGTCTTTTTCTCCCTTCCTCAACTATAGCATCTCTTATTTTTCCTATATTTTCTTCAAAAATTACCTTATTATTTAGTGAGCCTAGTTGAAGGGCTGCATCTAATGCACCAGATTTGGTTTTAACCGCATGTGTGCCCATAAATAATATAGTATATAGTGATCCCCAGGTGCTCATTAGGCTAAGTGCTGACTCAGCTCTTCTAATTACACCATCGGCGAGTTCCTCCACAGCCTCCCTACTAAGTTCCCCTCTATCTATTTTCATATATAATTTATTGAGAATCTCTTCTAAACATTTAACATTCGCGAACACTACCTTATTTATATCTTTGTCTAGCTCTTCCCTTCCGATTAAGCAGTTCGAAGAGCCCGTAGACATATGCTTTGATCACCTAATGATCTTTATTTTTACCAGCCCTTTACCAATAGTCTCCTTACCACCGATTATGAGGACTCCCTCACCGTTATGGTTAAGCATTATCTTATGGTTGAAGGACTGGGCTTTATCAGCACTTATTATACCGTTCCTAGTCTTAACTGTTCTATATATTGATGCGAAGTAGAATACTGCTCCCTGTGAGACGTATTCCTCACTCCATAGAGCCCCGCTTATAACTGTTTTCCTCGTATAGTCGAGCTTTATCCTAGTCTGTCTAATAATCCCCGCTTCAACAACTTCGCTGAAAACGTTTTCATCATTAAACACATAAACTTCACTCTTTTCTAGGAGCTCCTCATTTAGAGTGCCAAGTTTCTTAATTAGGTCTTTAAGTCTTCCAGATGGGATGGTGCCTATTCTGCATTTACCACTTTTGATGACTACGTTATTAATGATTAAATCCCCACAATCTTTGTTAATATCTATTTTAAGGTCTTCATACATATTATGTCCGATCTCACCTAGACTTTTAACGAAGTCGTTAAATCTCGATATTAGTAATTCACTTGTAGCATAGGCGAATGCAGGGGTAGCCCCGTCTCCATCACTATATTTTTCTACTCTGACGGGGTATAGTAGTAGATAGGCATCTGTGAAGGATACTGGGCTAAGCCATACCTCCCCCTCACTTGGGGAGATCTCTCCACGTATATCGACACCATAATATATGGTGCACTCCTTAGGCACCCTATCTTCTTTGAGGAGTTTCCCCAGCGAACACCTAGACTTCACAACACCCTTAATACTACTCCCCGGAATATAGGGATAGCCGAAACCATCCCGGGCAATGGGGAGATCAACACTACCAACAGTCCGGCCAACACCTATGTGAAGCGGGGTAATAGTGGTGAGTAGATAGGCATCAGCCGAATAAATCCTCAACCCTACGAACCACCAGCACCCCTATTCCCAGCCCCTTCTCTTCCTCCACTCGAAGTTTTTTGTGGGCTGAGGATCCTTCCAACAAACTCTTTAATTAATTCGAGGTCTATTTTCACACTGTCTATTTCAGCCTCCTTAAGCTTTAGTATAGCATAGTATGTGACGGCTGCAGCATCACCCTTAGATGGGCATAAAGTAAACTCTATATTCCTCTCCTTAACCCTAGATAGGTATGTTCGGATAAGCTCAAATAACCACTCAACATCCCTATTAACCTCGAATTTAGAGGCTGCCCCGATATAGGCTGTTGCGAGTAACGTAATAAAGGCATACTTATTATCATCACTGCTAAATACATCTAATATTTTCTCAAGATCGTCTTTCAGGTTATCAGCTCTCCCTTTATCATAACATGTGTCGAAGAGGAATTTTACCTTATTTATCTCTTTCTTTACATCATGGTTTAACTCCTTGCTTAATTTATTGTAATTATCCTTGATCTTTGATAAGAGTTCGGGATACTTTTCAGGTGATAGAAGATCATTAGTATCCTTAATTATTTTCTCGAAAACATTCTTTAAATCCTCATTACATGATATCTTAGTGCTGAGATCTATGAGCATTTTCTTAAGAACAGATTTTATGCAGTTCTTAAATCCATCTGATGATCTTTTATCAACTAACTTATCAACAAGATATTCTATCAATTTCTCTAGCAGCTCTCCACGTATATTATATGTAATTTCTGACGGCTGTTTTATAGTTAGGAGGTTGATCACTTTTTCCAGATCACATGTACTAGTATCATTTGTCAAGGCTATCACTTAGTTTTATTCTTAAGCGGTTACTATATATAAGCTTTTGCTCTGAGGTATGGATTGTATATTTAGAGTTAGATTTAAATATACTTAATCAAGAATTCTGCATTTGTTTGGCTATTTAGATTTTATTACTCGATCGATATATAGTCTATCTCTAATTTTGCCTCTCTCCTGTTTTCGTGTGTTATGTGTCTGTATACTTGTGCGTAGTCCCATTTTAGGGGTGTGAATACTGCGTTATCGATCCATGCGTCTATTCTGAATCTTTCCCTTCGTGGTGGGGATGCTTCGGCGATTACTTTATCGTCTATTTTAAACCTTATGTTTTTATTCCTCCATTCTATCCTGTAGATGTGCCATTCTTCGAGGTTTAGATCCTGTATAGTGGGTTTTAGTGTTGTGAATTTTATTGGGAGGAGTGGTTTGAGTAGGTGGGCTAGTTTAACTATTAGTGGTGGTTTGGTGAAGTATTTTATCGGTGTGAATACGTTATTCATTTGTATGTAGAAGCCGTTCAACGGATACCTGTTACTCTTAGCGCGTAGATATATAAACCATATTGGTAGACTCCTATCGATCTGCATGGAATAGTTCCAAAAACCTATTCCAGCCGAGCCATAGTGTTTACCGATAAATCTAGCTTTGAATTCCAGGCTCTGCTCCCACCATCGGAGACAGTTGAAATCACCATCGCTGATCTCGGTATTACTATAATATAATGCCTCTGTAGGACCTATTTCTAACATGAGTATACTATCCCTCACATCTATCCGGGAAACTCCATCATTTCTAGCGATCCAGTATTTACTGAAGGCTTCGAAATCATCTTTGAAGGGGGTTTCTACATGATCACAGATATAACTATTACTCTTTAACCCACTAGATCCAGGCGATACTGGTTCGAACACGGCTATATCCCCTTATAGAGGAATATACTCCACGATAAATATATAGTTATATAAATAAACCGTAAACAATAGATAAACAAATATGGAATAACTAGATAGGGGTATTTATTTATGGGTTTAAGCGCTGAAGAGAAGGAGAGAATACTGAAAACCCTCGAAGAGGATCGTGAGTTTCGTTATGCTTTGATGGGTTTGCTCGGTTTTAGGGAGATTCTTGATAGGATTACTAGGATCGAGGAGAGGCAGCAGAGATTAGAAGAAAGGTTTGCGAAACTGGAGGAGAGA
>JALVIT010000150.1:0-23223 GCA_027028545.1 Desulfurococcales archaeon
GCCTAGACCGGTAATTAAACCCATTATAGCACCCAAATATAATATATTTGCTAGAATATCTAAATAATTATCCTAAAGAAACCTTGGAATACATCCCCTAATCCAGAGATGCTTTATAGGATGAAGACAATGGGTTTACTAGAGGATATCGGTGTAGAGCTTTTATGGTTCGATAGTCTAGGTGCGAAATCATCCTCGATCTATATTGGTTCAAAGGATGGAGGAGTAATAATCGATCCCGGAGCAGCCGCTATGCAGCCGAGCTATCCCCTCCCAATCGATGAGAAGAGGAAATTGCGTAGAGAAGCCATTAAGAGGATCGAGGAGAGCTGTTGGAGATCCAGGATAGTTATTATTACACATTACCATTACGACCACCATGTCCTACCGAATGATCGAGATTTAAACAATCCCTATAAGACATATCTAGGTGGGAAGATCATCATCTTGAAAAATCCTAATATGTATATTAATGCGAGTCAATGGAATAGAGCTAGATTATTCCTAGATAAACTATTATCACTAGTGGGGGATAGTCTTAGAGAACATCTAGTAGAACCGTTAATAAAGGGGTTCGAGGATCCACTTGAGAAACTAGTATATATTCATAGAAGAGATTATGGAGACTACACCAGTAGGAGGATGGAGCTATTAGAGAGAGGTAAAAAGTGGTTCTTAAAACTAGCTAAGAAACTATGGTCCACGCATAAATGGATCAGTGATGATATAGGTTTAAAAGATAATACTAGGATACTATTCGGCGATAACAAAACTATAAATTACAAAAATATACACATACATATATTTGAACCATGGTTCCATGGAGTAGAATATGATCGGACTGGTTGGGTAACACCAGTGCTTATAAATAAGGAGAATTATAGAATATTCTACACAAGCGATCTCATGGGGCCCGTAATAGAGGACTATGCATACAGAATAGCGGATCTAAGACCAGACATATTAATAGTTGATGGACTACCAACATATCTCTTCCCATACATGTTTAACAGAGTTAACCTAAAGAGAGCAGTTGATAACATGATCTATTTGATCGAGAATAGTAATGCTAGATTGATAATATATGATCACCACTTATTAAGGGATAGACTATGGAGGAAGAGGGTAGATGAGGTATTTCTAACAGCTAAACGTTACGGTATAAAGGTTTTAACCGCTGCAGAGTATTTAGGTGATATACCCTTAATTGATAAATTAACCGGAGAAGGCGATCAATGATGCTTGAAAATCCTAATATTGCGGAAGCCCTAAGGATTCTTATAGAGAAGTATTTGAAGACACCTAGACACAGTAATGGGTCTATACTAGGATCTATGACTACATATCCCCATAGACTAGCTATTTATAGCTATCTTTTATTTATACACACGAATTCATCCGATCCAGTAATATTTAAGGAGATCGGAGTTATGGAGGGGGAGCTGATAAGGGATCTGAATAGGTTTTACGGTAATAAATGCTCTATGCAGTGTGGTTTAACGACTAGTGGTGGAACTGAATCGAATATATTGGCACTACTTACCGCATTAAAGAGTAAATCTTCAGGAGATAGGGTAGTATTAGCACCCGATACGATACATGTATCTGTCGATAAAGCATGTGATATACTTGGATGTAGACTGGTTAAGATACCTACACAGAATTTACCGGTAGATCCATCGATCTTGGAGGATTATGTTAAGAAATATAAGCCGTTCGCAATCATAGTCACAGCCGGTACCACTGAAAGGGGATTAATTGATCCCATTAAAGAGGTTGGAGAACTAGCTGAGCAATACAATATCTATCTACATGTTGATGCAGCTTATGGGGGTCTAATAATTCCATTCCTATACAAGCACGGACTACTAAATGATGATGTGAGATTTTATACGGGGGTATCCAGTATATCTATAGATTTCCATAAAAACGGGTTAACACCTATACCATCCGGAATCTTATTATTCAGTGATGAGAAATATGTTGATACCATATGTTATCCAGCCAAATACACCCTACATGGAGAATATTGTGGGCTGCTCGGTACAAGACCCGGTGCATCAATAGCGGCAATGTGGAGTATGTGGAGGTTTCTCGGGATCGATTACTATGAGAAATTAGCGCTTAAAATGTTCAATCTAAGCCGTTACACATATAGACGCCTACTAGAATTAAACGATCTTCTAGTTTATGAACCCATTCTGCCAATTATTGTGTTTAGGCATAGGAAAATACCATATAATATACTTTTAGAGAAGCTTTTAAATAAGGGATACTACTTGTATAAAGCCCCTAGTTTAAGGGGGTTAAGAATAGTAATAATGCCGCATGTAGAGAAGAGACATATAGACAAATTTATTCAAACACTGGAAACGATATTATAGTTGTTATCTAGAGATCCTTTTCTCAAATATTTCGTGGAAGAAGTACCAGAATGCAAATGCTCCTATCATTAAACCTATACCAATACCTATACCTAACACTAGAGCATACTTCACCTCGGAGGATAAATTAGTTATATCTATTATTAAAGCGAGTGTTATGAATAGTATTAGTAGGAACATGAAGCCCCGCATTTTGGCCTCCATTTTTATCCGTTCTATAATTGTTTCTAGGAGTATGAATAGTGTTATTATGATCACAATTATGCTTATGATCCTGGCTATATATACTATTATAGTGGTTACCAATCCTATATTCTCTGGATAGAGGATTATGATTATAGAATATATTGTCAGTATCACCATACCGATCTCTAATAGGATTATCACTATGTTTGAAAGCTTTATCCTATACCTTTCTAAAGGCTTGAACCATTCATCTATATGGATAACGTTTAGTATTGTTCTAACAATTTTTACGAGTATATATGTGATCAATGCATAAATAGATATGATCAATAAGGATATAGCTATCGCTGGTAGAGCATTAACTAGGTCCCTTAAAGCATATCTTATAGCCTCCCATAGGATCCCGGTTCCCGTAGTGTTGTTTGTCTGGTTAATCATGTATAGCATCCTCATCCACCGCCAAGTTGTATTATGTAATATATTATCTTATAGATTATGAGGAGCAATAATAGTGCGGACAATAAACCAATAATCTTTAAAACCAGTCTAGCAGTGCCTAACAAGCTATACATAAGCGTAGTATATCCGAATAGGGATATATTGTATATTATTCTAGAATATATTCTAGAATAAACTGGTTTAACCACTGAGAATTCCTGGAGGGCGAATAATGCTATGGATAAACCTATCAGGCTGAAGATCGATGATAGTATGAATACGTAGGCTGTATTATATAGTATAATATATCCTATACTGCTACTGATCGTTAGTGCTAGGAAATATGCTATTGACAGGAGTACTCCAGCTTTATAAACACCCATCTTCTTCACCAATTTCGAGTAGGCGAAACTCGCATAGAAGTTTGCGCCAATGCTTGATGAACTAATTATCGCCGCATATATCAGATGTAGTAATGGTATCTTTGTATAGAATATTATTGGTGGGAGGATACTTAATAGTATCATGGCATACCTATAGTGTTGAGGCTTCCTATTAATCCAGATCATACTAGATATAATGCCTGTTATTGTCTGTGTAAATCCTATTGTAGCGGCAAAATAGTCTGGAGCGCCGAGATCCCTCATTATATATGGTATCCATACGATATTCAGTAGAGATATACTCGCTAAGAATAATGTAAGCATCATGAATATATTAACAGCTTTAACCTCAACATCCTCCACAGTTTTTAGAACTATCCTCTTCTCTTCACTATACCCGGGTGTGAAAGATAGTGTTACTACGGATAGTAAGCCTATGATGAATGCCAACATGTATAGGTAAAAATACTTTATCAACCCGGTGTAGATGAAGAGTATTAGGATGGCCACCAATTGTCCTAAGACACTCGATACTCCACCCATAACCCCCCTTAAGGATACGACTCTTCTATATGTTCTTTCATCAAATAGGGATAGTAGTGATATGTTCATAAATATACTTGTTGGAAGGGTTGATGCCAGTGCTAATCCATAGATTAGTGGTAGATAGAGTCTATTTGTTGAGGCAAAATATATTGAAAACCACATAACCCTTTCAAGGAATAGGAAAAACAATAATCTCCCACGGGATACATACATATGGGGTGATTCATAGATTATAAGGGCTATTAATAGCGAGAAAACCCCTCCAAGCGCATTTATAACTAATAGGTCCCTAAGGGTATATCCAAGGCTTACGAGTAGTATTGGAGTTATACTCCTAGTTATCGTAACGTAGAATCCAGCGAAGAGGGGTTCTAATACAAATAGTAGTGCAATAGGGCTTAAACGTCCAAGAATAGGTACGTCTATAGTCCTCCTCCCTCTAACCCCTCTAGCATCTCTGGGGGGCATAGGTTATTCGACCCTCTAACCATCTCGTATATCCCTCCTTTAGGAGTTATATACCCCTTATTAAGGCTATTCCAAGCTGTTGCAGGAATCCGGGGATCAACCTGTTAAGACTTAAACTACTATACTCCACCCCCCAGTATCTAAGATATTTCCTAGAAGCCCTATCTAGTAGTTCTAAGTCTTCACCAGATAATCTTAATTCACCAGCCCTAGCATATTCCCTAACCCTTTTAGGTCTCCTAGTGCCCGGTATTGGTATCGCCTTCATCGATATAAGCCATGATAATGCTATAACGGATTTAGACACCTTGTATTTATCGGCTAGCCTCCTTAATACCCCTTGGAGCTCGTTATCCGTTGAAGCTTTCCTGAATACTGGATCTGTTTTTTGAGCTAGTGTTTTCGGTTGTCGTAGTCCCGCTAACGCCCCCTTCGCGAGGGGGCTCCAAGCTATTAGCGAGATCCCCATCTCCTCCATATACTTCTTCAACCTATTCTCAACCACTCTATACGCTAGGCTGTACTGTACCTGGTTGCTTATTGGTTCGTATTTTCTACTACACTCTATCGCTTTGATCAGTAGGTTTGTATTGTAGTTTGATAATCCATAGTACTCCACCATGCCTCGATCGACTGCTTTCTCCAACGCATTAATTACCTTACATATTGGTGCATATAGTGGTGGGGGCCAGTGGTGTTGTATTAGGTCTATTTTGAAGCCTATCCTATTATTAATTCTTTTAATCGCCTTAAGGATCGAGTGTTCGATCCATCTATATCCGGCAACCTTACTCGCCACTACAACCTCATCCCTTATCCCATGTCTTCTAATTGCTTCTCCAAGGCATTTCTCCGATAACCCCCCACCATATATTTCGGCTGTATCGTAGAAGTTTATGCCGTAGTTGTATGCTTCTCCAACGATCACATACACCTTCTCAGCTACATCCCCTCCACGATTACCCCATAGTCTTGAGCCAGCCTGCCAGAATCCTAGACCGATCACACTTATTTTGGGACCTCTATCTCCAAGCCTTATATACCTCATATCCTCAAACCCTATGGCTTAACTGTATAGTATAGTCTCTTCCTCCTCTTACCCTTATTAGCTATCTTAACGATCTCTATCCTCCCGATCTCCCTAGTATTCCTAACATGTGGTCCTCCATCAGCCTGTATATCAATACCCGGTATCTCAACGATCCTCAGCTCCTCGATCTCCGGCGGCATCCGTGAAGCTAATTTAACTATTCCAGGTATCTTCAATGCCTCACTCCTCGGAAGCCAGTATATTTTAACCTCTACCCCCTTCTCAACGACCATGTTTGCCTCGCGGACGGCTTCTTCAAATATCGTCTTATCCATAACCTCTAAGCTATAGTCGTCGTAGGCGTATTCCGGCGTTATGTTTCCACCCGTGATCAATGCATTGTAACGTTTATACATTACCGCTGAGATTATATGGGCTGCAGTGTGTAGTCTCATAAGCCTATATCTACGATCCCAATCTATCACTAGGTGAACCCTATCACCAGGCTTCAGCTCCGGTTTTTCATCAAGTATATGGGCTATATCACCCCTCTCCCGGTCACGTATAACCTTTACAACCCTATACTTTTTATCACCAGCTATTATCCACCCAGTATCGTGGTCTACGCCGCCACTTCTGGGATGAAATATTGTTCTATCGAGGAATACCGAGTTCACAGATACATCTGTGATAGTGACATCTAATTCACGTATGTATGAATCCCTCTGATAAATCAGTTCTGCACCCATATCATACACCTCATCAATTAATAATTGATTAGAAGAGTAGCCGGGCGGGGATTCGAACCCCGGTCACGGGGGTTCTCCCCCGCTGTAGAGGGGCCAGAGCCCCGCATCCTTGGCCGCTAGACGACCCGGCTATTTCCCTCCTAGATGATTTTAATCTGTATGTTTCCCTTTAAAGTTTTATTTGGGTTAGATTTAAAAACATAGTGGAATAAGTTTTTTAAGTAAAAACTGCTTTGCCTTTAAAAACTTTATGGAAATGTTTATTAACCCTCAAAACTACATTATCTTAGGCTGCAATGGGGTGTTTTTATCATGATCGAGGAGAAGAAGCGTAGAGAAGAGACAATGGAGTGCCCGGAGGATCAGATAATATACGACCATGAACGTGGAGAATACGTATGTCTACTGACTGGCGAGGTTATAGAGGATCGTATAATTGATGAGAGACCCGAATGGCGTGCATTCACTCCAGAGGAGAGGGAGAGGAGGGCTCGAACCGGAGGCCCACTTACATCAACTGTTCACGACCGTGGATTATCCACAGCTATAGATATTTCAAGTAAAGATGCTACTGGTAAGAGGCTTGAACCCCGTAAGAGACTTGAGATCCGTAGGCTTAGGAGGATCCAGGCCCGTTCACGTATTCAGAGTAGTATTGAGAGGAATCTAGCCCAGGCTATGAATGAGCTTGATCGATTAGCCGACCAGTTATATCTGCCGCGAAACGTCCGCGAGGAGGCTGCCCGAATATATAGGTTGGCTGTCGAGAAGGGATTGGTTCGCGGTAGGAGTATCGAGAGCGTTATTGCAGCCGCAATATATACAGCGTGTAGAGAGTTGAGAATACCTAGGACGCTGGACGAGATAGCTAGGTATACTAAGAGTAACCGTAAGGATATTGCTAGATGCTATAGACTCCTACTCAAAGAGCTTGATATTAAGGTCCAGACGAGTGATCCAGTTAACTTCGTTCCAAGGATCGCATACGTCCTCGGTATAAGCCCTGCAGCTATGAAGACTGCTGCAGAGATACTTCATAAGGCTAGAGAGATAGGTATAACGGCTGGCAAGGACCCGGCTGGATTGGCGGCTGCAGCCGTATATATTGCAGCCCTTCTACACGGTGAGAGGAGGACCCAGAAAGAGATTGCACATGTAGCCGGTGTAACGGAGGTTACGGTTAGGAATAGGTATAAGGAGCTTGTGAAGCTCCTAGGTATAGATGTCCCCCAGCAATAGACTCGCATCTATCATTGATATACCCGGATCTTAAAAACATTATTTTTCAAAAATCCTTTATCTTTCCATTTATTTCTAATCTATTATTATAATATTCTCAGGCGGGTAGCCGAACTCGTTTATCAGGATCTCTTTAACCCTATGCCTATGATCCCCTTGAAGCTCTATCCTTCCATCCTTAACCGTTCCACCTGTCGCTAGTTTTGATTTAAGCCTCTTAGCGATCATTTTCAGGTTATCCCTACTATCCTCTAAACCCTCTATAACTGTTACAGCTTTACCGAACTTCCTCCGATCAAGCTTTATCTTTATAATCTGTTGCTCCCTAGTTAGCTGTTCACATAGCTCTGGGGGTAATCCACCACATATTGTGGACCAGTCTTCTCCAGCCATGTTTTTCTCCTGATCAACCTATTAATAACATGTTTCAATCAATTATACTTCTATTTAGTAGGTTATAAATATTTATATTACCCCCTAACTCTAAATGTATGGTGGGATTGATAATATGAAGTATAGATGTGGTAGATGCGGAGAAATATTCAGCGAGGAAGACTTTACAAAGTTCGGAACCGTGTTTAAATGTCCTAAATGCGGCTCCGAGATAATATATAAGGTTGCTAGAAACTATAGATTAGTCAAAGCCATCTAGGGTTAACCCTATTATTTCTATAATTAGCTTTGCAGCCAATATGCTCGTAACATTATTAACATCAATGAGAGGATTAACCTCAACAAGATCAACAGCTATAAGCTTATTATTCTCTACAAGACTGCCCACAATAGATAATAGATCGGCTGGGCTAATACCTATAGGTTCGGGATTGGAAACACCGGGCGCATATCCTGGATCGACTACATCCATATCTATGCTTAAATAAACCCTCCCACCCCTAGGCAATACATCATAGGCTCTGGATAGTTCATCCACATATATAACCTCCAATCCCTCCCTAGACCCCCTTCTCAGATAACTAATTTCATCACTGGATAATGCCCTAACACCAATGATCGTTAGAGGTATTTCGAATTCTTCAGCTACCCTCCTCATAACGGTTGCATGACTATATTTTAAACCCATATATTCATTCCTGAGATCGCCATGGGCATCGAAGACAACGATACCATCTATATCTTGGGATAATACACGTATTATTGGATATGATACCAAGTGCTCACCTCCCAGGAAGAAGTATAGTTGATCGGGATAATCCTCCCTTAAACCATAAACAATGTTCTCGATTCTCCTAATAGATGAAGGGGTGTCCCCATAGACTAGAGCTGCATCCCCAAGATCATTAACCGGTATATCCTCTAGCGACCTTCTAGTGGTGATAGAATATAATTCTATATTACATGAAGCCTCCCTAATCCTCTGTGGGGCTAGACGGGTTCCAGGTATATATGTTGTTGTCCAATCCATTGGAAGGCCCACTACTATGTATGGACTATCCCCTCTACAGTTACATGTGAAGCATAATTGTTCTTGGAGTAGGTGTCTCCACGTAACCATTATATACATCACCATGATCTCTATGAATACTTATTATCTCGGATAATATAAGATTTAATAAACTAGAAGTGTTTAGATTAGTTGAATTAACCATTAATTATATGGTGTAGATGTATTGCCGGATAAGTCGAAGTATGATGTATTAATAGATATTGGTAGGAGGAGAGGTTTATTCTGGCCATCATACGAGATCTATGGTGGTGTTGCAGGACTCTACGATTTTGGACCCATCGGTGTTGAGATTAAGCGTAGAATTATGATGGAGTGGATAAGATTCTTTATACACAGACAGGGAGGGCTCGTGGTTGAGATAGAATCTCCAATAATAACTCCAAGAATGGTCCTAGTTGCTAGCGGTCATGAAGAACACTTCACGGATCCTGTGACCGAATGCACCAAGTGTGGTAGGGTTTTCAGAGCTGATCACTTGATCGAGGAACAAGCCCATGTAAAGGCTGAGGGTCTTAGCATGGATGAGTTATGGAGCCTGATTAGAGAGCATAATGTTAGATGCCCAGTATGTGGTGGTGAGCTGACTAAGCCCCGTCCAGCCCTACTATTGTTCAAGACCGAGATCGGCCCATATAAGGGCTCGCCGGGATACTTGAGGCCTGAAACGGCTCAGGGGATGTTTGTATCCTTTAAACAAGTCTTTAACGTTGCCCGTAACAGGCTACCCCTAGGTATTGCACAGATCGGTAGGGTTGGTAGGAATGAGATATCACCCCGTCAGGGCTTGATGCGGCTCCGTGAATTCACCATTATGGAGTTTGAATTCTTCTTCGACCCTGAAAGGGTTGAGGAAGAGGCTGGAAAATACCTATTGGGTCCTATATTGGATTATAAGATGAATGTTCTAACAGCTAGGGATAAGGCTAGGGGTGTTGAGGAGGCTAAAACATATACTGTAAGAGAATTATTAGAGGATAAGATAGTGTCAACACCATGGATGGCCTACTGGATGGCTATTGGAAACATGTTTCTTGAATCCCTAGGAATACCTCCAGATAGGATCAGGTTTGACGAGAAACTCCCACATGAGAAAGCCCATTACTCAGTCCAGACCTTCGACCAAGAGGTTTATACTGAGAAGTATGGATGGGTTGAGGTTGCGGGGTATAGTTATAGGACAACATATGATCTTGGAAGACACATAGAATACTCCGGCGCCGATCTAATGGTATTTAGGAGATTCAAAGAACCAAGGATAGTTAGGAAGAAAACCATCTACCCGAATCCGGCGAGGATCAAAGAATTGGCCGGCGAAAAATTCGGCATAGTCATGAAGAGGATCGCCTCCATGGATAAGGAGGAGCTACTCAAAACCCTCGAGGAGAAGGGCTACATAGTAATTGAAGATGTGAAACTAGGTAGGGATGCCTTCTACTATAAAGAAGTTGAAGAGAAGGTTCATGGCGAGAAATACATCCCACACGTCGTCGAACCATCCTTCGGGCTTGAAAGGATATTCTATGTAGTCCTCGAAAACTCCCTAGTGTTCGAGGAGAACAGGACATATTTGAAGCTAAAACCAAGTATAGCACCATATGATGTAGCAGTCTACCCACTACTCTCTGGCTCTAAGAGGGAGCATAGGGAAATGATGAGGATTGCTAGGGGGATAGCTGAAGCCCTTAGAGAGACCGGGTTGAACGTATACTATGATGAAGAGGGGAGTATTGGTAGGAGATATATGAGGGGGGATGAGATAGGCATACCATACGCTATAACTGTAGACTACGATACATTAAAGGATAATACAGTAACTATAAGGCATCGCGACAGTAGGATGCAGGAGAGGATCAATATAGATAAGCTATACGATAGACTACTGGAACTACTCGGTAGAAGAATCGATTGGAGAAGCCTAAGTAGAAGGATAATATAGCAAATGGATAAGTTGGGAAAGAAGCATTTATACAAAATATAGCAATTCTATACAACCCTTAACCCCCAATCCATTATAATTAAAATAATCTTAGGAGATAAAGGGTAGTTGATGAAAGCATTTATACACGGTGTGATTACAATAAAGAATATTACTACCCCATATAACATTAACCATAATAATAGGGGATAACCATTTAAACCTAGTAGTCTCACACATGGTGTAGTTATAGGTGGATAATATGTCTGAAGAAGAGAAGACTAAAATCCAAGGCGAGGAAAAAACAGGCGAAAAACCGGGTATGGAGAAAAAAGTTGATATTAAGAAACTCCTCTCAATAATACCACCAGCATCAGAGCTTAGGAAGAGGGAGAAGAAGCTCAGAGAGAAGAGGATTAGGATAAGATTCGATGAGGGATTAGGTGAGGGGGCTGCAAAGGTTCCAAAGGATCTAGCAGAGATGCTTGGTATTAAGGAGGGGGATAGGATAGAGATCGTCATAGCCGGTAGGAAGAAATTCATATTCACAGCATCGATCATCGATGAAACAGGTTCAAACCTAGTATATGTATATCCAGAGGAGTTGAGGGAGAAGGGTGTAGCTGATAACAGTATTGCTACATTGAGGAAGCATATAGGGTGATAAATAATATGGAACTACACGACTTAGTGAGTAGTTTGAGAGATCTAGTCTATGAATATGATGAACTAATCTCCAAGACAAAGCTATGGTATGGTAGGATTAATAATAGTAATCTGAGGGAATTCTACGAGTTTTTAAGAGAGATCGACGAGATCATGACCAAGACTATGAAGATACTAACCATATATAATGACTCGAAGAAAATACTAGGTAAGGATCAGCTTTCAGAATATATAGTAACATATTATATGTATTTGAAGCTTGTAAGCATACCATACACTAGGGATCTACTAAATGATATTAGGAATAAGGCTATGAGGAGAAACATTAAACTCGATAGACTCGATCAGACAATCGAGAGGGTTAACCAGCTTTTATCCAAGTATTAGAAGGATTAACAATCGATAACCTCTACTAATTTACCATAAACATATCTCGGAGCAATATCGATTATCTCTATCAATGCTCTACAACCATTAAAATCCGGCGATCCCAGTCCTTTAACAAATATTGTTGGACCATGCTTTACCGGGTATGCATAGTATCTCCCATTACTATATAGGAGGAAGGCTTCAACCCTTCTACCCCGGAGGATCTTTTTCATAACCATATTGTATTCATCAACTATTTTCTTCAACCTAGCTATTAATCCCTTATATCTTCTAGTTTCCGGCTTAATCCTGCTGAAGGCTGTATATGGTAGGGGTGTGAACTTGTATAGTGTGATCTTTTCAACACCTAATTCGCGGAGTTTATGTATTGAATCTATGGTCTTCATATATGTTTTAGGTCTCATAAAGGGTAGTCCATACATTAGGTAAATATATGGTCTTAAACCATATTTGCGTAGAAGTTTCACGGCTTTATAGACGTGTTGGGGCCCTATGGGTTTACCTATTAACTTGTTGAACTCGTAGTCTCCAGTCTCCATACCTATGTGTATGGTTGTATCTTTTAGGTATTTACCCATAGTCTTCGCTACTTCTTCATCGACTAGACACGCCTTGATATTCTCCACCATAATAACTGCTTTACCCCTTGAGACCTCGGGTATACTATATAGACTGTTTAGTAGTTCCTCGATCTTATCTATATTTGGTGGTGGAGCGCATGGATCTGTTAATGGTTTTGGCTTAACCAGCTCCTCCCTCATATAGTCTAGGAAGTCCGGACCACTTAAAACTATTCTACGAGCACCATATGTTATCAAACCCTCAATCTCCCTAACAATACTCTCTATACTCCTACTCCTAGGCGATCCAAACTGATATGGAACGCTACAGAATCCACAACCTGGAGGTATATTTACTGGGCAGTTTAGCCTTAATGATAGATCCATATTATAACATAGCATACATTTTATACAGTTCAGACCCGGATATCCGTTGATTAATGGTCTATGATAGTTGCTACAACCCCTTACAACCTCTACATAGTATCTATATATCCTATGAACCGGATACGATTGATCTATCCTAGTCCACGGCTTAATACTCGACATTATCTCGGAGGGTGTATGTATATGGGGGGATGTCTTCACCACTCTGTGATCGATCCTATACGCTAGGGCTGGAACCTCCCTAAGCCCCCCAAATCTCCTACCGATTATTAAGTCCTCTCCCCCACTAAACATTTTCATTAAGGGTATCTCGGCCTCACCGATCACAACTAGGTCTATTTCGGGTATGCTCTTCAACAACTCCTTATACTCGAAACTTATTGGACCACCAACAATTATTAAGCCTTTAAACCCCCTCCCACGAAGCCTTTGAACCAATCTATGAAGAGCTCCCCGATCACTGGACATGGCTGATATGAGGATTAAGTCATATTTCAAGTAATTACTTATATTAGCCATAACATCCTCATAGGTTTTAAGCCTAACAATATGTCCGAGACCATCAAGTACCCCAGCTACAACCCGGGGACCAGCACCTACGACATCAAATGTTGCATATCTCCTACCACTAGCTCTAGCTAGTGCATCGACAACTAGGATTTGGAGAGCCATAGTAGACACGCTATTCTATACAATTATGTATCCGCATAGTTTATTTGATTGAGATAGTGTTTAATAATCCTAATCTAGTATTACAATAGGATTGAGGAGTGGTAGGAATGACTGCATACACTAACGACACTCTCGCCGAGATGCATCTGCTAGAATACCTAGAAAATCTACTACGCATAGCCGATGACGCTGTTCGTTCATTCATAGACGCGATAAATAATCTTAAGAATGATAATGTCGACTATATCAAGATACACGATAAGATCTCTAGGCCAAAACAGCAGCTCGAGGAGAATAGGATCCTATTCATGGAGTATCTTATAAGGCTTGGAGAAAACCTTCCAAATAGGAGTAATTATGCATCCATAGCAACTGGTTTAGAGAGGCTCGTCCAGCTACTCGAGGGCGCTGTATATAGACTCTCCCTATTGAGGAGTAGTGGTTATAGTATTGAAGATGAAATAGTTAAGCTCCTCGTCGAGGGTTCATCTAATGTTAGGTCGTCATTTATAGCTCTAACCGATGCAATATCGAAGCTTAGGAGTGAGCCTAAGAAGACACTATTAAAGGTTAATGAGATCATAGAGCTTGAGAATAGGGGTGATGATATCTATCGTAAGACGACATTTACAATATATAATAAACTCTCAAACCAGATCGTTCCATTAATGGTTTTAAGGGATGTGGTAGATTTCATAGAGGATGCATGCGATGTTATAAAGGATGTTGGTGAGGAACTACGATACCTAGCACTATACAGGATACTGATAACGTAGAGTGTAGCGGTATACTACTCTATAATAGGGTTATAATACCCGACTATAGATGTGCAAACTCCGTATACTGGAATGGATACTATGGCAAATTTCTAGGAGTAGATAAACCCAAGACGAAAAACATCCGATCCCCCCTAGAGCTATCCCTCATTGAAGCCCTCTATCTCCTAGAGAAGAACCTTATAAACATACTACACGGCGGTGAAAAGATAAGTAAAGACTACCTATATAAGCGAGGAGTAGAATTAGTGGATAGATTCAATGAATTATACACGGTGTATAGGGATCTCAGAGATAAGGGATTCGTTGTTAGGAGGGGCTTAAAATTCGGATGCGACTACCTAGTATATAGGTTTGGGCCAGGAATAGATCACGCCCCCTACGGGGTTCAGGTTTATCCAAGTGAGGAGAAGGTTAACCCGATAGAGTTTGTGAGAATGGGTAGACTCCTACACTCGGTTAGGAAGAAGCTGATCATAGCCCTAGTGGATAGGAGTAATAATGTAAGATACATATCGTTCTCATGGTGGAAGCCTTGAAACATATAGTAAATGATATTAAAGCATATAACACTCATAAGTATTATAGACCGCTACAATACAAGGAGAAGGTATTGAATAGTAAAATTATGGAGAAACCGGTTGGATATATGTGAGGTGTTCTCTCCTTGAACAATAAATCTAGAGGCTTCAAGGACAGAAGATCTAGGGATAATAGGTTCAACCCCTATCATAGGAGACAACCCCATCATGGACATGGTAAACCTAGACAGCAGATGCCTATGCATAGACAGTTAAGACCCATGCCTATAGGCGATAAATGTAATCCATTATGCCCCCTCTTCATATGTACTAAGAATGCCCGAATGATTAAGACGAAGTTCTACCGTGGGAAGGCTATTAAGGTTGCATATTGTAGATTATATGGTGGTGAGTGTATAGGTGCGTCATGTAAATATTCGACATGCAGGATCAACGCTATGTTACCGGATGGTAGATGCGCTAAAGCGTTAAAGTTTAAGGTTGAGAAGTATACCGATGAGGATCTTGAGAGGGAGGCTAGAGAGCTGGAAGACTACGATATAGACGAGTTCGCTTGAGAATCCATGTTGCCGCCCCAATGCCTATACAATCTATTCTCAACACCCAATACATCGAGTATTTTACCGACGATAAAATTGATTAGTTCATCTATTGTTTTCGGCCTATGGTAGAAGCCCGGTGATGCAGGCATAACTACTGCACCACTACTTGATAATTTGTATAGATTGTATAGATCTATTGTTGATAATGGTGTCTCCCTAACAACTACTACTAGTTTATTCCTAAGCCGAAGTATTGAGTTTGCAGCTCTAAGGATTATATTATCCTGGACCCCACTAGCTATCTTCGCGATGGTGTTTAGACTAGCTGGAACGATAACCATATCATAACCTACTAATCCACTACTGCTAGCTGCTATAGATAACCATTCATCTTCACCATATACCTTATCTACACGATACTCTCCTCGTATATACTCGGCTAGATCCTCTATATCCATCTCAAGTTTAGCGACTTTCACGGCATTACTACTAACGATAACCTCTATCCTCCCATATTTCCCCTTTAGGAGATCAACATTTTCAAGTAGTCTTAATGCATATATTATCCCGCTAGCACCAGTTATAGCTACTATTAACCCCTTCATAATGGATCAGGCCTGCGCGGGCTCATCATGTTTCCAGATCAGCCCTTTCGAGCCTCACCATCTCCAGTTATAAGAGTTTATAATAACCCATATAAATATTATTTATATACTGTTTGGAGGGCTTGTTGTAGACTATGATGGGTCCTCTACATCGTAGGATGCTTGATGAACTGGTTTTCAAGCTTTCAGAGATCGGCGTATATGCTGGTAGGCATTCGTATAGTTATAGGTTGATGTATAAGGGTAGGATCATTGCCGGAATACATGTTTATCCATTATACAATACTATAAGCGTTAGATTATATAAAGCATTCAAAGACCTAGTAAATGAAGTAGGCGAAAAGATCACTAATACATTATCATATGTGTTCAAGGATTATAGAATAATTGTCGAATGGTATCCAAAATAGATAAGAGGGTATAGAGCAAATGACCGGAGAGGAGTCTTTAGAGAGGCTTTCCACAGGTATACCGGAGATAGACCGGATGCTTCAAGGAGGCATTCCTAAAGGGTTTACAGTAGCCGTCGTCGGCGAACCGGGTACTGGGAAAACTATTTTCTGCATACACTTCATAGGTGCTGGATTATCCAGTGGCGGGAAGGGTATATATGTTACAACTGAGGAGAGCCGTGAAAGCATTGTTAGACAGGCTTCAATGTTTGGGATAGATTTTAGAGAGGCTATAAATGAAGGTAGACTAGTCGTTATAGATGCCCTAATGGGTGTTAGGGGTGATCCATGGAGTCTCTACGAGCTCGATGTTGAAGAGCTTGTATCTAAGATCATAGAGGCTAAGAAGTACCTGGGATATGGACATGCGAGACTCGTGGTTGATTCTATGAGTGCATTCTGGCTGGATAAACCAGCTATGGCTAGGAAGTATAGCTATATGGTTAAGAGGAGGCTGGCTAAATGGGATCTAACAATAATACTTACAAGTCAGTACGCTGTAACCTCAAGCCTAGGATTCGGCTTCGGAGTTGAACATGTCGCCGATGGGATAATTAGGTTTAGGAAGGCTGTCATAGATGGAGAGCTTAGAAGATACCTAGTGATCGAGAAGATGAGGCAGACAGACCACGATAAAAGGGTTTATCGTATAGACATAGTAGATGGTAAGGGTATGGTTGTTCTAGGACCAGCCAGGTATTCTAGAGGGGATTTCTCACTACCCCCAAGCGTTCTGAGGAAGATGATCGAGGCCGAGATCAAGAAACTCTCAGAAATACCAAATACAGATATAGATGGAGAGGGATCCTAGGGGTATACACTGGTTATATCGTAGTTGTAGTCTTCAATGCCCGGCTCATAGGCTTCGGGGTCAACCCCCTTCAACACTCTGAAGAATTTACAGGCTATGTCATGAGCGTATGCGTGTAGATGTTTGAGCTGAACCCTATACTCCCTCTTCAACTCCTCCCAACTCCTCCCCTGTAGAGCCTTACCGATCAATATATCCTCCTCGATCCTTGAGAGCCGGGGTCTTTGTTCAACTGGTATAAGCCAGTAGATCTTTGCCAGTCTATGCATTATATCAGCTGCGGCCTCAAAAGTCATAGGACCTATACAGTATACCCATAACCTATCGATCTGTACAGGGGTCAATATGTTACTGGGTATATCATTGTAGAAGGAGTGGGCCATTGATAACAACTGTTTAACCACTGGTATCTCCATATCCTGATAATTTATGGAGAGGGAGTTTAGCAGTTTGAGTACGAACTCGTAGTATGCCTTCCTAACCATATCCTCAGTCTCGCTTTCTAAGGGTTTTATGACTAGTAGTGTGTATTCTCCGCTTACAGGGTTTCTATCAGGGCTTATGTGTACCGGTATGTATCCGTTTTTAAGCCAGAACTTCAGCAACTGCTCATTTACTCCGAAGCCTGCAGCAACCCAGTCTAAACCCTTCTCAGATGCCTCCTCTGCAATCTTCGATAAAGCGTATGATCCTATACCTCTACCCTGAACATCTGGATGTGTAGCTATCCTGACTATCCTCCACCCCTTTTTGGATGCAAATTCTATGTATCTTAGATGTTTTAGGAATCGATCGGGTATTATGTTTCCAGGTATCCTACCACCCTTCAATAACTCCTCAGCCTTCCCGCGTTCTATCCCCCCTTCGAACGCTATTTGTAGTGCACAGACTATCTTCCCATTCCTAGTCTTTACAGCTCTAACAATATGGTGGGGTGCGTCGGCGATCATGCCTAGATCGTCAGGCTCGTTACGATAATGGGCTAAAACATATATTCCGAAGAGCTGTCTAAGCTCATTCTCACCCTCAGGGCTGAAGAGGTATTCTGGATCATATTTTACATATATTAGGTTACCCTCCTCAATATCCCTTAGATCACTATCATCCAGCTGGGCTGGTTCAGCATCTAGTAGCAATGCGTCGAACTGCCACTTCTCGATGGGGTCGTCAGCTGAGTATCTTATTGGTTCATTCATCTCATACTCTATGAGCTCGGTATTCTTATCCTTCCTAATCCTCTGTAGAAACCTGACCGAGAATCCTCTACCAGCACCCTCGTATCCATGTATTGTTGTTGAAAAAACTATCCTTCGGTGGGTCTCCCATATCTTATGTAGCATTGGAACATGTATACCAGCTGCTTCATCGACAACGACTATGTCAGCCTTGATCCTCGGTATGTGTATTGGCTCCCAATACTCTATGCTGAAACGCTCACTCCTAAGCTCGATCACATTCCCCTCCTTCTTAAACACCTCATACTTATAACCTAAAGCATCCAACACCTTCTGGGCCAGCATCATGAGGGATTGAACATTGCTTGGACGGGGGGCTGTGACTAGAACCCTTGGACGGGGTTTAACCTTTCTAAGTAGATGTATTAACCCTACAGATCCTATCCCTACAGCACATGACTTACCCCTCCCACGATCAGCTGTGATCACTATAACCTTCTTCCTACCCGGTTTAGGCTTCTCATATAGCTTCTCCATAAACTTTAATACTTCAACCTGATCCTGTGTTAATGCATGCTCATAAACTATTCTTGGGAAGAGGGTTTTCTCGGGGATAACTATCTTCCTCCTCTTACCCCTTGGAGGTGGGATCTTTCCAAGCTTCTTCAAAACCCTATTATTATCTGCATCATAGATGCCTATACCATTGTGTTCAAGCATCTTTCTCTTAATCCACTTGATGAATATATGTCTGGGTTCCGGGTATTGGGGTACTGTTAGGTTTCTCTTAAAGATCGTCATGAATTCGTCCCACTCCTCCCATGGAGGTGTTAGTAGTATTATTATTCCGCCGCTCTCAACTATTCCGATAAGCCTACCTAGATCATTAGGCTTTAGATCCTTCGTTAGATCCATTACTAGGAAGGAGAATGTTGTTCCAAGATATCTCTCACTCTTCTCATACACTGTATACGTGAATATGGTATGCTTAGCCTTATCTAGTATTACCTTCTCGAAGAGGTTCTTCATATATACCGCGTCATCGAATTCGTCGTGGAAAACATATAATCCACTATACTTCCTCTTATCGTGTTTATGCCTCTGCTTCTCATAGTATAGTATAGCCTTAGATGCTAGGAGGGCTAGCTTCTCGGGATCACTACCAGATATAACGATTAATGCCCTATACCTATTATTAACTAGGGCTTCAGCCTTCCTACCATAATCCCTTAAAAACTTCTGATAGGATGAGGGTATGTTTAAAAATGTTTTATCTCGAACCATTAAAGAACCCCATAACCCGACGCAGCTGTTCCAACCGCTGTTCCCGTCACCATTCTCTTAAGCTCTGCAGCTAGCTTATTATACCTCTCGATATCAGCCTTAGTCAGGCTTGGAGGTACAACCTTTAGTGCTTCGAGGAAGTGTTTCATCTGGACTGGTCTGACCCTAAACTCCTCCCTTAACGCTAGTATTGCTGCTTCACGGCATACAGCCGCTATATCCGCTCCGGTATATCCCTCAGTCCTCCTAGCTAGTTCTTCTAGGTCTACATCATCCGCTAACGGCATCTTCCTAGTGTGTACCTTGAATATTTCTAGTCTAGCCTTATAGTCTGGCGGTGGCACATAGATTAGTCTATCGAATCTTCCGGGTCTGAGTAGTGCTGGATCAAGTATATCCGGCCTATTAGTAGCCCCTATAACGACGACGTTTCTAAGCCTCTCGATCCCGTCCATCTCGGTTAATAGCTGGTTTACTATACGATCTGTTACACCGCTTGTATCATGTCTAAATCCTCTAGCAGGAGCTATAGAGTCTATCTCGTCGAAGAACACTATTGCTGGAGCAACCTGTCTAGCCCTCCTAAATATTTGACGCACTGCTTTTTCTGATTCTCCTACCCATTTGCTTAGTATTTCTGGTCCACGAACAGCTATGAAGTTAGCACCACTCTCAGTAGCAACAGCCTTAGCCAACAAAGTCTTACCAGTACCAGGAGGACCAAAGAGTAGTATACCCTTCGGAGGCTCGATACCCATTTGTTCGAATACCTCTGGATGCTTCATAGGCCATTCAACTGCTTCCCTCAACTGCTGCTTCACATTCTCTAAGCCTCCTATATCGCTCCAGCGAACCTCCGGAACCTCTACGTATACCTCCCTGATCAGTGTTGGCTGTACATATTTCATAGCTTCTAAGAAGTCCTTCATGGTGACCTTAAGCTCTCTAAGCTTTTCGGCTGGGACAGGCTGTGATAGATCTATCCTACCCTCCTTGATGAACCTCCTCAATGCAGCCATTGCAGCCTCTTTAACAAGTGCTGCCAGATCCGCGCCCGTGTATCCATGGGTCATATCGGCGATCTTATCTAGATCCACGTCATCGGCTAGAGGCATATTCCTAGTATGCACTGCTAGTATTTCTCTACGAGCCCTTTTATCCGGCGGCGGAATCTCGATCTCACGGTCAAACCTACCAGGTCTACGGAGTGCTGGATCGAGTGCTTCCGGTCTATTGGTTGCACCAATAACTATCACCTTACCCCTCTCCTTCAAACCATCCATTAATGCTAGTAGCTGTGCTACAACCCTCTTCTCAACCTCTCCAGTAACCTCCTCCCTCTTCGGAGCTATACTATCTATCTCGTCTATGAATATTATCGCCGGTGCATTTTCTTCAGCCTCCTTGAATATTTCGCGTAGCCTCTGCTCAGATTCACCATAGAACTTACTCATAATCTCGGGGCCGTTGATTGCTACGAAGTATGCACCGATCTCGTTCGCTAGGGCTTTGGCTAGCAACGTTTTACCAGTACCTGGGGGACCATATAGTAATACTCCTTTAGGAGGCTCTATGCCTAGGTGTTTGAATAGTTCGGGGTGTTTGAGGGGTAGTTCAACTATTTCTCTAATCTTCTGTTTAGCCTCCTCGAGATCGCCTATATCCTCCCATGTAACCCTGGGTATCTTCCTAGCCCTCTCAATAACCTCCCTCTTAACCGGTTCAGTCTTGATCTCAATATCCGTTGTCTCGGTTACAAATACCCTATTGCTAGGCTGTGTAGCGACCGCTATGAATCTAAGACTCATACCAAATACTGGAACGATTATCTCCTCTCCACGACTGATCGGTTTCCTCAGTAGTAGTTGTTTAACATAGTCTACGAAGTCCGGTCCGAACCTTATTGGTTCTGTAGGTGCTAACACGATCTTTGTAGCCGGCTCGACACGTGTCTTAGTGATCGTTACACTATCGCCTATACCAACACCTATAGCGGATCTCATGTATCCATCGATCCTCACAATATCCCTACCCTCATCCTCCGGATAAGCTGGCCATACTTGTGCAATTATACTACCCTTAGGACCAGTAACTTCTACGAAATCACCGGTTCGTACACCGAGCATAGCCATTACTCTACGTGGCAGTCTAACTATTTTACGTCCAACATCCCTCTGTCTAGCTTCAGCAACTCTAAGCCTAACATTTTTCTCTGAAACCATTCCCTTTCAACCCCTATAATAGACTATTCTAAGTTTAGTCTATACATCTTTAATCCTTTAATAAATTAAGTTAGAGAACCAACAGTTATCAAATAGTTATAAGGTTTAAACACAGTATATTAATATATAGAAGGGTTATAGGGTGATAAACATGGTTGAGAGAGTAAGAACAGGTATACCCGGATTCGACGAAATAGTTAATGGTGGGATACCGAGGAGAAACGTAGTATTACTAAGCGGTGGACCCGGAACGGGTAAATCAATATTCGGACAACAATATCTGTGGAATGGATTAAAGATCGGGGAGCCGGGGGTATTTGTAGCCCTCGAGGAGCACCCGGTTCAGGTTAGGATTAATATGAGGCAGTTCGGATGGGATGTTAGACCATACGAGCAACAGGGGTTGTTTGCGATAGTTGATGCATTCACCGGTGGTATAGGTGAGGCTGCTAAGAGGGAGAGATATGTTGTTAGGGATCCAACAGATATAGGCGAGTTGATTGATACGTTGAAGCAGGCTATAAGGGATACTGGTGCTCTAAGGGTTGTCATAGACTCGGTATCAACCCTATACCTCACAAAACCGGCTGTTGCTAGGGGTGTGGTATTACAGTTGAAGAGGGTTTTATCGGGGCTTGGAACGACATCAATACTAGTATCACAGGTATCCGTCACAGAGAGGGGGTTTGGAGGTCCAGGCGTTGAGCATGCCGCCGATGGAATAGTTAGGCTCGATCTAGACGAGTATGGCGGTGAACTTGTTAGGAGTATAATTGTCTGGAAGATGAGGGGAACTAAGCATAGTATGAGGAGGCATCCCTTCGAGATAACCGATAAGGGTATAATAATATATGCTGATCGCGTGTTGAGGATTAAGGGTGGTGCCGCCGTAGTCGAGTCCCTACCTAAATAGATCTCCCTACAATGTTTTGTATTTTGAGAGAGTTATTTTTAATACTCTGGAACCCTCCAGTTATTTATTCGGGTAAGGATAAATGGTTTCACATGAAAGGATCCATGGATACTATAGATACTCATGTCCAAACTGTTATGGAGTAGATGATGATATAAGGCTAAGCCATAAGGCTCCATGTAAGGAATGCCTGGAACCAAGGGATTTCCTATTATTAAAGGCTAAGATCAAGAGTTTATCATATGCAGAAATACTAAAGACCTATTTAGAAAGGGTTAAAGAGCCGAAGAATCTACGGAGAATGGTTAGGTTTGAAGAGAAGCTTGAAGAACTGGAATCATTCTTCAGCGATGCAACGGGAGGATATAGGTTCTGGAGTGCTCAGAGGACATGGGCTAGAAGAGTTCTTAAGGGTAAATCATT
>JALVIT010000150.1:23233-25813 GCA_027028545.1 Desulfurococcales archaeon
TCATTCAGCATAATAGCACCTACGGGTATGGGTAAGACAACGTTCGCTCTAGTACTGGCCCTATATTTTGCTAAGAAGAATAGGAGGGAGAGGGATCGTAGGAGGAGGGCTAAATCCTATCTAGCCTTCCCAACAACACCACTACTAGTACAGGCTGAGCGTAAACTGCATAAACTAGCCGAAAACGCCGGACTAAAGATCTGTAGCGAGGAGGATCGAGATGATAAATGTATAAAGATCGTAAGCATACATGGCAGGATTTCAAAGAAGAAGAGGGAAGAGTTGCTAAAGGATATCGCTGAGGGCGATTTCGACATACTATTAACAACTAATATGTTCATGCATAAACACTATGATGTGATAATGGGTAAGGAGTATAGATTTATAGCTATGGATGATGTCGACGCGATCCTTAGGAGTAGTAAGGCTATTAGAATACTCTTCAGAATACTCGGGATCTCGGACGAGATCGTTGATAAGGGTGTGGAGTATCTTAGGCTTAGGCAGAGGCTTATGTTTAGACTAGATGAGGAGGAAAGGAAAAAGATCGAAAGGGAGTTGAAACATCTAGACAGGGAGATCAGTAGGTATAGGGAGAAGATCAAGACGATAGTCGTAGTATCCAGCGCTACTGGTAGACCCCGTGGAATATATCCAAAACTATTTAGAGTCCTCCTAGGCTTCGAAGCCGGTTCAAGACCGGAGGCTATACGTAACATAGTTGATACATATATTGAAGATGGGGATAGGATCGAGAATCTTGTTGTAAAACTGGTAGAGAGGCTTGGAGACGGAGGTCTAGTATTTGTACCATTGGATAAAGGTATAGAATACGCTGAGAAGATCGCGAAGCTTATCTCGGAAAAAACAAGTTTAAAGGCTGAAGCCTTCCATGCCAAGAAGGGTGTTGAACTTCTCGATTCCTTCGCCAATAGAGAGATCGATGTATTGGTTGGCGTTGCAACATATTATGGTGTAATGGTTAGAGGACTCGATCTACCGGATAGGGTTAGATATGCATTATTTACCGGTGTTCCCAGACATAAATTTAGCAGTAGATTGGAGAATCCTAGACCCGTAGATATCATTAGGATTTTATCAATTATTAGAGATGTCTTAGAGGGTGATGAGAAGAGGAGTATCGAGGTAGTAATCGGTAGATTATCCCTCAGGCTTAGAAGGCTTAGCCAGGGTGCATTAATGAAGCTTACAGAGGATTTCCAGAAAAAGCTTATGGGTGAAGAAGTTGAAGAAACCCCCCTCTTAAAGCTATTGCTTGATGCATTGGAGACTGCTAGACAACTATTATCTAGGAGGGATATATGGGAGAAGCTCAAGACACGGGGAGATATAGCACTTGTCGAGGAGGATGGTAAACCATACATATTGATACCAGATGTTGCAACATATATACAGGCTAGTGGTAGGACTTCAAGGCTCTATCCCGGCGGTATAACTAAGGGGTTATCTGTTCTAATAGTTGATGATCATAGGCTTCTCAACGGATTAGTTAGGAGGATGCGTTGGCTCTTCGAAGACTTCGAGATCAAGCCTCTGAAGGAGGTTAAACTGGAGGAGTTGTTGAGGGAGATCGATGCTGAGAGGGAGAGGGTTAGGAAGATCCTGTCTGGAGAGCTTCCGCCGGGCGAGGTTGCCGAGATATCTAAGTCTGCATTATTGATAGTTGAGTCCCCCAATAAGGCTAGGACCATAGCGAACTTCTTCGGCAAACCGTCAGTTAGACAGCTTGAAAACGGTATGCTGGTATATGATGTTGCAACGGGTCAATACGTTCTATCGATCATAGCCAGCATAGGACATGTATATGATCTAGCCGTTGATACTGGATTCAAAAACTATGGTGTATTAAAGATCAATAACTACTTCATACCAGTCTATACAGATATTAAGAGATGTAATAAGTGTGGATACCAGTTCACTGAGGAGACTGATAAATGCCCTAAGTGTGAGAGTAGGGATATCACACGTAAACTAGATGTTGTTAGGACCCTTCAAGAACTTGCCAGTGAGGTCGACCTAGTCCTCATAGGAACTGATCCGGATACTGAGGGTGAGAAGATAGGTTATGATCTAAAGGTGTTGCTAGAACCATATACTAGGGAGATTAAGAGGATCGAGTTCCACGAGGTAACCCGTAGAGCTATCATGGAGGCTATCCGTAACCCGAGGGATTTCGATATGAAGCTTGTGGAGGCCCAGATCGTTAGACGTATTGAGGATAGATGGCTTGGATTTGCACTATCACAGAAGGTTCAGGAGGATCTATGGCCTAAATATTGTATGGAGTATATACTGCCTAAACTAGCTGAGGAGATGAGGAGGAGGGGGAGGGAAGCTATTGAGGCAATAGATGCACGTATCTGCTGTAGACCGAATAGAAACCTAAGCGCTGGAAGGGTTCAAACACCGGTTCTAGGATATATCATTGAGAGATACCGGGATAGTATGGATGAATCAAAGTATAGGTATAGGCTACTCGTAGGATTCGATAAGAACAATATACAGGTGGAGATCACACGTCAGGAATACGAAAGACTTAACGTATCTAAGCCGGAGGAG
>JALVIT010000151.1 GCA_027028545.1 Desulfurococcales archaeon
CATGTCCAATCCTATACTTTACCGGTTCATCAGCCTGTAATAGATGAGCTATCTCGTGGAAGAAGGAACATGCTGCATCACCGCTCAATAATACCTTCCATGAACCAGTATGTAATGGGTTGAACCTCTTAGCTCTAGCCTGTAACAGTATATTATTATACATGTTGTTGATAACTACTTCTAGAAACCTTTCATCGATCACGTTAAGATCACTTACAGCAACTACTCTACCAGTTGATAATAGTGAGCCTATATATAATGTATACATGTAAATATAGAGTTCATGGATCCATCTATCCTCTAAAGCCTCAACACCATAATCTTGGATGATATGCCTGGTTTTTGAATGTTCGGAAATAATTATTACCTCACTATCCGAACCCTTGGCCCTAACGAGCTCGTAGATTCTACTGGCTAAATCTATGAGATCATCTATAGAAGTACCTTTACCAATCCTATATGAGCCCCTATAGAAATCACCAATGTAGTATTTCGGAGCAACCTCCCCGCCGGGTCTGATCTTCTCCAGGTAAACTATTGGATCAACACCAGAGTCTCTGGGAGAACTAACAACCCTAACCTCAGAACCACTATACAGCTTATAAGCCCGGTAACCACCACTATAATGATTAACCTCAAAACTATCAAAACGCCTAGAAACCTCAAAACTATCCTCAAAATAATCTGTTACAATAACCAGTTCAGCCAAACAATATCACCCCACTAAAATCACCACTATATACTATATTAAAATATTTTTCATGTTTTACATTGATTAAATCATAATTACTTCCTAAATAGACATTAGCGAAAAACTTATAGAAGATAATCCAGATACAATTAGACATTCAGACATTGTATCACCGCGATATTGTATAGATTAGATAAAAATATTTTACAATTCGTTGTATAAATAAAGCTAGGGAAAATATTGAGCTATTTAGTCAATAGAATATGACTAAGTACCATATTATGTGTGATTCATTGTTTTAATGTAGTCATTCCCTCTTAATATATTCTATTTTATCGAATTCCTTATCTTCACTAACAATTACTTTAATACCATTATATTGCATCACACTAATATGTAAAGCGTCGGAGGGTTTAAGTTTGTATTCGGTAATGATTTTTGAAGCATATTCATACTCCTCTTCACCTATTTTCAATATATTAATATATGGCAATATTATCGCCTCAATAAATTCGATAGATAACTTATAGGGTATGCCATATTTCTTTCTAGAAACATATATTAGCTCATCAAGTACAAGGGCATCGGTATATGCCTTATATTTAGAGAGTAGATCTAGATAGTAATTCTCGTATAGAATCCTATTACTAGGATTAGTAAGTGTGTTAAGATAGATTAGCAATGGTGCATCTATAAATATTTTGGATCTCCAAATTCCTCCTCTAAACTTATAGTAGCTAATTCGCCTGGTTTCGGCTCTCTACGATCCTTTACCTGCTTTATTTTCTCCGCATGCATTTTAAGCTTCCTCTTAAGAATTTCTGTATCAGTCTTCATTAACTCCTTCACCCATCTATACCTAACCTTAATAATTCATAATTAGACTAGATAAAGCTTGACTAAACTATCAAAGTGCTATTTATCAAGCATCTAATGGTTTCTATATAAAACTGTATTACTGGTGATCGGTAATGTGTGTAGTGGATCTATTTGGATTTGACTGGTATCGTGGTAGGAGGGGTGAATTCTACTATCCCAATCCATCCGGGGAATTGGCGGTTATGTTGAATGGTCGGAGGGTGGGGGAATGTATTGTTAGAGGATATGTCATTCAGGTACGCTATGATTCTCTTAGGATGGTGCATAGGATCTTAAGGAGAGATGATCCATTGATGGCTATAGGATTGGGGTTATCACCATTGACGGATACTCCTTTGATCGAGACTGTTGCGGTGAATATTAGGAGTGATGGAAAACCATTATATAAGAGGGGTGAGTTCACGTATAGGATCCCCATAGATCCCTATAAGCTATTGGAGGAGTTAAGGAGTAGGGGTTACGGGGTTAAACTATCGAATACTCTCGGAACGTATCTATGTAATGGGTTAGCATATACACTATACATGTGGAGTAGTGAGACCGGAAGGAAGTCTGTCTTCATCCATATACCACCGGTTGGGACGCTCAATGTGAGGATTAACCGGGTGATTGTTGGAAGGAGTTATTGGAGTATAGATGTATTAGGGAATATGATATTATCCATTATAGATATCCTATATAATATATGATAAAACACCCCATGGGTGTGAGGGGACGGTTAGAGTAGTTATCAAGGGGGAGTATATAGATGCAATACTCAGATCGATACCCCTAGTATTATCTAAATGTATAGAATACAACACTCTATGCTTCGACCCCCCGGCTACAACAACCACACTACTATACTGTATGGGCTATAATGAATATTTTGTCCGCAGCTTCTGGGAAGCCTTTGAGAAGCTTGAATACTTTAAGATACCAGTGTATAGGTTTAGCGATATAGAGTTCGACCTATTATTCATTTATAGGAGGGAGACACTGGTTCATCTGAGGGATGAATGCATACCTATAGAGGAGATCGTTTGCCATAGGCATAGGCTCGACTGTATAAAAGCACCACACACCAATGCATTATACATCTATATTGAGGGGGATTATAGGGGTAGAGTCTTTGTAAGGACAAATATCTTGAGGGTTCTAAGACTTTTAAATATCTGGAGGAGTGAGGAGCCCTATAGGCTTATAGAGATGGTTAGAAGAGCTCTCCGTGGAGAGGTTGAGAGGGATGAAATAATTAGACACATACTCAATCTATTAAGGAGTAGGAGGGATATACTACACTTCATCCTACCAAAAATACCAGGTGATAGTGAGGAATTATTAATGTTCTCCCCAATCCTTAGAATACTGCATTATCTACGACGAAAATAAACTACAAGATGTAATAGATACTTCCATTGTTCTATCTACAATTTCCTTTATCCTATCCTATAATCATATTTGATCATGGTGAGTGGGGATGAAGGTATTGTTAACCCTACCCCCTGATATACATAATTTGGAGATTTACCGCATAATCGGTATGAAGGCTCCACCCCTAGGTCTGGCATATATTGCAGCCGTTTTGGAGAGGGCTGGGCATAGGGTTAAGATAATAGATACTCCAACCCTCGAAATGGATTTAAAGACATGGATACATGAGGTTAAGAGCTGGAAGCCCGATATAGTTGGATTCTCCCTACTAACACCCACAGCCCCTAAGGGTTATAGAGCTGTTAAGTTTTTGAAGGAGGAGCTTGGAGACGATATACCAGTCATAGCCGGTGGCCCCCATCCAACATTCATGTATGGTGAAGCGCTAGATCATGGGTTTGATGTAGTCGTTATGGGTGAGGGTGAGGAGACTACACTAGAGCTTGTAAACACCATTGAAGAGTATGGGCTTGACCCATATAAGCTATCGGATATACGTGGTATAGCTTATAGGGATGAAGATGGTAAGATAGACATCACCCCTCCAAGACCACTAATAACAGATCTAGACTCCCTACCATGGCCTGCCCGCCACCTACTCCCAATGGATAAATATACTCTATTCGGTAAGCCGATCAGGATAGCCCATGTAATGGCTAGCCGTGGATGCCCCTATGGATGCATGTACTGCTCAACTAGTTATTTCTGGGGTAGGAGGGTTAGGATTAGATCGGCTAAAAACGTTGCCGACGAGATAGAATATATCGTAGACCATTATAAGACTAACCAGATAGTGTTTACAGATGATGAACTAACACTCGTTAAGAGATTCGTATATGAGTTGATCAGAGAGCTTAAATCGAGGGGTATAGAGATATCCTTCGCATGCGGTGGAAGGGTTGACCATGTGAATAAAGAGTTTCTAAAATTCCTATACGAGAACGGATGCACAGTACTATACTTCGGGGTTGAATCCGGTAGCCAGGAGACACTGGATAGGATCGGTAAGAAGATCACTTTAGAGCAGGCTATTAAAGCCTTCAAATGGGTTAGAGAGCTTAAGGGTTTTGCGACGGCATCCTTCATCCTAGGATTCCCATGGGAGACTATAGATGATATGAAGCGGACTGTTGATTTCGCGATCAAGCTCGATCCCAACTATGCACAATTCACAGTATTAACACCCTACCCTGGTACACCCATGTTTGACTATGCTGTTAAACATAATCTTATAGAGGATTGGGACTGGGAGCACTATACAACTATTAGACCCGTTATGAGGGGCTTCTACTTTACGAGGAGTGATTTGAAGAGGATGATCAAGTATGCTTATCGTAGATTCTATCTTAGATGGAGGTTTATATGGAGGGAGTTTAGAGCTGGGAGGCTGGGTGATTTGATGAATATTTTATCTAAGGAGGCTTTCTCATGGATCAAAGAAACCATAATCCACCATCTAAGATGGAGGTGATCACACGTGTCCGGAGACGGAAAACCCTCACCGGATAAGAGGGGTGGCATGGGAGCACTATTAGCCAGTATAAGAGTGTTATTTGGTAATCCAGCTATAAGGCTCATACTAAGATCTGCAACCATAGATGCTGAGTGTATATATGATGATAGAAGGGTTAGAGCACCAATAATATATCATAGCCTAGCAGCCTACAGCGGTGTAAATATTACTGGTTGTCCAACAACCGCTAGATTCCTATCAATAATACTCAACAATATAATTAGGCTCGGAGTAAGGCTTATGAAGGGTGATGAAGAGGAGGTTAGGAAGGCATTAATGGATCCAGCTGTTAGGAGGGGTATAACACTAGTATTAAAGGGTCTAGGACTATACGGTGTAACTGTTCCACAGGAGCTCCCCGCACCCTTCCTCATAGTATGGAACTTCACAAACATGTGTAACCTTAGATGTAAACACTGCTATCAGAGAGCTGATAAACCACTACCAAACGAGCTAAGCCTTAAGGAGAAGTTAATGGTTGTTAGACAGCTTGACGAGGCGGGTGTTGCAGCAGTAGCTCTAAGCGGTGGTGAGCCGACAATACACCCCCACTTCTACACGGTTCTACACGAGATCGCTAGGAGGGGTATGTATGCGGCTGTAGCAACAAATGGATGGGTATTCGCCGATATTGAGAAGCTTAGAAAGGCTAAGGATCTGGGCCTAAGATATGTTGAGGTATCGGTTGACAGTGCTGATCCGAAGAGGCATGACTGGTTCCGCGGAGTACCCGGTGCATGGGAGAGGGCTGTTAAAGCCCTTGAGAACGCTGTTAAGCTCGATATAAACCATGCTATGGCTGTAACGATTACTAAGGCTAATATAGATGAGGTTGAAGACATACTGGATCTAGCTGAGTCTATAGGTGTTAAACGTGTAGTATTCTTCAACTTCGTACCAGTAGGTCGCGGTAGGGATAATATATGGCTCGATCTAGACCCATTGGAGAGGGAGGAGTTCCTACGGACAATATACAAGGAGATGTCTAGGCGTAAGGGGATGGAGATAGTCAGTACAGCACCACAATACGGTAGGGTAGCCCTACAGTTAAGCGGTGGAGAGGATATAGCACCAACACACTTCTACGTTGGAGGAGACCCAGTCGTTAAAGCAGTCGCGGAATTCGTCGGGGGATGTGGTGCGGGGAGGATATATGCAGGAATACAGCCAGATGGAACACTGATCCCATGCGTATTCCTACCAATACCCGTTGGAAACCTCCGGGAGAAGCCCTTCTGGGACCTATGGGTTAACTCGCCACTATTCAAACTATTGAGAGATAGGGATAAGTTATGGGGTATGTGCAGGACCTGCCCCTACAGGAATATTTGTGGAGGATGCCGTGCAAGAGCTTATGCATACTTCAATGACCCTATGGCTCCAGACCCTGGATGCATCTATAATATAAAGTATTGGAATAAGATTAGGGAGGAAGTCGCGGAGAGATATAAGATCAGTATAGTCACCCGCCATAGGTGAATCCTAGTCTTTTTTCAACCTCGCATATATCTCATCTCTAGCTGGATGCTTCTCTGGTATATATACTAGGAGTCTCTCGATCTCCTCAGTAATCTTCTCTAGTTTCCTCTTATACCTACTACACATTACTAACTGTATGTGTGGTAGATCAGTGTAGCGGGGTTTCAACGGGATAACTAGTAGTATTAGTAGGAGGAATATTGCTAGTGGTAGAGCTTCTAGAATAGACTTACCATAGAGTAATGCAATGATAATCAATACTATAGATGCTAGAAGTACTGGTAATAGGGCTTTCTTACACAGATCACATTTCTTAACAAGCACGTCCCTCTCATCAAATAATCTATATATCTTGTTAAGTGGGTCAAAATACTCCCCCAGACCAGTATGTATTATGGGAGTCTCCTCGAGTCCAAGACTCTTAGAATGCTTAAGTTTCTCCAAAAGATCCTCAATAATTTCCCGTGAACCACAGATCTTGAACAAGTTACCGCTATGGTAATATACTAGTGTAATCCTCCCCCTAAAACCTAGACGATACTCATAAAACCTACTACTACGAACAACCCTAACCCTAAAACCACGCTCTCTAAGAAAACCCTCTACAAAATCCACAATATCACTCAGAAAACCCCTACCCCAAATACACTTTTCAACCAAACCAAAACCCACCAAGACATAAACCAGGTATCAATTAAAATAAATCCATATAGTAACCCTAAAAACAACACCTCTAAAACAAACACCAAAAAATATACATATACCGGGCTTCAACAAAATACAAACTAAAATTTTCGATGAAAACAAACTCGAAGCCAGAAACAATATACAAATATCTAGTAGTACCTCGAAGGTATTTCCCGATGAATGAGTGGTCGAAGCCAGTTAAATGCCATGATTAATGGCAAAACTTAAATACTATGGCTGAGAATAGAATAAGGATAGAGTAACAAAGCATCGACCAATGTAACAATACAAAAAGAATTGAAAGATGACGGTACTACTATAATAGTATAATGTTACAGGTTCTGATGAGTAACAATACAAAAAGAACTGAAAGTGTTATAGGAAAAGGTATGAGAACAGTAACAATGCACAAAGAATTAAGAGTTTACTCGGGATTATTCTTTAATACACTATTTTAATTATTTAGTATCTAAGGCTTCCATTTATTGTTAAAGTATTTGTTAAAAGGGTGAGAATGTGAAGAGGAAGGGATAAATATCGTGTAGCTGGAATGATATATTACTACAAAATATGATTATCTTAGATACTAGTTGCGAATTACGTGGTAATTATTCTCTAAGAATTAATATTGACACTCTTAGGTGGTAGGTCTTGTGTTTAATTGTTTAGCGACATCACGTAGTGTTTTATCATTAGTTTCTAGCTTTACATTTTTCAGTGTATTTCTTCAGTATCATGTATAGTTTGGAATAGTAATGATCGTGTTCGTTTATCAATTTATTTATCTGTTCGCTTGGTATATCTAGCTTATATAGTTCTTCTACGTGTTCATTAATGCATTTATGGGATAGATTAAGTATTAAAATCAAATTTTTAGCCGAGTATTTTTCTTAATTTTCTCGATTCAATTACGTATTTCCTCGTGATCACTCTCTGTATTAATTTTTCTAACTGATTCCTACTAACAGCCCTAATATTCAGTCTATTAATAATTAGATCCCTTATACTACTTGCCAACGTGCTCACGGCTCTATTAAGCAGTGCTATAGGATAGTCGAAACAGAATGTTTGGGGAACGACTATTAAGGAATTCATGTTATCAAGTGCCTTAATGAATTCATGGATCTTATTTGCATCTACTACCAATATTCTTTCAAAGTTCTTAGTATAGTCTAGACATATTAAGCATTCATTATTCAATACTACGTCCTCCTATGCTCTAATAATAACTCCATATATAAATCTTCAAATCCCTCGAAAGGCTTCTCTAAATCTGGTTCACTTAATTCATAATAACCATCATTACGTCTCTTCATAATATAGAGTTTGACTGGTTGATTATTCATGATCTGTTTAATACCCCAGGCAACTGTGTAGAGACTATGAGATGATAATAATACGTAGGAGTTCGACTCCCTATTTGAATCAAGTAAGTAGTCGAGGAATCCTATAAGGGTTCGCGGATAAAGGTGAAGCTCGACTTCATCAATAATTGTAAATAGTACCTGATCATGAAAAGCTTCGCGAATAACTACATAATAGTTTACTTCTTTAATACCATCAGACGACTCAATTATATCGGACACATAGCCGCTAGGATGCTTATACTTCATAGAGTACTCGGATAAAATAATCTCGCCAAGATCCTTAAAATATTTGCTGAATACCTTCTCTACACGATTACCTAGATCCGGGTTTAACATTATCAAGCCTAGAGCCATAACATAAACCGTCATACTATACTGTGCTAATGGAGACGTCAATTGATGAAGATAACCAGAGCTTTTCTTTAATTCTCTCAACCATTCATCAGTATTTTCTATAGATTTCGATAAAGTCTCGTGTAGATAAGTAAATGTTTTCTTAATATAAATAGCTAATACCTCTCTAAATGCTTTAGAAAAGGTTTTTCCTCCAATAACCTTTAACACGATGTCTTTGACAACATTTTCATACATGGGGTATCCTAGATAGTATGATATTATTCTAAAAGCTGGTAAGTAGAGAACTAAAGGATACATTTCTTTATATTCTTCCAATCCCTCTAAGACTTGTCTCTTATTTGTAAACGTCAAGTCATTGAATTTAATATTAAATTCCCTTAATGGAAACCTCTCCAATAGTTCTCTAATTATATCATGAAAACCTTTCCCGTACCCCTTATATAGTAGTGCTGCTATTGTTGATAACAGTATTGATTTGCCAGAAGCTGTAGGGCCGAATATAATTGTTATTCCGGGTTCTATCTCTAATTCTCCGTCTTTAATAGGTCGTAGGACATTGATTTCTAGCTTATACTTCATTATTCATCCTCCGCTATTAATAATTTGGCTATTGGATTTAACACTGATTATCGTAGTGTATATTAGTCACTTCGATTCTATAATTATATGATTACTGATTAATTAATTATTCACTGATATTTACGAGGAGTACTGCTATGAAAAATAG
>JALVIT010000152.1 GCA_027028545.1 Desulfurococcales archaeon
CCCCCCACCCTCATCCTTACCCCTCTCCATTTACGGGGTTGTCGGGTGGGTGGGGGGCTCGTCTTCCCCACTACAGCCGGGCGCTCTGCCGCTGAGCTACCGCGGGATTCATTTATAATATTCTTTCTGGGGGGTATTTATTTTTATGAGTTATTCCTCCTAGATAAATGGTTGTGGGGGGTGTTGTTTATGGTTTTGGATGGTGTTGAGGATGTGTTGGCTAGGGATATAGAGTATATTGATGGTTTATTGTCTGTTAAGGATGGTGTTAGGGAGGAGGCTATACGTGTTACTAGGAGTATTTTGAGGAATAGCACCGAGGCTGTTAGATTGATCCATCTTGGTAGGTTGGAGGATGCTTGGAGGAATATTTCGGAGGCTTCCAGGCTTGTAGGGGATTTGAAGAATATTTTGAGGGATCACCCCGATCTATACTATAGTGGATTGGTGTATAATGCCCTCTCAGAATATGTTGAAGCATACATAACATATATGCTTATATCCGAGAAGAGGCTTCCATCGATCAGGGAGCTCGATACACCATATATACCCTATCTACAGGGTTTGGGGGATTGTGTTGGGGAGTTGAGGAGGCATATATTGATGCTTCTAAACAGGGATATGATCGATGAGGCTGAGGAGTATCTAGACATTATGGAGAAGATCTACCTATACCTCAGAAAACTCAACTATCCGGATGCATTAACACCAGGTCTTAGACATAAGGTTGATGTAGCTAGGAGGCTTGTCGAGGATACGAGGGTTCTATTAATAAATACTAGAAATGCATTAAGGGTTTCAAAACTAATGGATAAACTACTTGGAAGGATTAATGAGGACTAGATAGGTGTTCTCCTAATCTTCGAGACATATAGTATTAGGACTATCAGGATGACCAGCGTCGTAGCTGCTACGAGTATAGCTGATACACCAACACCCCCCTCCATCCTCCTCCCAGTAGTCGTTCTTGATCGTGTGGCTATATTGATGTAGCCTCCATTATATGATGGGCATTCCCCAATTCTAAGTTTTAGTGTTCTATTGATTTCTCCGGCTATGTATATGCTGAATCTATGGTCGTAGATCTCGCTGTGTTTTAAGCCGTTTAAGACTATACAGTTTCCATAGCTATCCATGATGTTAATGATTGATCCATTCATAGATGCATGGTATTTCGGGAATTCCCCTGGGAATATGTAGTTGTAGTATCCGCCGGGGTCGAGCTCCATCACAACATTTTCAGTCTTACACGATCCACATATGATCTCTACTGTATCATTACCTGTCTCGACTAGATAAGTGTCTCCACTACCGGTTTCTAGGACTAGTTTATTGCCCTGCATGTATACGTTTCTAAATGTTTTTCCTAGGGTTATTCCATGTGGTTCTGTAAATTTCCACCATTTCTCCGTGTTGAAGTATCTTAGTGGTGTTATTATCTTTTCATTTTTGAAGTCTATTATCGATCTAATCGATCCATGGTCTAGATCTATCCCTAAACCCCATTGTCCATCTACATATATCGCTATCCTCCTCGGACTCAGTAGGTTTATTGTCTCAGTAACTAATTTGGACTTGTTACCATGGTTTAGACCTGCTAGTGTATAGGTGTATGTGTCTACTAGGTAGTCTATATTTGATTCACCATTCATCTTGTAGAAGTGTCCGTATTGCCATTCTCCTAGTAGTAGTGTTATCCATGATGCATCTATAAGCCATCCTAGATCCCTCTTCTCCTCCAGCTTCATGATTTCTTCTCCGGCTCTGCTAAATATCCTGTATAGTCTCCGTCCTATCCCTCTACTATACCATTTGTACCATTCCCTTCCATGCATTGATTCATACTCTGGATATGCTCCGTATACGTTGTAGTTCGCCCTTGTCAAGTGTTCACCATATTTGTCTAGGTATTCGCTTAGGGTTGTGAATCTTATCCATGGTGTTTCGGCTAGTTTTTTGAGGACGTAGGGGTTTAGTCCGAATTCTGCATCATCTCCATAGACTACTATCGGCGGTATATTGTTGTGGGATGTATGCTTCCTAATATCGTCTAGATACTTCACTATATCCTCAACCGATCCAGTGTCTCTTAGATGATATCTCATGTATTTTGATATGTGGAATACTGTGATCTCCGACTCATTATATGCTGCTATATGTGGATAGTATACGCTGTATGGATCGCTATCTGGGTTTCCGCGTAGATAGACGTTGTCGTCTATAAGGGTGTATTGGAATCCCAGCCTTGATATTATGTATGGTAGTTCCGGGCTCCACTGCCGATCCTCCTGCCACACCCCACGGGGTTTTACATTGAATATTTCTTCTAGGAGCTTGTTCTCATAGTATATATGCATGTAGACGTGTCTGTATGGTAGGTATTGGAGGGGTATTTGTCCGAAGCTTATTCCCAGTATTTCAACCCTCCCCTCTCTAACACCCTCTCGGAGGTTTTCTAGGATTGATGGATTTGATGCGAGCATCGATATTATCGTTGGACCAGTTATGTCTACTACTAGTTTAACACCTGGAATATTTAAGGGTATTAGGGATTCATTATAGAATACCTCGCCGGCTGGTCTACCATAGGCTTCGGTAACATTTAGATCCTCTAGTAACTGGTTCATATGTATTACAACCGCCAAATAAACTATACCATCACCACCCCCTTTAAGGGGGGCTTGTCTGACACCAATTCCCTGGAGGAGGAGTACAGCTATGAATACAGCAATACAAACCCTACAAGTCGAGCCCACACCGCAACACCCCTAGAACAACAAATATGAATAACCACTCTAGAACCCTAATAAAACAACACCAGTTAAAGATAACTATAAACCCCCCGGAAATAGAATAATATACTTAGACCCCGCGGCAACCCCGGCGGCGGCATCGCCCACGACACCGGGCATAGCCCGGAGGGCAACTGGATGAGGGTGCGGTCTCCTGCCGCGGGGACAATACACTCCTCCATAGACGGGGAGATGTATAGGGTATTATCAAGCCCCGAAATATATATAAATCCCAAACAACCAAGAATAGAGTAGACGCTTACACACAATATGGAGACCCAAGCCCCCCAGGGGGAAAAGCGTGGAAAAATAGACATCACGCTCACAACCATCCCCCTACCCCTGGGACGCTTGGGTCTGACGGAGGAGCTGTAGGG
>JALVIT010000153.1 GCA_027028545.1 Desulfurococcales archaeon
AATAATAGCTCGGTTAAACTTATTACATCTCCGACTATAATATACTTATCATAGATAAACCGGTATCATGGTGTATCCTATGGCTAAGGTTAAGGTCGTGGTCGATAGACAAACATGCATAGGCTGCGGAGTAGCGCCGGCAACATGTCCCGAAGTATTCGTATTAGGAGCGGATAATGGACGTAACAGGGTTGTAGATGATTACTCGGTAAAACTAGATGAGACTATCTCTATAGGAGAGGTCCCCGAAGACCTACTAGACTGTGTCAAGGCAGCTGCCGAAGCATGCCCTGTATCGGCTATAACATACGAATTAATAAAATAATCATCCATATCAATCCTAAACTTTCTCCATTTTTTACTCCTCTACTATAACATCTTAATATCCCATTCTAGGATAGTGTTAGGAGGGGTTGAAGAGCCGTGGTTTCCGGACTCACACGTGACACTATGGTTGAGATCGCTAGCTTCATCCTAAAATCTATCGAGGTTATAAGTGATGATGAGAAGGATAGATTCATAGGGGAACTAGTTGAAGCCTATAAGAGGAGTGCTCGAGTCCTAGTTATGGGTGCTGGACGTAGTGGTCTGGTAGGTAAATCCTTCGCTATGAGGCTTCTACACCTAGGCTTCCAAGTATATGTCCTCGGTGAAACAATTGTCCCGAAGATTAGGGAGGGTGACCTGGTAATAGCTATATCAGGTTCCGGCAGGACTAGGTTGATCGTTGCAGCTGCTGAAGCAGCCCGTATAGTTGGCGCTAAGGTTATAGCATTAACAACATATCCTAATAGCCCTCTAGGTAAACTAGCCGATCTAGTTGTTAAGATTCCTGGTCGTACAAAGATTGCTAGGGAAGAAGACTATTTCGCCAGGCAGATACTAGGACTACACGAACCTCTAGCACCACTTGGTACATTATTTGAGGATACAGCCATGCTATTCCTAGACGGTATCACGGTTGAACTCATGCATAAACTAGGTAAAACAGAGGAGGATCTACGTAGCCAACATGCAAACATAGAATTATGATAAATCAGTCGTCAACCATATTTACTATCCACATTAATAAATTGAAGCATAATGATAAATAAAGTGTAATATATAAATATGTGTTTAAATATATATTATAATGTATATCCTACACTACACTGTAAACCAAGCCAATAAATCTCACCCCTACTGGGTTAGAAGGGTGAGAGTATGGTTCGAGCTCTAAGTAAGATAGCTGCAATAATAATCATTATAGTTATAATTATCGGCGTTGGATTAGCATATTATTTCGTAACATCTGGTGGAGGAGGTGGAGGGGCTCAACCAGTAAAAGTTGAGTTATCTGGAAACTTCGAGAACGACGCTATAGCGATCGGTAAGGCTTTAAAGAATAATGGTATAACAGAGGTTAAGTATACCGTATGGAGTGGTGGCGATCCTAATAGTGTTATGAGGGTTTATGGTATTGTGGAGGCTGCTGAGAGGATTATGGAGATCTGGAGAAATAATGGCGTTGATGTGAAGATAACTATTGATACAAACTATGCTCAGAAACCGGATGCAGTATATCAGGACTACATTAGTAAGTGGGCGTTGAACCAAGCACCGGATATAATGGCTAATGGATACGTATATATCGCTAGCCTAGCTAGTGAGGGATATATTCTAGACCTAACCGATTATCTAGCCAAGTATAACAGCTTCAAAAACTCCTTCTACAAAACAGTCATGGACGCCATGACCTATAAGGGGAAGATCTATGGAATACCACAGGATACCGAAGCCAGACCACTATACATCAACAAGAAGATAGCGGCATGTGCAGGAATAGACTTGAAGGGTTTAGCAGATAAGGTTAAGAATGGAGAGATCACATGGGCTGATATATACAATATGGCTAAACAAGCTAAGGATAAGGGATGCGCCGAGTGGGGATTAATACATCGTAAAGGTTCAGCCCATCCAGACCTAATCCAGTTCATATATGCCTTCGGAGGAAAACTATACGATGAGAAAAACGATAAACTGGTGCTGGATAAGGAGGCTGTCTATAAATGGTTTGCAACTGAAAAAGCCTTCGTAGACGCCGGACTATTGCCAAGCGATATGATGAGCTGGGATTGGGGTAAGCAGATCCATCCAACGGTTGTAAATGGTAAAGCCTTCGCATTCATAGGTGGTGTATGGCATTGGACGGAGTGGCAGACTAAAGCCTACTACCACGATCCGGAGACCGGTGAGGATAGGGGGTTGAAGCCTGAGGAGGTTAAAGAATTCTTTTACTACACGCTATTCCCAGCTGGTGAGAAGGGTAAGGACCCTGTTACCTTAAGCCAGCCCTTCGCATGGGTGATCAATAGTAAGGCTGGATACCAGAATCCGAAATACGATCTATTGAAGGATGTATATCAAAAGCTAGCATTCCTACTAGTAGTTAAAGCTAGTGATCCGGACATTATCGCTATACATAGTATTATCTCAAGCCATCTACCAGTAACGGAGGCTGCTAGTAATCTATTAAGCGATGAGAACTGGCTAAATAAGTTGAAGAACCTAGAGATGATAAAATCCGATAAGGTTAAGAATGCTATAAAGGATATCGTATCTAAAACGGCTAACCCGATAAACATCGAATTCCTAAAGAACACAACATATATGTTAGAATACACACACTTCACACCCAAACACCCCCAGTATCCGAAACTAGCCGATCTATTTGCCGATGCGATCGATAAGGTTCTTAGAGGACAGATGAGCCCAGAAGATGCTGTAAACTACCTGGTGGACAAGATAAATAGTGATCCAGATCTTAAGGATGCCGTAGAGGTGATGGGTGAAATACCCTCTGGCTGGAGCCTCACAGGCTAGGATGAATCGAGCACGGGGGTGGTTGGAATAAAGTTAAACAAAATATTTTTTCATCGATTATTTAATAATCTGGTAGAGTTTTTTCGTAGTGATGCCTCCAGATTCCTATTTCCAGCGTTATTCCTCGTTCTAGTCTTCTACATAATACCCGTTATAATATCAGTCTACCTAAGCTTTACACCATTAAAGAATTGGAATATTGATAGATATGCTGGAGAGATCATTGGTTTCGAGAACTATTATAAATTCTTCTACATGTTAACACATGATCCATCGGTTAAAGCGGTTTTTCTGACAACTATTGTCTTCGTAGCTCTAACACTTACCGTTAATGTCCTCGGAGGGTTAGGGCTGGCTATCGCAACATATTTTATGAGTGAGAAGGCTGCTGGTGGTACACAGCTTATATGGCTCCTTCCAAGGATGACGCCTATAGCTGTCTACAGTATGATCTGGTACTATTTCTTTCATCCAAGCAGTATAGGAACGTTGAATAGTATATTATTGCATCTAGGACTCATAGATAAACCAATTGACTTCGGGCAGGGGATCATACCCTGGGGTGCTTGGGCTATTATAGTGTTTGTTAACGGTCTCGTAGGTGTAAGTTATGGTATGATCGTCTTCACATCAGCTATAAGCAATATCCCGAAGGAACTCGTAATAGCCGCCCGTGTTGACGGTGCTTCGAACTGGGAGATCACGCGTAGAATCCTAATACCACTGCTTAAATGGCATATAATATATGTTACTACATGGCAGCTTCTAAGCCTAATAACAACATATGATCACCTATTCCTACTCGTTAAATGGGGTCTCGTGAATAGAGATTATGGAACGACCTGGAGCTTATACATATATAATACAGCCTTCCAGCTCGGAGAAACCGATCAGGGATTAGCCGCTGCAGCCGGGGTCATACTAGTACTGGTATCTTCCGGATTAGGGCTTCTAACTTTGAAGCTTATGGGTTTTGAGAAGATGATTAAGCCGCCTAGGGGTGATATATAGTGCCGGGTATGAGAGATGTAGAGATCCGTAGTAGGTCTACCGAATTACTCATAATGTGTATAGTCTTTATGCTATCCCTACCGGTTATAACTGGCTATGCATTAATAATCCTCTCAAGTTTTAGTAGGGATATGGTTACAAACCTCGACCCTTCAGCGTTTAAACCAACACTAACCAATTGGATCCTATTATTCCATGGTAGGACAGCGTTATTCGCCGGGATCAGGGTTAATATTTGGGGTATAGTATTTAATACGTTGATAGTAGCCCTCGGGATAAGCCTATTGGTTACAATAACTGGTGCTTTAACAGGTTATGCTATATCCCGTATGAACTTCCATGGAAGGAAGCATATTATGGCATTACTCATACTACTACATGCATTCCCCGGATCCGTATTGGTTGTCGGTGTAGCGTTTATATATAGGCTTTTCATGCCCTCATACACCTACGTGGTATATTATAGCTTCTTCTTCGTAATACTGGCTAGAGCGGCTATAGAGATCCCTATGGCTACATGGCTTATGAAGGGATTCTTCGACATGATACCATGGGAGATCGAGTGGTCTGCCATAGTTGATGGTGCTTCTAGGATAAGGGTTTGGTGGAAGATCCTACTACCCCTCATAAAGCCTGGATTAGCAGCTGTAATGCTCTTTGGATTCCTAGCTGGATGGATGGATCTGATATATGTTAGAACCTTCCTAGCAGAGCCGACACTAGCTGTATTTATAGAGTATAATGTTCATGCTGAATACGCTTATCTACCACTGGTTGCTGCCGCTGGAACCCTCTACCTCCTCCCAACAATACTCTTCTTCCTCTTCGCTCAGAAGCTGATCTTTACGATTAGTGTATCGGGGATTAAGGGGTGAATGTATATGGTGGTGGTTAGGCTTGATAGGGTTACGAAGATCTTTAAGGGTGGAGTGGTAGGAGTTAAGGATATATCTCTAACTATAAAACATGGAGAGTTTATGGCATTACTTGGTCCTAGTGGTAGTGGTAAATCGACAACCCTATACCTAATAGCGGGGATCTATAAGCCTACAAGTGGTAGGATATACTTCGATGATAGGGATGTGACAAATCTACCCCCTAAGGATAGGAATGTTGGATTGGTATTCCAGAACTGGGCATTATACCCCCATATGAAGGTCTATGAGAACATAGCCTTCCCATTGAGATTGAAGAAGCTCCCGGAGGAGGAAATTAAGAGGAGGGTTCTAGATGTTGCACGGATGCTCCAGATAGATAAGTTGCTAGATAGGTATCCATGGCAGCTTAGCGGTGGCCAGCAGCAGCGTGTAGCTATTGCTAGAGCCCTTGTTAAGGAGCCGGATGTATTATTGCTCGATGAACCTCTAAGCAATCTAGACGCGATCCTTAGAATAAGTGTCCGAGCTGAGCTTAAGAGGCTTCAGAAGAAGCTAGGTATTACAACGATCTATGTAACCCATGACCAGGCTGAAGCATTGGCAATGGCTGATCGTATAGCCTTGATAAATGAGGGGAGGATCGTGCAGGTCGGTACACCGGAAGAGGTTTATAATAGGCCGGCTACGGTATTTGTCGGTGGATTTCTTGGAAACCCGCCTATGAACTTCCTCGAAGCCGAGGTTGAGGATCTAGATAAGGAGATATTCCTAGTTATCGGTAAGTATAGGATTAGAGCACCGGAGCGCTACTGGTCTATTATAAGGAGGCTTAAGACTAAAAGGGTTATAATAGGTTTTAGACCCGAAGACACCTCTATTAAGCCCGAGTCTCTAGACACGATATGTCTCCCTGGTAGAGTGTATGGGATTGAGCCCCTTGGGAGGGAGAATATTGTGGTTATAGAGATTGGTGGGGAGCTTGTGAAGATTATTAGTGGGCGTAGGATAAGCCTCACACTGGACCAGATGGTGTGGATATGTCCGGTCATGGAGAAGATAATATTATTCGATCCAGCAACTGGTAAAGCACTCGATAGGCTAGTTGTAGAGGAAAAGATTAGAGCGATATAGTTGTCCAAAAACACTATATTATAAACCTTCCATTCTCATATATTAATTCTCCATCAGCATATACCCGGTGCTTCCCCATATCCTTGATCATATCCCAATGTATAGCGGATACATTCCTACCACCGGTCTCCGGATAGGCTGCTCCAAGAGCCATGTGTATGGTTCCACCGATCTTCTCATCGAATAAGATCTCCTTGGTGAACCTCGTTATATTATAGTTCAGTCCAAAAGCGATCTCTCCAAGCCTCCTAGCACCATCATCTGTCTCAAGCATCTTTTTCAAGAACTCCTCACCCCTACGAGCTCTAGCTTCAACAACCATCCCCCTCTTAAATACTAGTTTAACCCCTTCAACCTCTACACCACGCCATATTGCTGGATAGTCGAATTCTACATATCCCTCAACACTATCCTCGATAGGTGCTGAGAATACTTCTCCACCCGGCATATTGTATTTACCATCATCATTTATCCATTTACGGCCATCAACCCTAAGGTATAGGTCGATCCCTGGGCCCTCATATTTGAGCTCGTGGACCTTGTTGAGGAACTCGGCGATCCTCTCCTGCCTAGAGGCTATCTCCCTCCACCTAGCAACTGGATCATCCGTATCAGCATATGTTGCATGGTATACGAAATCCTCATAATCTAATATACTCATACCAGCCTCTTGAGCTAATGCCCTCGTCGGATATGCTGTTACGGTCCATCTAAGCTCCTTCCTAGCGCTACGCTCCATAAATATCTTTGTAAGCTCCCTTCTAGCTTGGCTCCTAATCTTCATCTTCTCCGGATCTATTCCTATGAAGGGCTTCGTATGGCTTGGGGATATGATCGATATCGAAGCATCGATCCTCTCCATAATGATCCTCTCGATCTCACTAACATGCTTCAACACGCTGGGCTTAGCGTATTTGTAGAATACCTCAGAGATAGATTCATCTCCAAGGCTGATCAACAATGGATAGGCGCCGCGGGATACAAGCTCTCTGACAACCTCTCTAACAAGGGGTACAGCTTCAACACCAGCTCGAACAACAACCTCATCACCCTCCTTAGCCTCCACACAATACTCAACTAATAGACGGGCTAGATTAGAAACACGTCGATCCATTCCCACCACCAATATGGTCAATCTGTAATAAAGGGATATAAAAACGATATGCAGAATAATTCTAGCGTCTCCGCCTATACATTATGTAAACTACAATCGACACTATTACTATAATCGTGGACACTACTATTACTAATAGGAAGTTATATTCACCCTCTCCGCTTGGTTTAGTGGTTGTTGTGTTCCCACCTCTCGGTGCTTCTCCTCTCCTCATAGTTATTGTAGTAGTAGTTCCACCTGGTAGTAATGGTGTTGGTGTAGTTTCTCCCCCGATGAAAGTGTTTTCGAATAAGTATGTATGGGTTAAGTATTCTTTACCATTTATAGCAACATATGTTTCAACTATAACCCTCCCATTGTACGGTATTGTATGGAGTTCTATATTTGCACGGTGAGGATAAGGCAGTGTTTCAAATTCCCTCTCAAATAGTAAAGTATGGTTACTGAAGGTATAGATCCTAATTTCACCGGTCCAGCTGGTATGGGATGGATTTACTAAGGTTAATGATACTATAGAGTTATTGATTGTATGATTTAGTACGTACGGCGTATTTCTATATAGTTTTAGTATCTGCACCCCTCCCTTATACTCTATAGCACCATGATATATGAGCAGTTTGCCGCCTAATCTATCTACATAATATGCCTCTAATAGGTGTCTCCCAGGGGCTAGACCTATTATTGAAGCAGAACTATTAGACATACTTATATTTATGTATATTGCATTATCCAGCATTATCCATGCTTTATCGGTAAAGTATCTTAATGGCTTCAATCCATACTCGCGCAGTTCTATGATAAGCCTCCCCTGTTTCACCCTATTTATAAATATGATACATGGATCTTTCTTATCAATAACTTTTCCCCATACAATGTTTTCCTTATCATATCTTATGTTATAATTTGTGTAGCTTCTTTTCACTACGTTAATCATTCCTCTAATTTTACTATAGTTAACCTGTAAATTATCCACATATAGATTTGAAGAAATTGCTAAGATTACTTTTGATGATAAAGCGGAACCTAGTAGCTTAATAAATTTGTCTTCAGCCTTTATCTTCCTGGCTCTTATATTCCTCAATATATAGAACGCTGCCTTTCCAGGGGGATTATAGTCTATTATGAAGGATCCATTATTATTTACCATTCCAACTAAATACATTGTTGTCTCATTTACCCATATATGAGTAGTGTTTATTATTTGTCTCTGAAGATTCAGTATCTTTGCTTCAGCATATTCCTTTTTAAAACTATAATCTATAACAACTATACTGTTCGTCGATGAGACGGATATTATTAGTTTATCTAGTACTGTCGCCAATAATAATGATTTATAGCTATGTGTCATCGGTAGTTGAATTTTGACGCCATTTCCTTCTTCATCAATAATATTGATGGTGCTATTTTCTAGGAGGGCTACTATGTAGAATTTTCCAGTATATTTATTATATGTTAATTTGTAGTCTAATAATTTATCTGTCAAACCTATAATGGTTTCACTGAGTATGCGGAGCTTCATGTCAAGCTTTATAATAGATACTGAGTTATAGTTTTTATCATATCCTGTAACGCCTAAGATTCCCTCTCCATAAGCTATATCGCTGGGTTCATAGTCTTGTATATATATAGCGTCGCCAAAGCCATTCTTATCTACTGATAATACTAGCGCACCTCCATTCTTCAACCCAAGTATAAATATCTTATCTTCGCCCCTTATTGCTGATAAGACCTTTACACTGGAATCTTTTAGCACTAGTGAATAGTTTTCGTCTGGATAAATTACTACTGGTGTAGAACCTGCTACTATTATGTTTTCCATTTCCTCTACTGCGTATTCGGAACTGGTACTTCCATATATATTATACGCCTTAATTGATAATGTTTGTCCACTGGCTTGAGCCATATTTGTGGATAGTGGCGATAGTAATATGCTGATAATTAGTAGTGGAAGTAATGGAATAGCGTTGTTATTCATCCATGTATCACCAAGTATTATTTGGTTTAATGGCTGGTATATATACATTACATAGTGTATACGTATAGATGTCGATAAGTATATAACGGCGTTATA
>JALVIT010000154.1 GCA_027028545.1 Desulfurococcales archaeon
ATCTATTCTAATACAATTAGCCTAAGTAAGAGTAAGATCTTATAATTTAAAAAAGTATAGGAGGAAAATACTTTGCAATAGTGTTGGCCCTAAAATAAAAATATAATAATCATTTAACCGATTTCACTCTCGTGTGTAGAATGAAGGAACCCTATGTGAGTGTGATCATTATAAACTATAATGGTTTGCATTACTTGGAGGCTCTGTTTGATTCCCTTTTAAAACAAGATTACTCTAATTTTGAAGTAATAGTTGTAGATAATCACTCTACTGATAATAGTGTTGATATACTTGAGAGGTTTTACAAGACATTTAATAGTCATGGTATTGGGTTTAAATACGTTGTTTTACGGAGGAATACTGGTTTTTGTTTAGGGAATAATATAGGCTTCTTATATTCTTCTGCTAGAAGCAAGTATATTGTCTTGTTAAATAATGATACTATTGTAGAGCGCTTCTGGCTTAGAGAGCTAGTATCGTTTATGGAGAAATACAGTGATGTTGCAGCTGCCTCCAGTCTAATCTTATTTGATTTTACTAGTAGGATAGATAATACTGGTGGCCGCCTGGACGTATACGGTGGATGTATTGGACGTGGATTAATGGAGCCCAAACACGTGGCAGAGAAACATGATCCCTTTAAGGGGTTCTTCTATGCTAGTGGTTGCTCAATGATAATACGGAGGAAGGTTTTTGAGGAATTACATGGTTTTGATCCATGGTTATCAATGTACCATGACGACATAGATCTCTCATGGCAGGCAAGACTACTAGGCTATAGGATAGGCTTCGTTAAGAATTCAATATGTCATCATATGAGGAGACCCGAATTTGGGAGAAAACTACCCGTGTGGAAGTTTTATTTAGCAAATAGAAATCGTATTAGAATCATAGTTAAAAACTATGAGCTAAGAAACGTATTCCGCAGAATAATACCAGCAGTTATCATAACCTTTCTAGCTGGGTTCTTCTTGGGCTTGATAAGTAGGAATGCCTACTATATCCTGTACTCTCTTAAAACTATAACATGGAATATACGACACCTCAAAAACACATTGACTTATAGGAGAATAATACAATCGAAGAGAAAAATTGGAGACAAAGAGGTAGAAAAATATATGGATAAGAAGCCTCTAGAAATATGGCATGCTAAAGCCTACCTTAAACTATTCTAACCTCTTAAGCTTCCTCCATTTAAACATTATAGGTAGCCCTCCGCGTCCTTACTGATTCCTTGCTGAAGGCAGTTAGTGTTGTATTAAGAAAAATACCTAGCAGGATTATTTATAATAAACGTGTTCTAGGCCACTATATAGTAATAGCAATATACTATAACAGATTTTTCACTCCTTCCTACTCGGGGAAACAAGTCCTTGCATATATTGTTTTAGTCTTGCTATAGCATAGAATACTAGTCCTAAAGCAACCATAAGTAGTCCTACAGTAAATAGTATTAACACAGAGGTTGTTAGAATAGGATCTATTACTCTCGTCTCCTTGTAAACCAATAATATTTGCAACATCATTATAAGTGATACTACAACACTTACGAGTCCAGGCAACCCCAATAGGAGGAGGGGATGACGCTCAGTAAACAATTGTATTATTCCAACGATAAGTACAGCTAAGTGGTAGAGGGGATTGTGCTTACTGGCATCCTCATGGGATGTTATGGTTATAGGTACCTCCTTTATCTTCAAGTTCTTGTTTCTAGCTTTTGCTAGTATCTCCACACTTGCAGCCATCGTATTGTCTTCTGGTATAAGGTCTCCTACTACGCTAGCCCTATATGCTCTAAATCCGGATTGTGCATCAGTTATCCCGTTTATATTAAATGCTGTTTTCACAGTTCTTGTTACTGCTTTTACTCCTAGAATTCTCCATTTCGGCTGAGTTGTTTTTCCTAGGAAGCGTGATCCTATTACTATATCGGCTTCTCCTTTTAGTATTGGTTCTACTAGTCTTGGTATTTCCTTCGGGTCATGTTGGCCATCAGCATCTAAGGTTACTATTATATCTGGATCTAGTTCTAGGGCTTTTTTGAAGAGTGTTCTTAGTGCTGCACCATATCCCTTGTTTTCTTGGTGTTTTACTACTATTGCTCCTAGCTCTCTAGCGATCTCTGCCGTTAAGTCTCTCGATCCATCATCGCATACTATTATTTTGTCGACATATTTCTTAGCCTCTACTATTACTTTCGCTATATATTTTTCCTCATTATACGCTGGTATACATGCTACTATTATGGGCTTATCTCCCTGATGTACCAATTCTATTTAACCCTAAGAATACGTGGGGTTTTTAAGTAATAATATCGTACTTTCCTTGTTTCTTAAAAACAAAATATTAAACTAGAATGTATAGAATAATCGGGGAAACCTTACATTAAGATTGTTCCGCGTCTCTCGTAGAGTGTTTCATAGAGTTTCTTATTGTATTCTTCTACGCTTCCCTCGAATTTCTCTAGGTCTTTCACTATTTTTGCACGTACACGTATTTCCTCTAATACTTCTGATGGCGTCCAACCTCGTTTCTCCGATATCACTTTTACTGGTCTTATAGTATGGAGTGGAGTTACTAGTTCATGTATCCCTCTAGCCGGGTTGAACTGTATTACTGGTATTAGTTTTCCTCCACCCTCGTGGCTGTAGAGCTCTGCTACACGCCTCATCTTACCCTTAACTAGTAGACGCCTCAAATGTACTATAATGTATATAGCATCTAATGCAGCCGGCGAGACCTCTAAGGGAGGCATCAGGAGTCGCCGGAAACCCGATTCCGGTGTCTCGGCATGGAAGGTAGTGTTATGTGTTAATATTAATCCTCCAGATAATGCGTAGACATGTGAACCTGGTACTTCTATATCGTAGAGGAGTGAGTCTTTCTCTACTATTTCTATTTTCTTTACAGATAATAGTAGTAGATCACCGTTTCTTCTCGTTTTCGAATAAGTCCTTATATTCTCTTTTATACCCATTAACCGGAGGAATTTTTGCTTACTTTCACCACCGCTTATCCTTATCACAAATATTGTGCTACTATTCTTACTCAATCCTCTATTATTATTGCTTAACGTTATACTTGCATTTATCCCAAGGCTCTTGAGGACTACTACTATTGATTCAGCTAGTTTC
>JALVIT010000155.1 GCA_027028545.1 Desulfurococcales archaeon
GTCAAGTGAGGCTTCTTCGATGCTATCTCCTTCTCTTAACCTGGTTATGGTTTTGAGTAGGTCTTCATCGCTTATGCCTATACCGAAGATTTTCTTGTAGAATAGTGCTAGCGAGTTTTCTGTGAAGGGTTGCTTCACATCTGGCCTGAAGCCTCCCAGAAGTATGGCTCTATATGTTTCTGATCTTGATATTAGGTTTCCGACAGTATCTGATGTCAATCTTTTGTGTAGTTCCTCTCTTAAAGCTAGCAGTCCTTTTACGCTCCTATAGAGCTCTGCTAGATCTATACTGAAATATCTCTTCCAAGCATTATCATCATAGTAACTAATCAATTGATCAAACTCAGACAAGGGAGCTCTCCTAGCTTTATTATGAGCGGCAACCTCTATATATTGGCTAAAGCAAGACCGGTTGAATATAATTTTAATTTGCTTGTTAATGTTTAGGAATATATTTCAGCTTCAAGGCCGCAGTTATGCATTGAATACATTCTTTGCACGCAGGGTAGATTAATATAACGCCATCGGTACCGATAGTTTTGTGTATAATGTTGAGGAACATGTTCGTAACATCGTGGGAGGAAGAGAATTTTGGGGAGTATATCTTTTAGCTTTGGTGAGTAGGAGTTACCGTGGTGTGCAGCTATTTCAATTCCAACATCGATATATGATGTCTTGACGTGATGTAAGTAATATTGTTTGTAGTAGTCGATTGCCGGTGAGAGCGCATTTTCCAAATCTGATAAATAAAGAAGCGGTATATGGCTCCAAAGAAATATCTCGACAGGCGAATACTCTATAAGGACCGTTGAGGGACGGAATTCCTTGACTTTCATTTCTACAGGTATTAAATAATTGTTTGGATATTGATTACGTTCGAGCGCGTATGCAATAGAGAAATCATTAATAATACTTCCATAAAGACGAGAAAGTTCTCGATCTCTAAATTCTCTTGATGCAAAGTAGTAAATATATCTGTAATCATAGACAGGTCTTTCTACACCCTTCTGAAAGTAGTGTTCCTTATCTTCTGTGTCCCACGAGGTACCTGGTTCACCATTAGTTAGCAATAACTTATCTAAATCTATTGACTCGTTCTCATTGTAGATATCCTCTGGAGCCATAATCTCAATTATATCCCCAGCCTCGCGTTCACCTACGCTCCAGGCCTCTTCGCACTCCTTCTTACCTCGCCTTCTTACGCATGCTCTCTTAGCTTTCTCCAGCTTTTCCGTAAGCCTTCTTAAGAGAGTTTTGCATCTTGATCCTACTTTACCTGGTGGAGGCGGCCAGATTATGTGGTAAGCTAGTTCTCCTGTGCGAAGTTTCACCCCTCGTCCAACTCCTATGCGTCTCACATTTCTGATAATACTTATAAGATCTGAAGAAAGTGGTCGAGGGATTTCAAGAGCTGTTGCTAGAAGCGATGCAAGCATGTGGATTGTTGCTAGGGCCTCTCTGCATGCTCGAGAACTGTACAATGCTGGCAGTATCACAAGCTCGGGCTTATGCCATTGTCTCGTCTTTATGAGTCTAAGTGTTATAGAGTAATGGTCATAATCCATATGCGAGATTATCCAGGCCCATTTCCCTCGAGGTTTCCAAGTATGCTTTAGAAAGTAGTCTAAAGTCGCTGATGTTATATCGTAGCAAGAAGAGCTACATTTACTTCTCCTCACATTGGAGCTACCACCGTCAGTTAAGACCCTAGCTCTATGCTCTTGCCAGTCGTGTATAAGCATAAAGCCCCAACCAGTAGGTGGTAAAACTAAGTGGTGCACAAGCTACCACCAAGTGTAATCTTTAACGATTTAAAGCTTTATGCTTCGGTATCCATGCCAACTCTTGTTTCCACCAACTAAGGATATTACTCTACCTTAACACTAGATATCCAGAGGGGGCTACTTGAAGACAGCAGTAGCTATCTCAACAATCATAGTCTTATTAATTCTAAATTGGAATACGTTATTATACTCATCACAGTGAGGACACACCTACTAGTCCAGAATTTATTACAACTACCTGCGAGAAAAACCCAGGAATCCTAGAAAATGTAAGCATGGAAATCAAGTACGAGGTTATTAAAGATCCGAAAATTCTATCCGTAGCTAGAGAGTTTATTAAGGCGAACCTACCGGTTCCAGCAGATCTAAGTAATAAGCCTCCGATTGATTGGCTTAACACTAACATATTTGTTTTAAAAATAATAATAAAGATATATAATGATAACAGCATTCCTGTGTATTATGAGACAAATGCTTACTGTGGTACATCCTACTGGAGCAATAACACTTCAAATAACACGATATTCGACTGGAGGATCTACCACCCGATTGCAATCCCTAGAATAAGCGCTCACACCGGTTCTGTTTTCCCAGTATCAATAGTGTGTACGCTAGACTTTGGCTACGAAAAGGTTTTGCCTAACAATGTGGTTACGAATGAATATTATTTTATTGTTACAAAACCCTTTAAGGGAGAGATAAGAGCGTCTGCTACCGTGTGCCTGAAGCCCTTCTGCAATGCATGCAGGGTATTTGATAAAGGCGTCATAGTCACAATTAGTGACAATACGTAAGCCCGAACGAGCGTTAGGATCCGGAATCGGTGTTGCATTCTTTTCAGCAATGAGTTACTAGCAGGATTATCATGTGTGAGTGTGTGTTGCATTCTCTCATGGAATTGTGCAACCTGAGTATTTATAGCGCGGGTCTTCGGAGCCGGAGGTCCCGGGTTCAAATCCCGGCGGGCCCGCCACAAACACCTTTAAAACATCATAAAAACAGTGTTGAATGCGCCGATAGACGAGACCGCAAAACGTTGCTGACGCCTCTCTTAGCCCCGATAGCTATATTTGTATAATATAGAATAACAATAATTAATTTATTCAATGGAGTTGTTTCATTATATCTTCAACGTTTGTGCTACGTAGTAGGACTACTTTCACTCCTAGTGTCTCCGCGTGCCTGCTCATAGGTTCATTGTCAGTAATGAGGAGGGCGTCACGTTTCCAGGCTAGGCCTATAATATAAGCGTCGAATCCCGAGGAGCCCGTGAGTAGGGCAACTTTCAACGCCTTATCCCTATACTCTTCCTCGTATACGACAATATAATTCTTGGTTGTTCTG
>JALVIT010000156.1 GCA_027028545.1 Desulfurococcales archaeon
CACATATTAAGCTATTAGTCGAATTAATATCTGATCTAGCTGTTCATAAATCAACTATAGAGAATATGATTAGACAGGTTGGATCTCTTATAGAGACCGGACTATTCGATATAAGAGTTAAGGGCGGTAGTGGTGAGGACAAATACTTACATGAACCACCAATAACTAGGATACTGATGGAGCATCATAGAGTCTTCAAGGGATATCCTATAGTATTCGATCTAGAGTATCTACAGGAGCATACTATAAGTGATCCTGAGAAGGTTATAAGTATAGCAGCCTTCCGTGTATTGAATAAGGTTTTCGAATGGAAGCTTACGAGTAGTAGGAGGCGTATACTTACACAGCCAGTCCTTATAGTTATTGATGAAGCACATAGATTCTTCCCATCGCGAGGTGGTGGTAGAGAGGATTATATAGAGCATGTATCGGGTATGATCGATAGGATAGCACGGCTTGGTAGGGCTAGAAGGCTTGGATTAATATTCTCAACACATTCACCAAGGGATGTGCACGATATTATACTACAGTTGACCAATACAAAGATCATATTACGTATGGATAAGAGCCAGATATCGGTTCTCGATATACCTAGCGAATATAGAGAACTTATACTACGATCAAGTGATCGCGTCGGCGTTGTGAAGAGCCATATACTACGTATGGGCTATATATCATTTAGAACACCGCTACCCCTAGCTGGCCACTATGACTTATCGATACTCGAATAAGCTATATTGAACGCATAATCCTATCTATCTCGATCAGCCTATTAAGTAGCTTCAACGCATTCGTGTCTGCAAAGTATATGGCTGGTTCAATACCTATAGCACCCTCATGGTATAGTATTATTGGGGGTTCCTTATCCTTAATCTTAGGTAGTTTATCAACTATAGCGTTCTCGACTAGATCCTCCAGTCTAATCGTCCAGACCTTCTTACCCTTAGGTATCTTAAACTCTATCTTAATAACCGGTATACCCATTCTCTTAGCTATTTCGAGTAGGGATTCACTATATGATAAGCTCATTAATGCTGTAATCCTCCTATTAACCCTCATCAACGTATATAGTATCCTAGACAGAAACCTCGACTGTCCAAAATCCGGTTCACCAACAACAATAATCTCGCCACGCGGACCTTTAACTAGTCTATGGGGAGATGCTATATCATGGAACGACCTAACATATTCGGCTGGTATTGACTGTAATATGTTTGATCCAGTCACTTGTATATATTTGGAGAATACATCGCTATTGCTAGTAACGATCTCCAATGCTTGTTTAAGCATCTTCAACACTTCGTATTTATATGCTGAAACCCTTAAACCTTCCAGCGGCTTAGGATAGATCACCGTAACCTCACCGATCTTCGTCCTAACCCAGTATTGTAGGGATGATTCTATAGGTGATAGTATTGAACCCATGAAGTCCTCAAGCCTGGGAGGCTTGTATACGTTTCTGATCGTTGAGGCTATTATTGAGCCTATGAAATATGTTAATCCTAGGAATCTAGCGGTCTTATTTATTAGTGATGAATACGTTACTATCACATCGGGTATTGAGAGCAATGTTGGAGTGATCATTTTCTCTCTATGCGATACATTACTCCTAAGATCAACCCCTACAAGATATATGTCGTGTGAAGATATATAGTATGAGAATGCATAATGGGTTATACTTAACTCCTTAGCAGTCTCCCTCAGCAGCGATGAAAACATATCCACATGGATTATCTCGGTTCCAGAGACCTCCTCAATATATTTCGGGTCAACAACTAAGATATTTGAACTCATAGCGTTCTCAACTAGATAGTCGTATAGCTCCTCCTTTAATAGTTTATGTATCGGTTTGTTCGGATGGATATAGTATTCTAGAGCTGTTACACTTAATATATCTCGGCGACTGATAAGAAATCCCCTTAGTTCTTCATATATAGCTTTATCATCGATGAATAGATCGGTATGATAAATTACACCACCTATCTTCCCGATCAATACATTCTTAATAATATCAATATACTTTCTAAACTGATCGGAATCTATTAATGATGTACTTTTATCACCTGCAACTATTGATGTTGGGAATAACATATATTTTAAGCTAAGATATTCCATAGCACTATGTATTATACTATTAAAGTTCCTATTATCTGCATCTAGGGGGGTGAAAACTATCACAGGGATCTGGTTCAAATACCCCACCTAGATAAAAGAAGGTTCCTCCATATTTAATCATAGTATTATTTTGGTTATAATGATAGATAAATTTTCCGTGTGAGAACTCTATGTCTCTCGGAGGTTTCTATAACTATAATGTATTCTCTGGATTACGGTTATGAGTGAAAATATTATGAGGATCCATAGGAGTATATATGCTACCTCCATGCTAATACTTATTAGTAGAGCTATTACTATGACAAATATTATCCTCTCAGCCCTCTCAATAATACCCACACCCTCCATCTTTAAACCTAGCGATTCAGCACGTGCTCGAGTATAGCTTATGAGTATGGATAATATTATGGATAAAACAACTAGATCTGTATCTAGACCCAGATATTTTAAAGGATAGATTATTAGGAAGTCGTTAACCCTATCTATAGTTGAATCTAGGAATGCGCCAAATCTGGATACTCTACCTGTTAACCTGGCTATTGCACCATCCAATACATCACATAATCCCGATAATAGTATGAACAATATATAGAGATAGATGTTTCTATATAGATAAACCACTAGGAAGCCCAGAGAGGTGAATATTAGAGAGAGAATGGTTATGTGGTTCGGAGATATACCTGTCCCAGCTAGGCTTCTAGCTATTCCGGAAACTATTATGGATAGTTTTTGTCTTAGCCGTGTAAGCATAATACTTCAATCCCCAATCCCTACATTAGAGGAGTGCATATTCTATCTTCTTAATGAGGTCTTTACATGGTGGTATATCATTATATGTTTTAGCTATCTTATACCCCATATAGTTTATTGGTTCACATCTATAGATGTCCTCCCTATTGATCGCCACATTGTTAACATATATTTTCTCGGGATAAAACCTCCTAACATTATAGTGATCCTCAATATATGCTTGTCTTAAAGATGT
>JALVIT010000157.1 GCA_027028545.1 Desulfurococcales archaeon
GGTTCTATGAGGGAAAGGATCATAGTTTCTAGGGAAGCCTTGGTGAAGCTACAGCATCAGCATCCAGATGACGAGTTTAGTGTTGTCGAGGAGTTTAAGGGTGTGAAACTACTTGGTAGGAGGGCTATAAGCCCCCTGGGACAAGAGCTCTATATTCTACCGGGATTATTCGTTGACCCGGATAATGCTACTGGGGTTGTATATAGTGAGCCTAGCGATGCACCATACGATTATGCAGCGCTGAAATGGCTTAAGAACCATCCGGAGATACTCGAGAAGTATGGTCTGGATCCCGGGATCGTTAAAGTTATTGAGCCAGTCAAGATCATAGATGTTCCCGGAGTGGAGGGTCATCACGCCGCTCGAGTGGTTGAGGATATGGGTATATCTGAACCAACGGATCCAAGGCTTGTAGAGGCTACTAGGATCGTTTATAAGAAGCAGTATTATGAGGGGGTAATGATCGTTGACGACCCAGAGTTTAAGGGGCTACCGGTTAGTGAGGCTAAGGAGAAGATTAGGAAGATCCTGGGTGAGAGGGATCAGGCATTCACGTTCTACGAGTTAAACCGTAAGGCTGTATGCCGTGCAGGCGGTAAGATCATTGCCGCTAAGATTAAGGATCAATGGTTCCTAGACTATAGTGTTCCATGGTGGAAGGAGAAGACCCGTAAATATGTTGAGGAGAAGCTCGTAATACTTCCGGAGAAGTATAAGAGGGCTATGCTGGCGGCGATCGATTGGCTTGAGAAGAGGCCTTGTGCTCGTAAACGTGGGCTGGGGACTAGGCTACCCTTCGATCCAGAGTGGATCATTGAGAGTCTAAGCGATTCAACGATCTATATGGCGTTCTACACGATAGCACACATACTACGTAGAGAGGGGGTTGGGGCTGAAAAGCTTAAACCATCAGTATTCGACTACGTATTCTACGGTAAGGGATCGCCCAGAGAGATCTCTATGGAGACAGGTATACCGGAAACAGTCCTAGAGGAGATGAGGAGGGAATTCACATACTGGTATCCGGTCGATCATAGACATACGGGTATCGCCCATATAAGCAACCACTTATCCTTCTACGTATACCACCATGTAGCATTATTCCCTGAGAAGCACTGGCCACGTATGATCACTCTTAACGAGATGGTTATACGTGAAGGGGTTAAGATGAGTAAGAGTAAGGGTAATGTGATCCTCCTCAGGGAGATAGCTTCCAAGTATTCAGCCGATCTATATAGGCTATACATAGCTGGATCAGCCAATCTAGACACGGTTGTAGATTGGAGGGATAGAGAGGTTGCAGTAGTTATAGACACCCTCCGTAGATTTGTAAACATCATTAGGAGAGCTTCAGCCATTGAGAAAACAATACAGCCCCGTAAAGTTGTTGATAGATGGTTCCAATCATTATTTAACAGGATCATAAGAGATGCTACTGAGAGTCTTGAAAGGATGGAGATTAGGAGATATGTCCAACTAGTATTCTATCAAGTTATGAATATGATCGACTACTACCGGGACCGGACGTCTCCAAATGATTCACTAGCTATGGTTAAGAATATTATGGAGGATTGGCTGAAGCTATTAAACCCCGTAATACCCCATCTAACCGAGGAGCTTTGGATGGAGACCGGTCATAGCGGGTTCCTATCAGTGAGTAGTTGGCCTAAGCCAGTTGAGGAACTTATTGACCCGGGTGCTGAAGCCCTTGAAGGGATGATCAGGGATCTTATAGATGATCTCAAGAATGTATTATCGGTTCTAAAGCCTAAGCCTTCTAAGGCATACATAATAGTTTCATCGCCTTGGAGGTATGAAGCCCTAAAGATGTTTAGAAGGGGTATGGGTATCAGGGAGATCATAAAGGCTGTGAGGGATAAGTATGGTATTGAGGGTAGGGAGAGGGAGATCGTAAACCTGGTAAACCAGTATAGGAAGAGCCCCCGTGAAGAAGTAGAATACGTGTCAGCCAGCGATGAATATAAGGCATTAAGGGAGGCTAGAGACTACCTAGCTAAGAAAACCGGGCTTGAGATCGAGATCCTATGGGAGGAGGAGGCTCGTAGTAGAGGTATAGCTAAGGCTGAAAAGACCCAGCCCCTCAAACCAGCCTTCTATCTAGAATAGATCGTTTAGGCGTCGGCTACTAGGGTATTCCACATCCCGTAGCGTATTCTTCGGCTGTCCTGGCCCTCCCCATCCCTCCTCTATTTTCCCTGGGGCATGCTTATAAATATACCCCCCGGTTTCAGATCCTTCTAGATGTATTTGTGGACAGTCAGCTTTTAAACCAACCCCTATATTATAGGTTAGGAAGATATAGGGCTTGTTTTATGGTGTTGGGTGGTGAATGATTTAAACTATCTAGTTCCTCTATACCGGATTGCTGGGAGGGAGGCTGTTAGACTAGGTGTTAAAATGAATATTCCGCGAGAGATCGCTTGGAGGGTTTACCAGTTATCTAAAAAGGTTTTGGAGGAATATCTCCCCAACAGTGATCCTAGGGATATAGTTAGAGCATGCTACTACATAGTTTTGAGGAGGGAGAAACTATTAACAAGGGAGAGGCTAAACATATTAGTCAATCCAAGTATTTCGTGGAAGAATCTTGTCCCGGTTATTGAGGGTTTTATATCCTAGAATAATACTATTTATCCATAGAGATATTCTCCAATATACATATTTCTTCAACGCATCACTTTATCCATATGCGAAAACATAATAACCGATAATGTATAAATATATTGATCGGGAACAACGGGGTTCCCGGTGGCTTGTCTTGGTTTATAGGAGAATATTAGCGACGGGGCCGATCCTCAATGGTAGGGACGAATATCTTAATAGGGTTGTAAAGGTTATTGAGGAGAAAGGGTTTAAGGTTAGGATCTATAGGGTTTTCGAATACATGCAGCATGCCGGTAAATATATGAGTCTACCAAATATTACTAGGGAGAACATACTCGATCTACCCGTCGAAACCCTCCGACAACTTAGATTAGAGGCTATGATGGAGATAGATAAGGAGATCGAGTCCTCTAGGGATGTTGACATACATATAATATCAACACCCAACGTATTCCATATAAAGCCCCATGGAACACTCCTATCACCTATAATGGAGGGTTTGGAGCCCATACATGTTACTAGATATGTTAAACCAGATCTAATACTTGTAATGATTGATGACCTCATAAAGGTTGTTAGAAGGTGTAGGATGGATGAGGTTTGGAGTAGGAGATTCCCAAATGTGACCCTAGAGGATGTAGCCCGTTGGAGGCATGAATCGATTAGGAATATAGAGGCTATCGTTAGGGAGATCTATAGGGAGAGGGAGGAGCATAGAATATTTAGTGGATACGGTGAAGAAGAGGGGGAGAGGGGTTCTGCGGAGCATGGTATAGGATATATACAGTTCTCCGTAAACCATGACCCCGAGGTATTGGCTGAGCTTATTATTGGGTGGAAGCCTAGGATCTATCTAAGCTATAACATGACCGGAATGCCTCCGGAATCCTTCGAGAATATTAGGAGGCTTTATAGGAAGCTTCTAAGATACTTCGTAGTATTCGATCCAGGGACTATTAAGGATTGGGAGTTGATCGATAAGTATGAGGAGGCTATTGAGAAGGGTGAGGAATACATAGAGTTTAACGGTGAGAGGATCAATATTAAGGATATAGCTATCGAGAAGGCTATAGACCTAGCCCGTGCACAGCTTGTATCGAGGGATTTCAACCTAGTCAGAAACTCCCATGCAATAGCTGTCTACCACCATGGAAGGTACCCATCATATGGTGTTATGGCTGAGGTTATGGAGGCTTCTAGGAACGGTATACCGATCTACGTATTATACCCGTATAATAAGAGGCTAAGCCCATTCTTCGAGCAATTCGCCCATTCATCCTTCGGCCCCAGAATGGTTTGGAAGAGAATATATCCGGATAAGGATAATGAAGAGCTTGAGGATATATTCATAGATAGAATGGTTAGAGATGTGTGTAAGGGGTTATGGCCTACATGGAGTATAACGGATAAGTATAGGGAGGAGATCTGTAGCAGTCTCTCCTAGAGGCAAATACTCCTCCCCTATAGGTTAAGGCTTAATAATTGAAAGGCCTATTTATTCTATCATGTATAGTGTTTCTATGGATGGTGACATACTTTGAATAGTAGTGGTAAGACCGAAGGAGTAGAGTTATACTATGACGCGATCACTGAATACATTAAGAGGATGGGTGGACAACTATACGTCTCCAAGGGTGTCGTTGATGTATATCTGCCAGTAGTGATCGAGGAGGTTCCGGGCGGTGTACAATACCACTTGATAGGTAAGCTTGTAGATGATAAGGTTTTGATCTATAAATGCTTCGTAACGTATCAGGATGAGATACATGAGGTTGAACCCGATGAACTACGTGATTGGGCTAGATACGTGAATAATACGTTTCATAAGGGGTGAATGCTTGATGGTTGAGAAGGAGTCTATCCAGATCCTTATAGGTGGTCCGGCTGGTAGTGGAAATATTACAACTGGGCTGGTATTGGCTAGAGCGCTACACTATATGGGCTATTATGTGATAGGTGTGTCTGAGTATCCAAGCCTTATTAGGGGTGGTCATACAGCCTATTGGGTTCGAGGAGGGGTTGAGGAAGTATATGAGCTTGAGGATAGAACAGACTATGTTATAGCGTTTGATCAGGCAACTATTGAGAGGCATGGATGGGAGTTTACTGATGAGACGATCATATTATATGATAGTAAGATTGTTGAGAAACTACCCGGGAATACTAGGAACATTGGGATACCGTTTAGGGATCTCATAAGGAAGCATGGGTTGAAGCCGATCACGATGAACATGATGGCTGCCGGAGCACTGGCATCATATATGGGTATACCGCTGGAATATATGGAGAAGAGTGTTAGACAGCAATTCATAGGTAAGGAGAAGATCATTGGTGAGAACCTTAAGAGTATGATGACCGGATACGAATACATGGCTACTAGGAGTATAGAGTATGAACCCTACCGGTTGCCAAACCCCCCTAAGAGATCTAAGAGGATACTGACGACAGGTAATGAAGCGATCTCCATAGGATTCGTAGCTGGTGGTTTAAGATTCTACGTAGCATATCCTATGACGCCGGCATCACCGATCCTACACTACATGGTTCAGTATATGAAGGATAAGAATATACCAGTTATACAGGCTGAGAGCGAGATCGCTGCAGCACAGATGGCTCTAGCAGCTACATGGGCTGGAATCAGAGCTGCAACTGGTACTAGTGGTGGCGGATTTGCATTGATGAATGAAACACTTAGTGAGGCTGGAATGTTCGAGCTACCATTATTCATAGTGTTGGCTATGAGGCATGCCCCGAGCACCGGTTTGGCAACCCATAATGGTCAGGGAGACCTACTCTACACGTTGTTCGCCGGTCATGGAGAATTTCCAAGGATCGTTGCAGCACCAGCCGATCAGATCGACGCGTATTATCGAACGATCGAATTATTGAATCTTGGCTGGAAGTGGAGGGTTCCAGTAATACTTCTCGAGGATAAACACCTAGCTGAAAGCACTAGATCGGTTCCAGCTCCTAGAGAGGATGTAAAGGTTGAGAGTCCAGCATTAATCCCTAGGGATGAGGCTGAGGAGATGATAGGTAGGGGGTGGAGATTTAAACCATACGAATACACGGAAAACCTTGTCCCCCCATGGGTTCCACCGGGAACACGTGGAGCAATCGTGAAGTCTGAGAGTAGTGAACATGATGAACATGGAATATATACTGAGGATCCGGGGAAGGTTAAGAGGATCTTTGAGCGGAGGATGGGAAAGGAGGAGCTTATTAGGAGGGATCTAGAGGAGAACTACGAGGTTCTAAGAACATATGGCGTTGGGAGGGATGAAGAAGAGTTATTGATAGTGACGTGGGGTAGTGCTGGATGGGCTAGTCGTGAAGCATTAAAACACCTATCTAGGAGGGGTGTTCGGGCTAGGATAATACAGTTGATCTATCTATGGCCGTTTCCGAAGAACAGGTTTATGGAGGCTGTGGGTAGGACTGATGGTAAAACGATTATCTCGGTCGAATATAATTATCGTGGGCAGCTCGGAATGCTTGTCAATAGTCAGACCGGTATCGATATTGATAGGCATTTTGGAAAGTATGATGGTAGACCCTTCCGCGGCAGAATGCTCGCGGATATGATCATTAAATATCTTGAGGAGGTGGGTAGGAGATGAGCATATATAAACAACCCCCGGCTGAGACCGGGGCTATAATTACATGGTGTCCCGGATGTGGTAATTTCGGTATACTACAGGCTTTTAAGATGGCTATTAGAGAGCTGGGTATTAATCCATATAAGGTTGCGATCGTTACCGGTATAGGTTGTCACGGTAAGCTAGCCAACTATCTAAACTATAACTCGATACACACAATACATGGTAGGGTTGCACCGATGATCACCGCTATAAAGCTGGCTAATAAAGAACTGACAGTTATAGGATTTGCTGGTGATGGAGACCAGTATGGTATTGGTATGGGTCATCTACCACACATAATACGTAGGAATCCGGATGTAACACTTATAGTGCATAATAACACGGTGTATGGATTAACAACCGGGCAGGCATCGCCAACAACTGAGAGGGGGCAGGTTACTAGGACTACTCCGTGGGGTCAGTGGGAGGAACCCATAAACCCGATCGCAATGGCTATATCCCTAAGGGCTAGCTTCGTAGCACGGGGATTTGCAGGCGATGTACAACATCTAAAATGGCTTATAAAGGAGGCTATAAAGCATAAGGGGTTCTCACTAGTAGATGTACTACAGCCATGTGTAACCTTCGACCGGCTACACACATACATGTGGTATCGTAAAAGGATCTATAAGCTCGAGGAGACCGGGCACGATCCAACGAATTGGGAGGAGGCTATGAAGAAAGCTTATGAATGGGGTGATCGTATACCGATAGGGATATTCTATAGGGAGGAGAAACCTACAATGGAGGAACTACTAGAACCAGTAAAGAATAACCCACCACTAGCATACCTAAAACACGAGCCCGGCAAAATAAAGGATCTATTAATAAGAATGCTATCATACACAGAATAAATGCTATAAAAACTTAAGATAAATGTTTTTGTTCAACCCATAAAAACACACTTAAACGACTTATTATTCATTCTAGTTGGATTATGTTTATTTTGTTTCTGAAAACTAGTAACTGATAATAATGACTTTTATAATACAGAGTGAAAAATAGAAATAGATGAAAGACTTATTAATCGTCCACTTTAGTGGGTGGTTAAAGTGTTTAAACATGATGATATATGGATTGATGAAATGGTGAATAGACTTTCTCGATTTGGTAAGATAGGTGAGGTATTATCCGAGATATTTTCTCATATAGAGGATAGACTTAATGAATTAGATAAAAGACTTGATAGGATTGAATCAGAAGTTACATCAATACGTGGGGATCTAAAGAAGCTTGAAAGTAATATTGATCAAGTAATGAGGGATTTAAGTGATGTAAAGGATGTATTAATTAAACATGATGAAAATATAACAGAGATACTACGTAGAATAAACAACCTTGAATTAACCGTAGGTGCTGCTTCAGAATCCTATTTTGTCTATAGGTTTATTCAGGAGTTAATGAGTAGAGAGGAGATAAAACGTTTTGAGAGGAATATTATTATCAATAACGAGGAGATCGATGCTATTATTGAATGCTCCGACAAAGTTTATGTCGTTGAGGTAAAGATTAAGCCTCGAATAAGTGATATTGGTGCTCTTCTGGCTAAGATGGAGCTTTATAAGATTAGGGTAAATATCTCGAAACAAGTTATCCCAGTTATCATTGGAGTCTATATTGGAAAGGAAGTTGAAAGTTATGCTAGGAGAAAAAATGTATACGTTTATAAGTTCTAGAAATGCGGTGAGAAGTAGATATTAGTTTATCACGGTTAAATGATCCAGATATGGTTTCTGGTTAACCATATACCCCTTCACACACCCCCCAGCCATACCCCTTAAACTACCCCTTCATCCCTTGGAAATACCATGGGGAAAACCTACCCCCAGAATTAAAGCTTTTCGATGTCTTTAAAAGCTCCATACATGGATATACCCCCCGGGGATAACTATGGAGAGGAAGTTATTGATCTCCATAGTATTGTTGATCATAGTCGTTATAGGAGCTAGTATTGGATACTACTGGTTATCCGGGGGGAATAAGGGTGGAGGGAGTAGGCGGACGCTGGTGGTATATGCTTATGAGGACTCGATCACAGGTATTGATCCATCAATAGAGTTTGATACCGGTCTAGTTGTTCTAGGATTCGTATATGAGCCCCTAATATACTATGATCCACTACATGATAAATTCATACCAGCACTAGCTGAATCATGGGAGGCTAACGAAAACCATACTGTATGGACATTTCATCTGAGGAGGAATGTAAGGTTCCATGATGGATCGAAGCTTACAGCTGATGCTGTAAAGTTCAGCATTGAGAGATCACTAAACTATTATGAAAAAACCGGTGAGGGCCCAGGATATATCTGGGAGGGTTTGAAGGAGGTTAGAGTAGTCGATAAATACACTGTGCAGATAGTTATGGATCGCCCGACCCGTGTAGACTTGTTAGCAGCTGCAAGCTATGGATCATATATTGTAAGTCCTAAAGTGTTGGAGGAGTCCGGTATTAATGACCCGTTGAGTCCTAAGCTTAAACAATGGTTCGACTCTGGACATGAAGCTGGTTCAGGACCATATATGATTGAATCGTATAATCCTGAGAGTGAGGTTAAACTGGTTAAGTATCGGGATTGGTGGGGTTGGGGGGTTATAGTTGATCCCGGTAAGGCTCCGGATGTATTAATTATTAAGATTGTGTTGGATGAGGTTAGCCAGGAGAATGGCTTGATCGCTGGGCAGATCGATATAGCTACAAGCGTCCCCCATACGGATATACCTAAGCTTATAAAGAGTGGATTCAGGGTTGTGAATACCACAACCTTCCACAACTACATATTAATGTTTAATACTCGTAGATACCCGACAAATATAACTGAGTTCAGGCTGGCGGTAGCCCACGCTATACCATGGGATAGGGTTTTAAGGGAGGCATTATATGGTTATGGGAGGATCGCTAGTGGTGTAATACCCTATGGATTCCCTGGACACTTAGGGAATCTAACCTATGAATATAATCTATCCCTAGCCCGCCAGTTATTGGAGGAGGCTGGACTATACGGTAAATCCTTGAAGGTTTCGATAATGTATGAATCGACGTATGGCGATGAGGAGAGGTTTGCATCCATATTGAAGGCTAGCCTATCCCAGCTGGGTATAGAAGTCGAATTATTGCCAGCGTCATGGGATCAGATGGCTGAGACAGGTCCTACGGTGTGGGATAGCCCAGATAAAGCACCACATATGATCATAAATGATTGGTGGCCAACAATCCCGTCACCATACGATTACCTATACAGTCTACTCCACAGCGAGTCTAGGGAGTGGAACTGGGCTGGATACAACAATACATTATTCGACAACTTGATCGATAAGGCGTATAAGCTTGAAGGCTCAAACTATGATGAAGCATTAAAACTATACAGTAGGGCTCAGATGATAATATATAGGGATTGCCCAGCGGTAGCATTATGGGATGAAGTTAAACCATACGTATACAATCCTAATAGGGTTGTATTGAGTAGGGATGCCTTCAACCCGTTATACATGTATATAATATTTATACAGCACTTAGAGGTTAAGGGTTAGGGATGCCTCTAAGCCTAAACTATGTTTTTAAGAGGACTGGTTCAGCCATACTGGTCATTATAGGTGTTATAGTCTTCTCCTACCTACTCCTATACCTAGCACCGGGTGATCCAGCATATATATGGGCTGGTAGACCCCGTGGACCACAGGCTAGCATAGCGATCGAGAATGCTCGTAGGGAGCTTGGACTAGATAAGCCGCTACCGGTTCAAATAGCCTTGTTCACGTATAGGGTTTTCACAGGGGATATGGGTGTTTCGATCGAGTATAAGAAACCCGTATCGGAGATTATTTGGAGGGGTTTAACCGCTAGTCTAGAACTATTAATCGTAGCATATATTATCGGTGCATCCATAGGGATCCTATTAGGCATATTATCAGCTCTAAAGAGGGGTTCCAAGCTAGATTCAACCCTACAACTAGCAGCTATAACCCTAACCAATGCACCAAGCTTCTGGCTAGCTATAGGATTCATAGTGGCGATACAAGTGCTGACGGGGTTTACACAGTATGCACGCATCGATCAGAGGCTGGCGATCGAGACAGGGTTCCACCCGATAACCGGGTTCTACCTCCTAGACAGCTTGATCGAGGGAAACATACCTGTATTCATAGATGTACTCGTAAAGATCCTGCCGCCGGCACTGGTAGTTGCAACATATCCCCTAGGACTGGGTATCCGTATGACCCGTGCATTAATGTCTGATGTTCTACAGGAGGAGTATATCCGGGCGGCTATAGCATGGGGCGTTAGGCGTAGATACGTTATATGGAGATATGGATTCCGTGGAACAACTCCAGGGCTTGTACAGGTTATCGGTCTGGCCTTCGCATATAGCCTCATAGACGCTATGATCGTTGAGATAGTTTTTGGTAGGGAGGGGCTTGGAACGCTAGCCTACCACATTATTGGTAAGAGTGATTTCCCACTAATAATAGGCTTGATGATCACTGTGACCAGCTTCTACATAGTAGTCAATACGTTGACTGATATAATACAGGCATTGATCGATCCAAGGGTGAGGATATAGTGTCTGATAGAAGGGGTTTGAGGAGACTTAGAGACATAAGGGGATTAATAGAGAGGAGTTGGCGTAGGAGGAGGACGTTTAAAGCAGGCGTGATCATATCTGCTACACTGATATTAATAGCTATACTCGGACCCTTCATAGCCCCATATCCAAGTGAGGGGTGGGGTATACCGCCCGAGACCCCTAGGGGTGCTCGACCCCCCAGTTGGGAACACTTGTTCGGTACAGATGCTAGTGGTAGGGATCTACTATCCCGCATATTGATCGGAGCCAGTGTAGCCCTATTACAGGTCGTAATAGTGATTGCTGTAAGTCTCGGGATAGGTTTATTCATAGGAGCACTATCAGCTTATTACCGTGGATGGATCGAGAGGATCCTAAACTATTTCATAGAGGTTTTCATGGCATTCCCAGCTATAATTGTAGCATTAGCTCTTAGATCAATGATTGGTAGGGGGTTGATGATAGTATTACTGAGCTTGATAATAACCTGGTGGAGTTGGTACGCCCGTATAGCATATATCTATGCCCGTAGTATACGTGAGATGGACTATGTATTGTTAGCCGAGCTATCCGGACTACCCCGTTGGAGGATCCTATTTAGACACATAATACCGAATACGATGACACCGGTAATAGTTCAGGCTATAACAGATACTGGAGGTGTATTATTGGAGGCTGCCAGTATAAACTTCTTAGGACTGGGATTACCAGCTGATTACCCGGATTGGGGTGTCCTAGTCCAGAATGGCTTCAACTATATTTATAGCTATCCATGGATAAGCCTCATACCCGGAGCATTCATATTACTGGCAGCTCTAGGGTTCAGCATGATCGGTGATACTTTGAGGGAGGAGCTTGATCCTAGGCTTAGGAGGAGGTGGAAGCTTTGGTTCTAGCGGTTGAAGCAGACGATCTATGGATAGGTTATCTGGATGATAATGATAGGAATATATGGATTATACATGATGCGTCCTTCAAGGTATCCATGGGTGAAATATATTGTATTGTTGGTGAGAGTGGTTGTGGAAAATCAACCCTCGGGAAAGCGATTGTAGGTATATTACCGCCCCATGCTGAGACTAGGGGGGTCCTGAAGATCGTGGGTGAGACCGTTATTAGGGATCGTGATCATTACTATCGGAAGGTTAGGGGTAGGATCGTATCCCTAATACCCCAAAATCCTGGACAAGCACTACACCCCTATCTAAGGATTAGGGATCAGTTCAAATACGTTTTAAGGAGCCGATACAGGGGGATAGGTGAGGATGAGATTAGGGAGAGGAGCTATGAAGCATTGAGAATAGTGGGTCTTGACCCCGGTGAAGTATATGATTCGTATCCACATGAGCTTAGTGGGGGTATGCAGCAGAGGACAGCTATAGCGTTAGCGTTATCTACGGGGTCAAGGATACTTGTAGCTGATGAACCAACATCATCGCTCGATGCCCATCTGAGGATGCAGATCCTTAGATTATTGGAGAGGCTTAATAGAGAGCTTGGATTAACGATTATAATGATCACACACGATCTACTCCAAGCCCGTAAGATATGTGGGAGGATAATGGTGTTATATGCTGGACACATAGTTGAGGAGGGTAGTGTTGAAGACGTTTATGGAAACCCCCTACACCCATATACAAAGCTACTACTAGACACAATACCAATACTTGGATCGAGGAAGAAGCTAAAAACAATACCCGGAGAACCACCGGAACCCGGAAAATATATGGTTGGATGCCCATTCCACCCCAGATGCCCATATAGGATGGAGAAATGCCTAATAGAGACCCCGCCAACGATAAACGCTGGGGAGCATAGGGTATCATGCTGGCTATATAGTAGAAATGGACCGGCCGGGACTTGAACCCGGGACCTCCGCCTACCCCGCGACCTCGGTCTATAGTGTTGCGAGGGCGGCGCTCTTCCAGGCTGAGCTACCGGCCCATATTTATAGTCCTATTCATTATCACGTGTATTTACTGTTTAAATACTTTAGTCTTGTATAAATGATTTATATGGTTTAATTATAGGTATTATTGGAGGGAATAAGTTATAGTAAACATATATAAATATCTCTATGGGGAATACTATACGTGTTATTAAAGATTATTCTTCTGGTGGTATTCTTTGACTATTTCGGGCATCACTTATCCAGACATCATCGATGATCTACTGGAGGGGTTGAGGCATCCCTCCCTCATAATTATTAGGGGCCCCGCCGGTGTTGGTAAGGCTTTATTCATAGCAACACTTGTTAAAGATTATATCGAGAAGGGGCGGGGTAAGGCATATATTATAAACTTCATGATCAGCCGTGAAACATCCATAAAATATGCTAGAAGGCATGGAATTGATCTTGAGAAGTATGTGCATGAGGATAAGCTTAATATTCGGAATATTGTCTCAATACCCTTCTCCGAGGAGGGCTTGGCATCACTATATACAGCATTAACTGAAGCTGCGGACTATGTTAGAGACGGTATAATAGTGCTCTACCCAGCCGATCTAGCCTTTGTAGGCTTAACCCTCAGAGAGATCGTTAAGGTTATAGGTGTGATTAGGAGTATTATGGAGGATTTCGGGAGTAAGATCGTGTTATCCTTCACGGAGCATGATGATGAAGAATCTGCAAGGGTTAGGGGGATATTCGAAGCTATAGCTGACTTCGTATTCAGGATCAGTGCTGAGATCCCTGAAGCTGGTGTACCACGTAGATACCTCACGATCATTAAGCCTATAGGTAGATTCATGTTTGCATCAAGAACACTAGAGCTATACACAGAGCATGGGACAGGGTATAGATTGTTCAGCTACGGCATACTACCAACATATAAGGCCGAAATAGATCTGAACGATAAAATCTATACCGGGATAAAGGTATTAGATGAACTGGTTGATGGATTCATAAGAGGAACTATAGTGGCATTCCTAGGAACAACTGGTGCTGGTAAGACAGCCCTATTATTAACCCTAGCATATAAACTAGCTGAAGCGGGTGAGAGGGTCTTATATATTAGCCTTGAGGAACCAGCTGAGCAACTCATTCAGGCTTTAAGGGGTCTTGGATATAGTTATGAGGATGTTAGGGAGAACTTATTGATAATGAATATTAATCCTAGAGCAATAACCCTTCACTCCTTCTTCAACATACTATTGCGTAGGATCGATATGTTCAAGGTATCCGTTATAGTAATTGATGGATTACATGCACTAGCCAGAGAGTTTGGCGATGAGACGTTTAGAGTAATTAAGGATATAGGATACTATGCTAAGAGTAGTAAGATGACATTATTCATATCGGAGCTACTAGGCGAGAGGGGGGCTCTACCATTACCACCGATCTCAACTATAGCTGATGCATTGATAAGACTAGTGCTTGAACGGATAAATCACAACTATAACCGGCTGATCTGCCTGGAGAAATACCGTATGAAAAGTATTGAACCAACATGTAAAGTTTTCAAAATACCCCTAGAGCCCTCTGATCAGCCTAGAACATGTAGAGATTGAAGGGAGGAGCGGTAGGGGTTATATTTAGCATATAGAATCCTATTATAGGATTAAAGGCTATACGTATTAACCACAAATACACATATTTATGGAATGGTGGTATAGAGTAGAGAAGGGTGTGGTGTATAAACTATGTCTTTTGATAAGGATTTCGAGAAGTTTATACGTGAATTCCTAAAGAGGATACTGCATGATTCAAATATATGGAGGATGTTCGAGGAGGCCGGAATACCTAAACCTAGTGAGAAGGATATTGATGATGCTGTAAAATTTATATCAAATATAAAATTCTATGGATTCTCAATAACAATGGGTCCAGACGGTAAACCAGTCATACACGAGATCAAGCCCGAACAATTCTTTATGGGGATAAACAACTTCCTAAAAACACCAACCAGCAACCCCATAGAAGAGGAGAAGGGGGAGGAAATACTAAGCTACGAGGAGTTGATCGATGTATTCGAGACCGAGGAGGGTGTACAGATAGTTATGGAGACCGAGGATCCGGATAAGGTATCTATAGATGTAGTAGATGATGGGAAAAGGATAATCGTTAAGATAGCTGGTAAGAGATATGAATACGAATCACCGGTAAGGATCAAGGATAAACCTATACGTAGAAGATACAAAAATGGAATACTCGAAGTGATATATCCCAGACGTTCTAAATAGTTAATGATTTGATCCTACAATATAATGGATAATTCATCCTATTATCTCCTCGAACTAGGTATATTATTATATAGATTTGAGGTATATGGCATAACTAGGCATATAGTTTAGTTGCGGATGCTTGGTGAAATATTTTGCCTAAAGAAATTATTAGGCTCGTCGATGTTAGGAAGGTTTATAGGGTTGGAGAGGTTAAGACTATTGCCCTTAGGGGTGTTAACCTGGTTGTTTATCGTGGTGAGTATATTAGTATTATGGGTCCCTCGGGATCGGGTAAATCAACCCTTCTAAATATGATCGGGTTGCTTGATCGCCCCACTTCTGGGAAGGTCTATATTGATGGTAGGGATGTCTCGAAGCTATCCTCTAAGGAGTTAGCCCATATAAGGAATAGGGAGATAGGATTTGTATTCCAGACTTTTAACCTGATCTCTAGGTTTAACATATTGGAGAATATTGAGCTTCCACTAGTGGTTAGAGGTATTCCACGTAAGAAGAGGATCAAAAGGGTTTTAGAGGCTTTAAGAATGGTTGGCGGTGATGAATCATGGCTTCCCAAGAAGCCTACACAGCTTAGTGGTGGCCAGCAGCAGCGTGTAGCTATTGCTAGAGCTATCGTTGGAGAGCCGGAGATGATATTAGCCGATGAGCCCACTGGTAATCTTGATAGGGCTAGTGCTAAGGTTGTGGTTGAGACCTTTACAAGGCTTAATAAGGAGGGTCAGACAGTGATCATTGTAACACATGACCCAGAGGTTGCCAACTGTACGGATAAGATCTATATTTTGAGGGATGGAGTTATAGTTGGAGCTGAAGAACCTAATAGGGATAAATGCATAATATATACTGTTAAGTAACAACATCCCCTAATAATAGGGGTGAATAATGTTTAAACCTATATAGGGTTCGATAAGCTATGGAGATATTGGCTATAATCCCGGCTAGAGGCGGTTCTAAGGGTTTACCCAGGAAGAATGTTAGATTGTTGAGGGGGAGGCCTTTAATATACTATACTATACGTGAGGCTAAGTTGTCAAAGCTTATAACTAGGATAATCGTATCGACGGAGGACAGGGAGATAGCCGAGATATCCCGTAGCTATGATGTAGAGGTGCAACTAAGACCTCCGGAGCTATCTAGAGATGAGACGCCAATAATAGATGTTATACTTTACGTCATCGATACCCTAGGGAAGATAGAGGGATATAAACCAGATATTATAGTTTTACTTCAGCCTACATCTCCTCTACGTAGAGCAGTTGATATAGATAATGCTTTAAAGATCTTTATGAATGAAGAATGCGATTCCGTCGTAAGCGTATATGAGGCACCCCGCTCGCTCTATTGGAGTTTTAAAATAGATGGAAAATATCTAAAGCCTATATTCGGATACGAGTATCTGGCTAAGAGGAGGCAGGAACTCCCTAAACTATACATACCTAATGGAGCCATATACGTATCAACACCGGAGAAACTCCGTAAATATAGAAGTTTCTACAGTCCCAAAACGTTCCCATACATTATGCCCTATGAGCGAAGCATCGACATAGATAGCGAGATAGATCTATTACTCGCAGAGACGATATTATCCAAGTTGGAAAATGATCATAAATGATCCATCTTATAGATATTTGTTTATCATAGTATATAATTGAATGTATGTAATACGTATAATGGGTGTGCAAATATGAATATTAATATCGGTGATAGACCAGTAGGCTCCGGATACCCGGTATTTATAGTTGCAGAGGCAGGCGTTAATCATAATGGTGATATAGAGTTAGCTTTAAAAATGATCGATGAGGCGAGGAAGGCGGGAGCTGACGCTATAAAGTTTCAAGTATTTAAAGCCGAGAATTTAGCCACGGAATATGCTCCTAAGGCGAAGTATCAGGTAGTGAATGATAGATCTAGTAGATCCCAGTATGAGATGCTTAAGAAATTAGAGTTGAGCGAAGAAGAGTTTAGAGAATTATATCGTTATGCGAGGGATAGAGGTTTGATATTTCTAGCGACACCTTATGATTTTGAAAGTGTAGATCTGTTGGAGGAGATGGGGGTTCCAGCATATAAGGTTTCATCATCCGATCTAACAAATATACCCTTCCTAGAATATATCGCTGAAAAGGGTAAACCAGTAATTCTCTCCACAGGTATGGCTACACTTGGAGAAGTGGAGGAAGCTGTAAATACGGTGAGAAATACTGGAAATAACCAGATCATCCTACTACACTGTATAACCAGTTATCCAGCCGATATAGAAAAGCTAAATCTACGGGCTATCCAGACCCTTAGGGAAGCCTTTAAACTACCCGTTGGATTCTCTGATCACAGCCTGGGCATATATGCGGCTATAGCGGCGGTTGCATTAGGAGCTGTAATGATAGAGAAGCATTTCACCCTGGATAAGAATTTACCTGGACCAGATCATAAGGCATCTCTAACGCCGGTAGAGCTAAGGGAAATGATTAGAGCAATAAGAATGATCGAGAAGGCCCTTGGAGACGGAATCAAAAAACCCCTACCGGAAGAGGAGGAGATCAAGAGGGTTGTTAGAAAGAGTATAGTGGCTAAGAAGGATATTCCCAAGGGAACAATTATAACCAGAGACTTGATAACGTTTAAACGCCCCGGCATAGGGTTGGAGCCAAAATATTATCGCATGATATTGGGTAAGAGGACGAGAAGAAATATAAAAAGAAACGAATTAATTTATTGGTGGGATCTAGAGTGAAGAGGAGGATCGCTGTTTTAACAGGATCTAGATCGGAATATGGATTGCTAAGACCTATAATTAAACGAATCCATACTCATCCAGCATTTGAACTATATCTAATAGTTACCGGAATGCATCTATCGGAGGAATTTGGATATACGATTAAAGAGATTAAAAGGGATGGATTCCCAATATATGCAGAAATAGATACATTGAACAGAGAAGATACAGGAGCCGGAATGGCTAGATTTATCGGCAGAACAATTATAGAGTTATCAAAGGTTTTTGAAGAAATAAAACCGCATATACTCCTACTACTCGGCGATCGTGGGGAAATGCTCGCGGGAGCTATAACTGCTTCATGTATGAATATATTAATAGCACATATCCATGGAGGCGAGTCATCCGGTAGTGTTGATGAGGGCTTTAGACATGCTATCAGCAAACTCGCACATATACACTTCGTAGCTACTGAGAAGGGGAAAGAGAGATTATTAAGGATGGGCGAGGATCCCTCTAGGATATTTGTCGTCGGGGCACCGGGTTTGGATGATATATTTGAAGACCTCCTACCACCCGAGGAGATAGCGGAGAAATACGGCATAGATCTATCCAAGCCCCTGATCCTACTCGTTCAGCACCCAGTGGTTACTGAGGTGGAAGATGCTCCTAGGCAGATTAGGGAGACACTAGAAGCTATAGCTGAGCTGAAGATACAGACCATAGTCATATATCCGAACGCCGATGCTGGTGGTAGGAGAATGATAGAAGTTATAAAAGAGTTTGAGAGAAGGTATGACTTCATCAAGGCTTATAAGAGCCTACCTAGGAGAGAGTATTTAAGCATAATGAGAATAGCATCAGTTATGGTTGGCAATTCTAGTAGTGGAATAATCGAGGCACCGTCGTTCCATTTACCCGTGGTAAACATTGGAACTAGGCAGAAGAATAGGCTGAGAGCTGGAAACGTAATCGATGTGAACTATGATAGGGAGGAGATTAAAAGGGCTATTATAAAGGCTATTTACGATAAAGAGTTTAGGGAGAGACTAAAGCACATCAGAAATCCATGGGGGGATGGTAGAGCTTCTGAGAGAATAGTTTCTATCCTATCGAGTATAGATATAAAGAAGTATATACAAAAATAACGATCAACGATAAAAACATCCACGATATCATCGCTTAGAATGTTAAGGGTAGAGAATATATTAATGGCAACACCTATTAGTTAGCAGAGGGAGAAAAGGTGAAACTCCCTATAATTAGATGGAACAAAAGCATCCGAGAAGCGATGGAGACTATAAACGAGTATGGTTTAGGAATAGTATTTGTAGTAGATAACCATGATAGATTAATCGGTGTAGCCACTGATGGCGATATTAGAAGAGCGATCCTTAGAGGTGCTAGCCTTAACACAATGATCTCGAAGGTTATGAATAGAAACCCTGTGAAAATATATGAGAGTTGGGATGAGAAGAGGCTTAGGGAATATCTTAATTCTCCAGAAGTAGTTGCTAAGATCCCGGAGCTTAAAGCCCTCATAATACCTATCCTCTCCGACGATGATAGGATCGTCGGGATCAAGGCGATCTATAGAAGGAAGGATGAATATGTATTTAAATCCCCGAGAGAGATCCCTAGTATAAATAAGATCTTAGTTATAGGTGGAGCCGGATATATAGGCTCAGTACTTACTAGGATGCTTCTTGGGAAGGGGTATAAGGTAAAGGTTATGGATAATCTACTATACGGAGATGAAGGTATAAGAGATCTATATGGTGTAAAGAATTTTGAATTCTTCAAAGGCGATATAACTAATATCAAAGATGTCGTAGAGGCTATGAGGGATGTTGATGCCGTTGTTCATCTAGCAGCGATCGTAGGCGATCCTGCCAGTAAGTTGAAGCCTAAGGAAACCCTTGAGATAAACTATTTCTCGACTAGAGTACTGGGAGAGGTAGCTAAATATCTTGGTGTTTCCAGGTTTATATTCGCATCTACATGTAGCGTTTATGGATTTAGAGAAGAGATATGCTCTGAAGAGACAGAGCCCAATCCTCTATCATTATATGCTGAGACAAAACTTATGTCGGAGAAGGTATTACTAGAACTATGGGGAGATGGATTCTGCCCAACAATACTTAGGTTTGCAACAGTGTATGGATACTCCCCTAGGATGAGGTTTGACCTAGTTGTTAACCTATTAATAGCCAAAGCATACATAGATAAGAAGATAACAGTATTTGGAGAGGGAAAACAATATAGACCATTTGTTCACATCAAAGATGTGTCACGAGCTATAATCAAGGTTTTAGAAGCACCTATAAATAAGGTGTGTGGAGAGATATTTAATGTAGGCTCCGATGAACAAAACATGAGTATTAGAGAACTCGCTGAAAGGATTAAGAAGGAGATTCCAGAGGCCGAACTAGTATTTGTTAAGGAGAAGGAGGATAATAGAAGTTATAGAGTATCCTTCAGAAAGATACGCGAAAGACTGGGCTTCACAGCTAAATATACGATCAGTGATGCAGTTAGAGAAATAATAAGTGCCTTCAACGATGGTAGATTAGGGGATTATAGGGATAAAAAGTATAGCAATTATAAATCATTAGCAGGAGAATAAAATATCCTATAAGTTAGCCTCAACTTATAACAGTGGTGGTTTATATGTTTCTTTCAACCATTTCGATAAGATATATCGTAGTTTTTATGATATTATTATCCACCATAATACCCTCCCCAATACCTGTTAATACGGATGAAGTTATTCAATCCTATGGAGTATTTACTCTACAGTATCTAAACTATGAATCAAGCAGCGGTGGAGACGTATATCCTGGTAGTAGTAATGCCCAGCTCATAGTAGGCCTCCAGTATAGTGGAGATGTTAATGCTTCAAGTATTTATGGATGCATAGATCCACCTGAAGGCTTCGAAGCTAGTAGACCATGTAGTCCAGCATATAGTATTGATGGAGATATCATAGATGAGGCTGAGCCAGGCGATATAGTTGAGCTCCACTATAGGATCAATGTATTAGATAATACTACTCCTGGAACATACTATGCATTGCTAAATCTAACATATAGACTGAATGGAAACACTTCGATAGTATCACAACTATTTAACCTATCCCTAGAAGTCCACAGTTATCCACCACTAACTCTAAGGATCGTGACTAGTTATTGGAGTCCTCAGGGGTATCCGGGTAGTAGTGGTGTATCCTTAATAGTTGAGGTTGAGAATACTGGTGAATCAACGCTAACATATGGTGATGCATACCTATATCTAGAGCCACAGTACTTCGAACCCTCAAACATACATACAACGATCACAGGGTTAGCATCGAATACTAGAACCACTATAACATTCAACAACATATTCATATCACCGGATGCACCGATTGGAAACCATACATTCACCCTGGAGATAAACGCGTTAATGACCACTAGTGATGGTGTAGACTATAACGCCTCAGCAACACTAGTATTCAACGCTACAGTTGAGGAACCCCCACCACTAGATATAGAGGTTGTGGATCACGGTGTTACATCTAACACACCATACCCCGGTATAAGCTATACGAGAATATACACAACGTTTAGAACACTAGATCAATCATTGATCGAGACCATGTATGTAGAGGTTGAATTATTAAATACGTTCTTCGAAAACGGTAGCTCTAAGGCATACATTGTCTTAAATGGGCCATATACGTATGGAGATACATTCACGATCACAACCCCTAAAATAATGACACGGAACAACCAGTCCCTACTCATCTATAGGTTGAATATCGAAGCATTATGTAGCCTCAACGGTGTCGAGTATTGGAATACAACCAGCTACACACTATACATAGTGCTTAAAGAACCAGAGTATAGAGTATACCTAATAGATGAATACTGGGGTAGTAGTAGAGTATATCCCGGTTCCAGCGGTGAAACACTATATGTTGAATTATTGAATCAGATGGATTCACCGATAACAACACTATATGCAGAACTAAGCCTACCCGGAGAAGTATTTCAACCCACTAACCTAGTCTCGGGACCATACACGTTGAGCGATGGATCAATTACACGTCTATCCTTCACGGGTATAGATGTATACCCATATGCTAAACCCGGCGTATATATTGGTAATCTAATCCTCCGCGGAATACTTGATTCAAACGATGGATCATTCATTAATATAACCCTAAAATACCATGTAGCATTAAACATTTCATCCCCCAACATAACGGTTGTAGATATACCATACGTCCAATGGACTACCGGCAAAGCCTATAGCGGTATGTCCGATACAGGTGTTAGGATCATACTAACCCCCCACATACAGTTATCTATAATATCTGGTATAGCTGAACTAGTTATGCCCACCGGTGTATCATCTATAACCTATGGTGGAAACCTTGTAAATACAACTATTAGCGGACCCATAAACTATGGGGAATACTATGAGCTAGTATTCAACAACCTAGAGATCGCGAATAATAGTGCTGGGCTGAAACCATTCGCATTAAAGCTAAACCTCCTAGTATCACTTAACGGTGCTGAGGTATGGATCAATGAAACACATGTATTCCATCTATGGATAAAAACGCCTATGCTGAACCTAACAATACTGGAGACGGGCTGGACCCGTAGGATTTCATCGAGGTATATGGATAATGCCGGTGTATACGTATTGTTCAGATCGGATAGCCTAGATAGGGTTGAGAAGTTATATATTAAACTATTATTGCCGGAGGGTGTTTATAGTGGGAATGGTGGAGATACTGTAAGCATCGTAGTATCAAACACGATCCAGTACTCTGAGATTAGGAGCATAACGTTTAACGGATTACACGTCAACACTACACGTACCAGTCTATCCTTCAAGCTGGAAGTATATGGAGTCCTGGGTAGGGGGAATGCATTATACCATGTGTCCAGAACATACATGTTCAGCCTAGTTATAAACGAGTCTATGCATAGGATCATACCCATAAACACCTACTCAACTATAAACGGTGAATTATCACCACTACTACCGAATAGTCGTGGTGTAGGACTACATATCACATTATTAAACATGTACAGCTATAACGTTAGGACATTGATCGGAATAGTAGATACTCCGGACGGTATAAATGCTAGGAGCATAGTTGATCGATGCAGCGGTTTAGCCGGTGGATCGACATGCACCTTAAACTATGTTCTAGACGTAGATAGGCTGCCCAGTGAAATATATCCCTTAACGCTGAAACTTGAATACTTCATAGATATTGATGGAACACTAGTAATGTATAGGGAGAACTATACACTATCAATAACAGTTGTGGATCCAGAGGATTATAAGCCCGTGATCGATCTAGCATCATGGCATTGGGGGACAACAACACCAGTACACGTGTATCCCGGGGATTCTAGAGCGGCTCTAACACTAGTATTTATTAATAAGGGCTTCTATACAGCTACAACGCCTGAGATAAAGCTTACACCTATAAACGATGATATAACCGTTATGGATAATAATATTCCATGTCAATCGATAACACCTGGATCGGTATGTTCCGCCACGTTCTACCTAGATCTTAGATGGGCTAGCCCCGGTGTTAAGAGTTTTAGGGTTGATATGGATTATCAGCTGAGGATCTATGGTTCTCTAAGCATATTCCATGAGGAATACTATTTTGAGGTATTGCTCGAAAAACCGGAGACAATGATTAATGATACATCGATCCTCTTCATAAGTAGTGGATGGCTTAATGATTGGCCTGTATATCCTGGTGAGAATAATACGGTCTATACAGTATCCATGGCAAATCTCTATCCATACCCCATCTCATCGATCTATGGGGAGCTAATTGTCCCGGAGGGGTTCAATGGTTCGACACCATACAGTTTAATAGATTATGTGGCTGGATCGATACAGTCTCTACAGGAATATACACTCACCTTCACACTTGATGTATCGGATAGGGTTAAACCCGGAGTATATACTGGTCTGCTTAGGATCCAGTTATATGTATCGAGTGATGGCGGTGGTTTTAGAACTAGTTATGAGTTCCCAGTAGTCCTAAACATATCTGATCCCTCTAGGAGTGTCAGGGTTTATCAGTATGGATGGATCGGCCCGGTTCCAACACCCGATCAGCATGGTGCAACATACTATGTATATATGAGGGACTACGATATACCCAGTATGAATGGATTACTACTCCGCTTAAGGCTTCCAAGGGGTATATACTCTGTTAATAACGAGTCGATCCTAGAGACTACCCCGTCAATAACCCTACCATCGACGGCGGTTAGCCAAGCAGCTGCCCAAACCGGTATCCCGGTTAACACTCTATTACAGATGATCGGTGGAGGGGTGTCCGCACCGGTAAACCCCTCACTATCCCCTGGTGATGTTGTTGGTTTCACCCTTAAACTCAACCTATACCTAGAGAGGCCTGGAACATATGTTGCCAGTGGCGAGCTGGTGTTTATTGATCATTGGGGTGGAAACTATAGGTTGAATATATCCTTCCCATTAAAGATCTATGATAAACCACTGGTATTCGATGTTAAAGCACCCGATCACGTTGTAGTTGTTAACGGTACAGCTGTTTTAGATATAGTTTTCAGTAATCCCTCTGATATGCCGATCTATAACGTCTATACAATACTAGCCCCTATCTCACCGGTTCTAGTCCCAGTTAATAATGCTAGATATTATAGAGTTTTAGAGCCTGGTGAGGAGGTTAGGGTTAGATATAGACTAGCCTATACTGGTAGTTCATCGGTATCCTTCTATGCAGGGTTCCAAACATATACTAGTACTAGCGTCTTCACATTCGCGGTAATCTATAGGGATCCTTCAGGTGGTGTTAACATGTATAATACCACTATACCAGTGATAGTTAAACCCTTCATAGACGTAGTGTTGTCGAGGGATACTAGTGCTGTATATAGGGATGGTGTGATCAGTGTTAACGGTATAGTTATAAATTATGGTGTTGAACAAGCTAGGAGTGTTGAGGCGATCCTGCTATATGATGGAAGATCTGCATCAACGTTCATCGGAGATATAGATCCAGCCTCACAGATGGCCTTCAGAATAGATCTACCGGTTGAGAGGTTCGTTAAGCCTAGGGCTGAGCTATTAATAGTTTATCGCGACAACTATAACACCACCTATACTAGGGTATATAGTTTAAATATTACAGTGGAGATAACCAGTGTAACTATGACCCCTCCGCCGAGCGGTGGATACGATTATAGGTTGTTGATCATAGTGTTCGTAGCAGTATTCCTATCCCTAGCCTTCTACCTCATATATAGACTAGCTAAACTACATGCTAGGAGGCTCGGTGGTGGATAGTAGGGGATGCTGGTATCCGACATTATACGTTTCAGTATCAAAGCTTTATCGGAGAAGAAGATTAGAGCAGTGCTCACAATTATAGGTATAGCTATAGGACC
>JALVIT010000158.1 GCA_027028545.1 Desulfurococcales archaeon
CATAGTATAGTAGCATGATCCCTATACTCCCCAGCTATTCCTCCTCTAAATAGAGGTTCTTGGGAATAAATAATATCCATGTTGGAATATATAATGTGTTATGGTGATGGATATGAAGGCTATGGTTCTACATAAACCTCAGCCAGTTGAGAATGATCCTTTGAAATATGAAGATGTTGAGATGCCGGAGATTGGTGATGATGAGGTATTATTGGAGATCAGATGCTGTGGGGTATGTAGGACTGATCTACACATAGTTGAGGGTGAGCTTAAACCGGTAAAGCTCCCGGTAATACCGGGTCATCAGGTTGTTGCCCGTGTTAAGGAAGTTGGTAGGAAGGTTGATAATGTATCGATAGGTGATAGAGTTGGTGTTCCATGGCTATACTGGGCATGTGGGAAATGTAAGTATTGTAGGAGGGGTTTGGAAAATCTATGTGAACATGCATTATTCACAGGATATAGTGTTGATGGCGGATACGCTGAATACATGGTTGCTAAGAAGGATTTCATACACCCACTACCCCGGGGTATCGATGACTGCCATACAGCTCCTCTACTATGTGCTGGCGCTGTAGGCTATAGATCGCTTAGATTAACCGGACTAGTTGACCGTGGTGAAGGGGTTCTAGGATTATTCGGATTCGGAGCTGCAGCACATTTAATGCTACAGGTTGCTAAAGCCTTAGGTTTGAAGGTGTTTGTATTCACCCATTCACCGTGGAAGATAGAATACGCATATAAGCTGGGTACTGACTGGGCTGGTGATACACGTGCTGAGCCTCCGGAGAAGCTTGATGCAGCTATAGTGTTCGCACCAGTATCATGGGTTTTGATCGAGGCTTTGAAGAAGCTTGATAAGGGTGGTAGAGTCGTATTAGGGGAGATCTATATGACCCCTATCGAGAGGCTCGATTATAGCCTGTTATGGTATGAGAGGGAGATAAAGACAACTGCAAATGTTACACGGAGGGATGTTAGAGAGATACTGGAGATTGCCGAGAAGCATGGTATTAAGCCAAATATAACTGTATATCCACTGGACAAGGCTAATGAAGCATTAAAGGATCTAAAACATGGTAAGATAATGGGGCAGGCAGTGCTTAGGATAAGGTGATGGATTATGGAGGAGAGGGTTGTTGAGAAGGGGCTTGAGGGTAGATTCGACTATTTAGAACATACTGCAGACCTATATATTAGAGCTTATGGTAGGGATCTACTGGAGCTATTCAGTAATGCGGGGCTGTCAATATTTGAATCGATGACATCTACTAGAATGCTTGAACCCCGTGAGAGGAGGGATGTTGAAGCTGAGGGTTTTGATCTTGAAAACCTCCTATATAGATGGCTTGAAGAACTCCTAACACTATATTATAGCGAAGGGTTTATGTGTAGAGAAGTCTACGCTGATGAGATCATTATTAGAAGGGTTAACGGTGAGAGGGAGTATAGGGTTAAGGGGTACTGCATCGGAGAAGTATTTGATCCTGAGAAGCATGAGAGTAAGGTTGAGATTAAAGCTGTAACGTATCATCAGATGAAGATAATTAGGAGTGAGGATGGGGGTTGGAGAGCCTACTATGTATTAGATATTTAACATGTTTCTAAGCTTCATACTACATCTATCACAGAAGAACCTTGTTTTTGCATCGACATCATATACCGAGTTGCTGAAACTCATAACACATCGTGGATCCCTACAGTGCTTCAGCCCCAGTAGATGCCCTAGTTCATGGACTAGTTCCTTTGAAACTCTCTCAGCATATCTATTCCAATCATACCCCTCCCCATAGAATGATGGATCAAGTCTCTTAGTATATACCATTGCGACGCGGTGTAACGGATCAGCTTCTCCGAATACAAAGTTTAGCCCGGTATCATACCCATCTATATATCCTACACCGATCACTAGGTATTCATCAAGTATTTCCTTGAAGGATGAGAATAGTTTATCCAGTATGCATGGTGAATAATACTGTCTTCTAGACCAGTCGAAACACTTCATCGGTGGAGTAAATGTTTCAGTCCAGACATCTACATCTAAACTAACCCCTCCCCTCTCAAAGGTATCACTAAGGTTTCCAATCCAGTAATCTATATAGTCCGAAACCATAAACATTGTAAAGGGAACCAATAGCACCTTCACAGCAATCCCCCTTAATAACCACTATCTAAAAACACCGCATACTAAAAACTATATTATAGGAAACATATAAAGCACATACTTTAAACTGGGATGAATAACTGAATTAAGAAATAAAATAGTTTGTTGAGAAGATCCAACTTTATTAAAAGATTAAATGGGATCATCCGCCCGACGGGATTCTCAGCACCGAGTGCTGAACATGGCCCGCCGGGCTCTCCAAAATAATATTTCTCATAATACGTATCTTATATACGCTTCGTCTACTTCCTGAGAATAATAAGCTTTTTTCTTTTTTTGGTTTTATAAGGAAGATAATAGGGGTTCATCTGGGATCTAAGTATGAACTAGACTACTAAGATATATTTATGTTTAATATGGAATAACTATGTAGAATGGGGATTCATTTTGAACATTTTAAGGAGGCTTATAAGAAGGATTATAGAGCATGAAGTGGTGGAGAGGAGAAGGACCAGGGAGGAGTATGAGGAGCTTAGGAAAAAGTATTTATCGATGGGTATTACGCTGGAAGATCTATTCTATTATTTTGAAACAGGTCCAATAACTTGGGAGAAGAAGGAGAAGATCAAACAACTCATAAAGAAGCATGGCTTCATCAATATATACCAAGACTTCATGGACTGGTGGGACCTAGCCGAAGAATATAATCCTGAAGAATTGGAATTTCTGTATCATAATGATTAACTACTTATATTCAATGTTTAAGTAAAACTTAATACATATTTATCAGATGCTAAGAAGAGGGACTACCCTTGACGTTGGCCAGAAATGAAGCTACTCTCCTTTCAGTTCTTTCTACACAATATCTTATTCAGATCGTCGGGTAGATCTGCTTTTAACTCCACGGTCTTTCAGTTTTATTTGTTTTCTACAGGAGGAATGAGGATATCCGTGGAGACAGTGTCTAGGTTCTACTT